>JAAEPH010000437.1 GCA_024232855.1 Gammaproteobacteria bacterium
AGAACTCCTTTCCGGCAATCCTTGCACAGCAGTTCGCACAGGCCGAAGAGAGCGCGTCCCGCGACGCGCGCGCGGCCGGGCGCGGGGATAACTTCAAGCAGCCGTTGATGCCGGGTGGCGCGACCGGGAGCATGACCTTCATGGCTGGTGACCTTGGTCTCTCTGATCGGTTGATGCTGGTGGCCACGGGTGATCCGGACTCGCCCGCCGCGCCGGGAACCATTACGCCTACCCAGTCGACAGCGATCGACGTGCCATCGGTTGGGCCTTTCAACAACATGGGTGTCGCCGGCGCAAAGTTTTATCATGTCGGTTTGCCCAGCTACGGTGACCCGGTAGGCCTTGGTGCGACGGCGAATCCTTTCTTTGTCCGCTTTGCCAGCGCGCCGGCCACGTCGATGCTGACCGATTCGACCAACCAGACCCCAACCTTTTTCGTGCTTTGGCTCGGCAACAACGACGTGCTGGGCTACGCTACCTCGGGTGGTACGGGCGTCGACCAGACGGGTAATTCCGATGTGACGACCTATGCGAGCAACGACATCACCGATCCGGGCTTTTTCACCGGCGGCGGTACCGGGGGTGCCTCCGGGCTCCCCAGTTACCCGCTGGTGGTCGCCGTGCTGAAGGGCGCTGGCGCGAAAGGCGTGCTGATCAATGTGCCCGATGTCGCCACGATACCCTTTTTCACCACCGTGCCGCATGATGCCATCCCGTTGAAAGCGGCAGATGCGGCAGCGCTGAACGCGGCACTTGCGGCCGGGTTTAACGCCTACCTGTCCGCGGTATCGGGAATTATCGGTGCGGATGAGGTTGCGCGTCGTACCCTGTCGTTCAGTGCAGGGCAGAATCCTATTCTGATCGAGGACGAAACACTCACTGACCTGTCCAAATTACCCGGGTTCCCTGGTGCGCTCAAGGGTTACGAGTTTGCCAGGCCAGCAACTGCCGAAGATTTCATCCTTTTGACCGCTTCATCCAAGATCGGTGTTGACAGTGGAGGGCAATATGGAATCTCGGTGCCGATGGTGGATGCCGACGTGCTGACCGATGCCGAGGTCGCAATCATCGATGCAGCGCGCGATCAATACAATGACACGATCAAGGGAGTCGCCAATGGTGATCCCGATCTCGTGCTTTTCGATGCCGATGCCAAGCTGCGCGAGCTCAATGAAGACGGGATCGTGTATGGTTCTGGCGGTGTCACCTCGGAATTCGCTACCGGTGGGGCCTTTTCGCTCGACGGCGTGCACCCGACCGCGCGTGGCTACGCGGTGATCGCCAATGAAATCTTCAAGGTGATCAACGCGGGCTTTGACGCCTATATTCCACCGGTCGATCCGAGCGAGTACACCACCGTCTTCTACCAGTAGCGGGGGACTCTCGCGGACTGAATCCCCGGGGACAGACCTTTGGTCTGTCCCCATCGAAGTGCGGACCGGACATTCCTGTTTAAATATGATTCCAGCCTTGGGAAGTATACCAATGCTGTATTCCATTGGCTGACGGGGTCGCAAACGCGTACCTTCGAAGGGGACACGGCACATTTTTCGGTGTTTTATGTGCGTTTGTAGAGACAAATCGGCGAAAAATCGTGACATGTCCCCGAGGGTTCAGGGCGGTAAAACCGGTTTGCCTAGAAGGCGTGGGTGTTGGGAAATCTTTTGCGGGGTATGAGCGACATGGACGTCGCGACTAAGCCTACATGGATGTACTTGCGGCGTCCCCGCAAAAGATTTCCCAACACCCACGCCGTCGAAGGGAAATATGCCGGTCCTCGGGGCGTTTACAATTGCAGTTGGAAGCCTAGTCGAGACAGTTGCTTGGCCACCGGTGTGGCGGCGTCGACATCCAGGCTGAAACGATCGTATTCCAGGCGTTCGGGATAGACCTTGCGTAATCCATCGAAGTGGGCCGCGAAGGCGTCGTCGTTCAGATCGTGTCCGCCGACGAAGTCATCATGGTCGCGACGAATGTCGCAATGCTGTCGCAAGAGATCCTGCCAGAACGCAACGTCGCCGGTGAATGCGCCGCAGTCGATAGTGCGTAGCGGTGGCAACTGCTGTGACATGTGCCAGCTAGAGGTCAGGCCAAAATGCGCGCAGGCGGCGTCGAGCACCATTTGCGTGCCGCGCAGGCGTCCTTCGACGCTGTACCCGGCGATGTGCGGAGTAGCCAGATCGACGCGCTGCAACAGCTCGCGCGAAACCAGCGGTTCGTTTTCCCAGGTGTCGAGAAACACGCGCAGGTCGGTGCGCGCGTCCAGCAGTTCGAGCAGTGCGCGGTTATCGACCACTTCGCCGCGCGCGGCGTTGATCAGAACGCAGTCCTCGGCGAGGGTGCGCAGGCGCTCGCCGGCGAGCAGGTGCCAGGTCGGATGTTCGCCGCCGTGCGTCAGCGGTACGTGCAGGCTGATAAAGTTGCATTCGCGCAGTATCGTATCGAGGCTTGTAAAGTTCCGTTGCGACTCGCCGCTTGCGGCTAATGGTGGATCGCACAGCAGGCAGTCGATACCGAGCGCCTCGAGCTTCGCCACCAGGCGCGAGCCGACATTGCCGAAGCCTATGATTCCGGCCTTTAACTGAAACGGGTCGAAACCCCTCTGCCGCGATATCTCGAACAATCCGCTGAGCACGTATTCGGCGGCGCCCTCGGCGTTGCAACCGGGTGCATTGCTGTAGTCGATGCCCGCCCGGAGCAGGTAATCGAGATCGATGTGGTCGGTGCCGATGGTCGCGGTGCCGACGAACTCGACCGCGCTGTCCTCGAGCAGGGCCGCGTCCACCCTTGTGACGCTGCGGGTGAGAAGACACTGGCAGTCGCGCAGGTGTTGCGCGCGGATCTCGCGCCCGGGCATGAGGATCACTTCGCCGAGGTCGGCAAAGGCTTCCTCAACGCAGGGGATGTTTTCGTCGGCGAGAATTCTCACGAAAGACAGAAGCGCTCGATCAGGTCCTCGAGCAGGTTGACGGTCGGGTCGATCTGCGCGATCGGCAGGAACTCGTCGGGTTGATGCGCCTGCTTGATCGACCCCGGGCCGATGACGATGGTTTCGGTCTGCATCGCGTTGAAGTAGGGCGCCTCCGTGCCGAAGCCGGCGCTGCCGGCCTTGTTGCCGGTTAAATGGGTCAGGTACTGCGCTATTTCACTGGCTTCGTCGGTGTCCATTGCCCTGCCTTCACCGAAGGCTTGCGTGTGCAGGGCGAGACCGCGTGCGTCGGCGACCTCGGCCGCCAGTTGTTCGAGGTCGGCGCGCAGGGTCGCGTAGCTCATCGACGGCAAAAAACGGATATCGATCAACAGGGCGCAGGCGCCGCAAATCCGGTTCGAGTTATCGCCGCCGTGAATATGGCCGAGATTCATGGTCGGTGTCGGGATGGTGAAGGCGGGATCATTGTATTGCGCCTCGATGCGCTCGCGATACGCGAACAGGAGCGTCATGAAATGATACATGCCCTCGAGGGCGTTGTTGCCAAGTGACGGATCGCTGGCATGCCCGGACTGACCCATGAATTCGACCGACATGGTCAGGACGCCCTTGTGTTGGCGAATCGGGATCAGGCCGGTCGGTTCGCCGATCACGCAATAGCGGCCGAGTTTTCTGCCATTGTCCGCAATCAGGCGGGCGCCGCTCATGGTGGATTCTTCATCGGCGGTAGCCACCAGCGTCAGCGGATGCCTGAGATTGGCGAAATTGACGCTGCTGCTGGCGTCCAGCGCAAGCGCGAGAAAACTTTTCATGTCGCAGCTGCCGAGGCCGTAGATGCGATCATCGGTTTCATGCGCACTGAAAGGATCGCTGGACCACAGCGTGGGGTCGCAGGGTACGGTATCGGTGTGGCCCGATAGCACCAGGCCGTCGCTGCCGCTGCCGGCGCGTGCAATCAGGTTGGACTTACGCTCGTCGACTTCCTGAATTTCGACTTCGAAGCCGAGGCTTTCGCTCCACTCGGCGAGCTTGTCGATGACGCCGCGATTACTCATGTCGAGATCGGCGTGCACGCAACTGACCGAAGGGGCTGCGATCAATTCGGCGATCATTTCCCGCGTCGTCGGCAGCGCTTTCGCCATGGCGCCAGTACTCAGTCGTCGGGCAGGTCGGTAACCGCGCCCGCGGAGGCCGAACTCACCAGGCGCGCGTACTTGGCCAGCACGCCGCGCTTGTAGCGGGGTCTGGGTGCTTTCCAGGACTTTGCGCGCCGCTTCAGTTCGGCATCGCTGAGGTCGACGTTAACCTGCCGTTTTTCGGCGTCGATGGTAATCGTATCGCCATTTTTCAGCAGCGCGATCGGACCGCCGACCGCGGCCTCGGGGGTGACATGCCCGACCACGAAACCGTGCGAGCCACCCGAGAAGCGCCCATCGGTGAGGAAGGCGACGTCCTTGCCCAGGCCCTTACCCATGATGGCCGAGGTCGGGGATAACATTTCACGCATGCCGGGGCCGCCCTTCGGGCCCTCGTAGCGCACCACTATGACGTCGCCTTTCTTTACCGTGCCATCGAGAATTTTCTTCAATGCCTGTTCCTCGGAAGCAAAAACGCGCGCCCTGCCGCTGAAGATCAGGCCTTCCTTGCCCGAAATCTTGGCGACCGAGCCTTCGGGGGCGAGGTTGCCGCGCAGGATGACCAGGTGGCTGTCCTTCTTGATTGGGTTGTTGAGCGCATGCACGATGTCCTGGCTCGCCGGATACGGCTTCACCTTTGCCAGGTTCTGCGCCAGCGTCTTGCCGGTGACCGTGAGGCAGTCGCCGTGCAGCAGGCCGGCGTCGAGCAGCATTTTCATCAACGGCTGGATGCCGCCGATCTCGATCAATTCCGACATCATGGCGCGACCGCTGGGGCGCAGGTCGGCGAGTACGGGTACACGCTTGCCGACGCGCGTAAAGTCGTCGAGCTTGAGATTTACGCCGATCGACGAGGCCATCGCCAGCAGGTGCAGCACCGCGTTGGTGGAGCCGCCGAGCGCGATGACGACGGTGATCGCGTTCTCGAAGGCTTTTTTGGTCATGATGTCGCTGGGGCGGATGTTGGCCTTGAGCAGGCGCATCGCCGCCTTGCCGGCCTCGATGCAGTCCTCAGTCTTGTCGCTCGAAATCGCGGCCTGCGCCGAACTGTTAGGCAGGCTCATGCCCATCGCTTCGATCGCCGAGGCCATGGTGTTGGCGGTATACATGCCGCCGCAGGATCCGGGACCCGGAATCGCGGTGCACTCGATCTCCTTGAGCTCTTTCTTGCTGATCTTGTTTTGCGCCTGCGCGCCAACCGCTTCGAACACCGAAACCACGTCGGTGGGTTTCTCCTTGTGACACCCGGGCATGATGGTGCCGCCGTAGACGAACACCGAGGGTCGATTGAGGCGCGCCATGCCCATCAGGCAGGCGGGCATGTTCTTGTCGCAGCCGCCGATGGTGACGAGCGCATCGAAGCCCTGGCAGCCGACCACCGCCTCGATGGAGTCGGCGATAACTTCACGCGATACCAGCGAGTATTTCATTCCCTCGGTGCCCATCGAGATGCCGTCGGATATGGTGATGGTGTTAAATACGACCGCCTTGCCGCCGCCCGCATTGGCGCCTTCGGCGGCCTTCAGCGCGAGCTGATCGATGTGCATGTTACAGGGCGTGACCATGCTCCAGGTCGACGCGATACCGACCTGCGGTTTCCTGAAATCGCGATCGTCAAATCCAACCGCGCGCAGCATTGAACGGCTCGGAGCACGCTCGACGCCGTCGACGACCAGCGATGAAAATTTACGTGGATTGGGTTTAGCGGCGACGGTCTTTTTAATGGTCATGATCGGTCTGAATTATGGAGTTGTGGAATCGCGCTAGGTTAGGCAAAGGCGCCAGGCGATGCAAGCGAATATATCTCGCATGCAAGCCCCAAAATGCGGATTCCCCAACTATACTTATTAGGTATTTCAAGCTGCCCCCGAAAGACATGTCTGAAGCAATTCTGATCGCCGCGGTTTCCGCCCTCGTTGGCGCCGCCCTGGTGTGCTACTGGATGCGCCGAGGCGAGCAAAAGGCTACGCCACGGCAGGACGATGATCCTCGTGGGCGCCTGCACGGCCTGATCGAAGCCACCGTGGGGACTACCGGTGAAACCTACTTTTTCGCCCTGGTACGTGAATTATCGCTGTTCCTGCGGGTCGACGCGGTGTTTCTGGCTGCTTGCGTCGACGACGAAATGCAAAGTTACCAGACCCTGGCTTACTGGTGTGATGGCGGCTACATCATGAATCACAAGCTTTCACTGCAGCATAGCCCCTGTGGCGAAAGTGGGAGCTTCTGGTATATGGAGAATTCCGCCTGCGACCTCTTTCCCGATGCGACCCTGCTGAAAGAACGCTTCCACGCCAGCGGATTCTTCGCCCTCAAGCTGCAGGATTCCTCGGGACGGCCAATCGGCGTGTTGGCGGGAATCGATCGGGCGGCGCTGCACCCGGGGAAAGACGATGTGCAGATGATCAAGCTGTTTGCGGCGCGTGCTTCGTCCGAGCTCGAACGCAAGCTGGCGCTCGGCGAAACCCTGATGGAAAAGGAGCGCGCCCAGATCACGCTGCATTCGATCGGAGACGGCGTCATTACCACCGATAGCAAGGGTTGCATCGATTACATGAATCCGGTTGCCGAGGACCTGACCGGATGGCGCTACCACCAGGCGATGGGATTATCGATGGAAGTGGTGTTACACCTCGAGGAGGAGCCAAGCGGGGAGGTAGTTCCGGACCCGGCGCGACGCTGTCTCGAAGAGAAACGGGTGATTTCGCCACAAGCCGATAATGTCCTGGTTTCACGCGACGGTGAACGTTATTCGATCCAGGGTACCGCGGCGCCGATGATCGATGGCCAGGGCAATGGCATCGGTGTGGTGTTGGTGTTCAAGGACGTATCCGCTTCGCGTCGCATGCAACAAATGATGGTGCACCAGGCGACTCACGACCCGCTTACCGGGCTGGCCAATCGTGTGGATTTCGAACAAAGACTGGAAAAAGCGCTGCAGTCGGCGAAGGACTTCGAGAATACCCATGCCCTGCTTTTCCTCGACCTCGACCAGTTCAAGATCGTCAACGACAGCGCCGGCCACGTCGCCGGCGACGAATTGCTGAAGCAGATTTCCGCGCTGCTCGCCGGACAGTTACGCGGCAGGGACACGCTGGGGCGCATGGGCGGCGACGAATTCAGTGTGTTGCTGGAGAACTGTCCGTTATCGAAAGCGGGCAAGGTTGCGCAAATGCTGATCGATGCGATCCGTGAGTACCGTTTCGTCTGGGATCAGAAGACTTACAAGGTCGGGGTCAGTATCGGTATCGTGCCCATCAGAGCCGGATCGATTTCACTCAAGCAGTTGATGCATGACGCCGACCAGGCCTGTTACGTCGCCAAGGACCTCGGCCGCGGATGCGCCTATACCCACAGCGAGGCGGATGCCACGCTCACCGGTCGGCTGGGTGAAAAGCTGCAACGCAAGGATATCGACGACGCGCTCTCGGACGAGAGGTTTATGTTGCTGTACCAGCCAATCGTAGCGCTCCGTCCCGATTCCACCCGGCCTCGGGCCCGTGTCGAGGTGTTGCTGCGCATGCTGGACGAAAACAACAACGTGGTTACGCCGGGCGCTTTCCTGCCGGCCGCGTCGCGCTTCGGTCTGATGACGCAGATTGATCGCTGGGTTATCAATCGGGTATTACGTTTTTACTCCCACATCTTTATGCAGAATCCTGACCTGGTCGTCAACCTGAACCTGTCGGCGGCTTCTATTGCCGATGAGTCGCTGGCCGATTTCATTCTGCCTTTGTTCGAGAGCACGGTGGCCAAACCCGAACAGCTTTGTTTCGAGATTTCCGAGGTCAGTTTCAATCATAACTTTGTGAACGCCACCCGGCTGACCAAGCGCCTGCAAGCCGTGGGATGCGGTTTTGCACTCGATAATTTTGGCAGTGGTCTGGCGAGTTTTGCGGCCCTCAAGGATTTAGGCATCGATTTCGTGAAGATCGACAGCCACCTGATTCGTAATCTCTGCAGTGATCAGGTCGATCTCGCCATGGTGGAAGCGATTCACGCGATGGCGCAATTGCTGGGGATAAGGACCGTTGCCGAAAATGTCGATAACAAGGCGGTGATTGCGAAACTCAAAGCGATCGGAATCGACTACGCCCAGGGTTACCACCTGGGCGACCTGCTGCAACTGGATGATCTGGGTAACGCCGCCCGGGATCTCGGCATCTTCGAAAGCCAGTTTCACTAACCCGCTCAGACGCCGATCCTGGTGGAGCGGCGTTCCAGGATCAGCGTGTCGCGCCAGCGCCCGTTGTGCCGGGCGATGCGTTCGCGAATCCCCACCTCACGAAACCCGTGGCGCAGGTGCAGGCTTAACGTAGCGCGGTTCTCGGGGAAAATCGAAGAGTAAAGGCTCCAGATGCCATTGCTTTCGGATGCCTCGATTATTCCCGCCATCAGACCGCTGCCGATGCCCTTGCCGAGCTGCTCGCCGGCGACGTAAATACTGACCTCGGCAACACCGCGATAACAGTCGCGCGCCGATACCGGAGCCAGTGTCGCCCAGCCCTGTAGCTGCCCATCCTGCTCCCAGGCCAGGCGGCAGAAAGGGTGGTACTTCCGGTTCCAGGTCGCCCAGTCGGGCGGCTCGGTTTCGAAAGACGCCTCGCCGCTGTCGAGCCCCTGGCGATAGATTTTCAGTACCGCGTCAGCATCTGAATTCTTTAGATTCCGTATCATCGATTCGAATTAAAACCGGGTCCGGTTCGCCATGGCAAGAGTCTGCCATCATATTACTAACCTTCAACCTAGAAAACGCAGTATCGTCACGAAAGTCTGCACACCAAAAGTAGGCGCTTTAGGCGAGCGATTGATTCATCGGTATGCCGCATCACTAGCTATATGAAAAAAGTGCTTATCACCAATAAGGTGACCAGCGGAACGCCGCCCGCTTTTTTTTCATTACGCTATCTAACCCGGAAAATTCATAAATATGCACAAT
>JAAEPH010000438.1 GCA_024232855.1 Gammaproteobacteria bacterium
ACCGGCTGGGCTTAGCGTCAGGCGCGTTGTGAAATACTTGTCGTCGGCATCGCCGTAAGGGTGCGGGAAAGTCCGGCCAAAACCCGGGAAGTCGGTCTCGTAGTCGCGGTCGTCGGCGTCGCCGTAGCGATAGGCCGCGCGTTCGCGGGACAGTTCCCTGGATTTGCCGGCATAGGCAACGGCCGGCTTGCGCGCGTTCCAGGCGCTCACCCATGCGGGATACTCGGAATAATAATAATCGCTGGTTACGAATTCCCCGCCCGCTTTCGAAAACCAGAACGCCTTGCCGGCATAGCCGGCCAGCGAAACCGCACCGCGGTCCTTGACCGATACGCCGAAAATAAGCGATCTGCCGGCGTAGGCAAGCGCCAGCTCGTCGCTGAAGGTCGGCGCCAGGATAGCGGCTGGCGAACGGCCGTCGACCTTGGCCGCCTTTTGCGTCGGATCGATCTCGGTCTTCCGGTCGACATCGGCGCCGGCCGTGAGCAGGCGGTAATCCGCGTCTTGCAGGGATGATTGTCGTATATAGACAACCGCTTTACGTTCCAGGTGATGTGGCAGGATCTTCTGATTCAATTCATGCGGGTTCATCATCATCTCCCAGGTATGGTTTTAACACCGTGCTGATGGCTTGTGCCATGAATGCAATGAGCCGATGTTTTTGTTCATCATTCATCAATATCGTCTCTGCGGGATTGTCCGCATCGTTGTCGAAGGGCATCTCTACTTGTTTCACTGGCTCGCTCCGGTTGTCTGCCTGTGTCCACCTTAGGGGATGAATGTGAAGCCAGTAAATCAACCAGAGACAAGAGTGCTTTGTTTGAGAGTTCGATCTGTGATTGCAGCTCAAACTGTGACGCATCTGGCTGCAGCATCCACACTGGAATCTTTATCGTATCCCCATCGGGATGCTGAAGCGTTGTTGCACCGGTATTATTGCGGGGCCAGGAAACGACCTCCAGGTGCTGATGAACCAGCGGGTGGAAGGGATAGTGCACCGTCACAGTCGACGGCATGGTGTTCTGATTGGCTATTGCTGAATGTACATTTCCACATGCTTTTTCTGGATGGCATTTACACAGAAAACAAATACGGCAAAACAAGATTCCAGCGTACCAATGCACCGGATCAGCGTGAATTAACAGAGTTGGTGGACACGATTAGCCACCGGGTTGCCGGATTTTTTGAGCGAGAGGGAATTCTGGAACGGGGTGAAGAAAACAGCTACCTGAACCTGGAGGGTGACGAAGACCCGATGCAACAGGTACTGGGTTGCTCAGTCAGCTACCGCATTGCCATCGGGCCACAGCAAGGGCGTAAAGTATTCACGCTGCAGACCATTCCTTCCTGGGAGGATGATGATCGTTTTGCTCAAGTAGCGAAAGAGTCCGGGTTCAGCCTGCATGCCGGTGTTGCCACACAAGCCTGGGAACGAACAAAGCTCGAAAGATTATGCCGTTACATCACCCGCCCGGCGGTCTCGGAAAAGCGCCTGTCATCGACACAATCAGGCAATATCCGCTACGACGTGCATGGATGCACTAATGCCGCGAGCGCAAGAGGCGCAAGAGCGGCCAGCTCAAAACACCGTACAGCGATGGAACGACCCATGCCATCTTCGAGCCTTTGGACTTCATTGCCAAGCTGGCTGCTCTGGTCCCCAAACCGAGAGTAAATCTGACCAGATTTCATGGGGTGTTTGTCGGAGTGCCGCACCACCCCAACAGCAAACATCGGATTGAGGTGACTCCCGCCCGGCGTGGAAAGGGGAGTCCTGTTTCGGCACACGATGACAAGACGCCTCAACAGAAGCACAAGTCTATGACCTGGGCCCAACGCCTGAAGCGGGTGTTCACCAAAAGTAGGCGCTTTAGGCGACAACGACGTGTCGGTCTGCCAGAAGTGCGGGGGCGAAGCCAAGGTGATCGCCTGTATTGAAGATCAGGTGGTCATCGACCGGATTCTCGATCACCTCATGAGAAAGGGTGAGTTGCCGCCACCCCCCGAATTACTTCCTGTGCCGAGGGACTCGCCACTAGTAGCGTGGATCGATTAGCGCATCCAACACATCTCACTACTGTATGGCTGCTGACGATTTAGGCAGCATGGTCGGCTATATGTCTGATGGTGAGATGCTGACCATTAACGCGCCAAAAGACTCTGTTTCAGTCTATTGGGACAACAATTAATGGGTTCTGAATTCATTTGGCGAGATAACTGTCGTCACTTTTCCGCCTTGTCAGGATAGATGAGTTGTGTTTATTCTTCCTATACTTCCCGCATCGCTCACCGTTTTACGTCGCGATATGCACATGGATGTGCAGTAGTAGAGCAATGCAGCGGTCCGACGTATCGGCGGTCCGACGCTTCGGGCAATTGCCGAGCAGGAAATCGGTGAGCGATGCGGGCTAACGCAAGCGACACCAACAACCGATCTCAACGATTGATGGATATGGGGATGCGCCGGGCGCCGAATCGACCGGGTTGTGCCTCGAAATATCCGGCCAGCACCGTGCCGCAGTTGCCGCAGCAGCCGCTGGCGTCGAGCCCCCAGTGGCCGAGCACATACCAGTCGCGTTCGATCAGCAATTCACCACAGTTGTGGCAGTAGGTGCTGGAACCGCCGCTGTCGTGCACGTTGCCGGTATAGGCGTAGCGCAGGCCGTTGGCGAGCGCGATGGCGCGTGCGCGGGTCAGGGTTTCCCGCGGCGTCGCCGCGATGTCCCGCATCTTCCAGTCGGGATGGAAGGCGGTAAAATGCATGGGTACGTCGACACCGAGTTTTTCAGCGACCCAGGCGGTCATCGCTTCGATTTCGCGATCCGAGTCGTTTTCGTCGGGGATCAACAGGGTGGTGAGTTCGAGCCAGCTATCGGTTTCGTGCCTGATGTACTCCAGGGTTTCGAGTATCGGCGCCAGTTGAGCACCACAGATCTTGCGGTAAAAGCGTTCGCTAAAGGCTTTCAGATCGACGTTGCAGGCGTCCATCGCGCCGAAGAATTCGACCCTGGGTTCGGGATCGATGTAGCCCGCGGTGACGGCAACCGTTTTGACGTCGAGTTCACGGCAGGCCGCGGCAACGTCGATGGCGTACTCGTGGAAGATGATCGGGTCATTGTAGGTAAAAGCGACGCTGCGGCAGGATTCTGCGCGCGCGGTGTGCGCCAGTTGTTGCGGAGACGCGGCATCCGCCAGCGTGTCCATTTCGCGCGATTTACTCATATCCCAGTTCTGGCAGAACTTGCAGGCGAGGTTACAACCCGCGGTGCCGAACGACAGCACCGCGCTGCCGGGGAAATAATGATTCAGCGGTTTCTTTTCGATCGGGTCGATGCAAAAACCGCTGGAGCGGCCATAGGTGACGAGCTTGATTTCATCGTCGAGGCGTTGACGCACGTAACACAGCCCGCGCTGACCCTCGCGCAGATGGCAATGGCGCGGGCACAGGTCGCACTGCAGGCGCCCATCGTCGAGGCGATGCCAGTAGCGGGTTTTGACTATGCTTTGTGCGCTGTTTGACGGCATGTCTTGACCGGGGACAAACCAGGCCTCTGTGTTCGGGTTATAATCGACGGCCTGTTGTGATTCGAGGCCAGATCATGAGCACGCGCGCCGCGGCCGTTGCCGGTTATTTCTACGATGCCGCTCCAGGTCGTTTGAAACATGATGTCAACCATTTTCTGAATGCGGAAACTGCCGCTTGCGAGGTTTTTCCTGAAGCCCTGATCGTACCACATGCGGGCTATGTCTACTCGGGGTCGACCGCCGCCTGCGCCTATAGGCAGCTGTTAATTGACCCCGATCAAGTTAAACGGGTTTTATTGCTCGGTCCCGCGCACCGGGTATACGTCAAGGGCATGGCTATCCCGTCGGTCGACCGCTTTGCAACCCCGCTCGGAGAGATAGCGCTCGACAAGGAAGGGCTTAGCCGGATCGGCGCCTTGCCCGCTGTCCAGGTGATCGATGAGGCGCATCGCGAAGAGCACAGTCTCGAGGTGCAGTTGCCTTTTTTACAGACGGTGCTGAACGATTTCACCTTGATCCCCGTCGTTGTTGGCGGCGCTGACGCCGCGCAGGTTGCCGCGGTAATCGATGCGCTTGCCGGTAGCGAACATCTGCTGGTAGTCGTCAGTTCGGATCTGTCGCATTTCCTCGGCTATGAAGAAGCACGGCGCATCGACGCCGACACCTGCGACCTCATTTTGAACAAGGCGACCACGTTACGCGGTGAACAGGCCTGCGGCGCCGCGGCCATAAACGGCTTAATGGCGTCCGCCTGGAGTCGCAAGCTGCAGGTGTCGCTGCTACGGGCCTGTAATTCGGGCGATACCGCGGGCGAGCGTAGCAGGGTAGTCGGTTATGCCGCCTTTTTCCTGCACTGATCTGAGTCCATCGCAACGACGCCAGTTGCTGCGCACCGCGCGTCGCTCGATCGAGCAGGGCGTCGATAGCGCCGCGCCGTTACGGCTGGATCTCGATGCGCTGGAGCCGGTTTTACGCGAGCCGGCAGCCGTTTTCGTGACGCTTACCGAGGCGGGTCAATTGCGTGGCTGTATCGGTTCCCTGCAGGCGCGGGATGCGCTCGCCCAGGCGGTGGCGAATGCGGCCTTCAATGCCGCCTTCCGCGATCGCCGCTTCGATCGTGTGGGCGCGGCCGAGCTCGAACGGATAGAGATCGAGATATCGGTGTTATCGAAGCTCGAAAGCTGGCAGCCGGGTTCGCGCGAGTCCCTGCTACAGGAGCTGAGGCCCGGGGTTGACGGCCTCCTGATCGAAGACCGTGGGTTACGCGCCACCTTCCTGCCCCAGGTCTGGGAAAAGATCGCCTCGGCGGAGGAATTTGTCGGGCAGCTGATGCAAAAAGCCGGGCTGCCCGCCCAACACTGGTCGAGTAGCATCCAGCTGCATCGCTACCAGACCCTGTCATTCCACGAGAATTAACCTGCATATCTCACCAGCGGGTGCACGATGCAGACCTGCTCATTAAAGGTTCTCGCAGAGGCGGTAGAGCAATGCAGGAGCAATTGCCGAGGAAATCGGTGAGATATGCGGGTTTATCGCTTAAGGGTGGGTTTGTGTTGGAGCGATGCCGCTTTTCCGTTATCATTTGCGCACTTTTTAAAGCCCCGTAAAGTGACCTGACACAATATGCTATGTCTGCCCGGTAGCCCGGCACATTCCGAGTTCAGACTCAGGAAATTTCAGGATCAACTGACCAGCGCGGGAATCTCGCTAAACGGGCTCAGCAGTCACTACTTCCACCTCGTCGATTGCGATGAAAATGCGCTCGACGCCGTCGCGCTCGAAGTGCTGCAAAACCTGCTGAGCTACGGTCCGGCGTTACAATCCGCCAGTGTCGAAGGCCAGCAATTCTACGTGCTGCCGCGACCGGGCACGATTTCTCCCTGGGCCAGCAAGGCTACCGATATTGCGCACAACTGCGGTCTCGGTCAAATTCGACGCCTCGAGCGCGGCATTCTCTACCGCATCGACAGCGATGACGAGCTACCGATGGAACTGTTGCACGATCGCATGATCGAGGCGGTGTTTACCCGTATCGATGATTGTGCCGTGCTGTTCGAAAACCATACGCCGCGCTCGCTCGTCGAGATCGACGCGCTTACCGGCGGCCAGGCCGCGCTGCAGCAGGCCAACGTCGAGCTCGGCCTGGCGCTGTCCGCGGATGAGATCGACTATCTCGCGGCGGCCTATGCCGAACTCGGGCGCAATCCAAGCGACGTCGAACTGATGATGTTTGCACAGGCCAACTCTGAACATTGCCGGCACAAGATTTTCAACGCCAGCTGGACGGTGGACGGCGCCGAGCAGGATTTGACGTTGTTCCAGATGATCAAGAATACTCATGCGCGGAATCGCGACGGCATCCTCTCCGCCTACCATGACAACTCGGCGGTGATCGAGGGATTTGCCGGACGTCGGCTGACGCCATCCCCGCTGAACTCGGAGTATCGCTACGACGATGCCCGGCTCGATATCCTGATGAAGGTCGAGACGCACAATCACCCGACCGCGATATCGCCGTTTCCGGGCGCGGCGACGGGTTCCGGAGGCGAAATTCGCGACGAGGGCGCAACCGGCATCGGCTCGAAGCCCAAGGCGGGGCTGTGCGGCTTCTCGGTGTCAAACCTGCGAATTCCCGGATTCGAACAACCCTGGGAAGCGGACAATGGCAAACCAGGGCGCATCGCCTCGGCGCTCGATATCATGATCGAGGGCCCGATCGGCGCCGCGTCTTTCAACAACGAATTCGGTCGACCCAACACCTGTGGTTACTTCCGCACTTACGAACAATGCATCGACGGCGTCGAAGGCCGCGAGCTGCGCGGCTATCACAAGCCGATCATGGTTGCCGGCGGCGTCGGCCTGATTCGGCGCGAGCATATAGACAAGCGGGATATCCCGCCCGGCTCGCACATCATCGTGCTCGGCGGACCGGCGATGCTGATCGGTCTCGGTGGCGGCGCGGCGTCGTCGATGGCCAGCGGCAGCAGCAGTGAAAATCTCGATTTTGCATCGGTGCAGCGCGGCAACCCGGAAATGCAGCGCCGCGTCCAGGAAGTGATCGACCGCTGCTTCGCACAGGGGGATGCCAACCCGATACTGTCGATTCACGATGTTGGCGCAGGAGGGCTTTCCAATGCCTTGCCGGAGCTGGTCAACGATGCCGGGCGCGGTGCCGATCTCGATCTGCGCCGGGTGCCGAATGACGAGGCCGGCATGTCGCCGATGGAAATCTGGTGTAACGAAAGCCAGGAACGCTATGTACTGGCGATCGCGGATCAGCATCTGTCGGACTTTATTGCGCTGTGTGAGCGCGAGCGCTGTATTTACGCGGTCCTGGGCAAGGCGACCGAAGAACGTCGTCTGCGCGTCAACGACCCTCATTTCGGCAGTACGCCGGTCGATCTGCCGTTGAGCGTTCTGCTCGGCAAGCCGCCGAAAATGCATCGTGATGTCGCGCATGGCGAAGTTCAGCAACCCGAGTTCGAGCGCGGCGGCGTCGACCCGGTCGAGGCGCTTTACCGCGTTTTGCGTTTGCCGGCGGTGGCCGACAAGACCTTTCTCATCAGCATTGGCGACCGTTCGGTTAGCGGCCTGGTGGCGCGCGATCAAATGGTCGGTCCCTGGCAGGTTCCGGTTGCCGATGCCTCGGTGACGCTGACCGACTATCACGCTCACAGCGGCGAAGCCATGAGCATGGGCGAGCGCACACCGCTGGCGCTGCTGAATGCGCCGGCGGCAGGCCGCATCGCCATTGGCGAAGCGCTTACCAATCTCGGCTGCGCCGCGGTCGGCGAGCTGTCGCGCGTGGTACTGTCGGCCAACTGGATGGCGGCAGCCGGGTATCGCGGCGAAGACGCGCGCCTGTTCGATACCGTAACCGCGGTCGGCATGGAGCTTTGCCCCGAACTCGGGATCACCATCCCGGTCGGCAAGGATTCGCTGTCGATGCAGACGCGCTGGCAGGATGACGGCGCCGAAAAGGCGGTTACCGCGCCGCTGTCGCTGATCATATCGGCTTTCGCGCCGGTCGCCGACGTGCGCAAAACCGTGACCCCGGATATCAAGCCTTGCGCCGAAGATTCCATCTTGTTGTTACTCGACCTGGGGCAGGGCTGCAACCGCATCGGCGCTTCCGCGTTGACCCAGGTTTATGGTCAGACCGGTGCCCGCGGCCCGGACCTGGATGACGCCGCCCTGTTCAAGACCGTCTTCGCTTGTTTGCAGGCGATGCTGGAGCAGGATTTACTTCTCGCCTACCACGACCGCTCCGATGGCGGGCTCGTCGTCAGCCTGTGCGAAATGGCTTTTGCCGGCAGGCAAGGTCTGCGCTGCGATACCAGCAGTCTCGGTGATGACGCGCTGGCGGCGTTGTTCGCCGAGGAACTCGGTGTCGTCGTGCAGGTGTCGGCTTCCAGTCGGATTCGCGTCGAAGCATTGATTACGGATGCCGGCCTCGATCAAATCTGTCACCGTATCGGACGGCCGCAGGACGAAGACAGGCTCAGTATCGAGCATGCCGGTGTCGCGATCGTTGACGAACGTATCGTCGACCTGCATCGCGCCTGGTCGGAAACCACCCTGAAAATGCAGTCGCTGCGCGATAACCCGGATTGTGCGCAACAGGAGTTCGACCTGATTCAGCCGCGCCAGCGCGCAAAGCTGTTTTCGCGGCTCGAATTCGATCCGCGCGACGATATCAGCGCGGCCTGTGCCGGCGGCAGCCGGCCGCGCGTCGCGATACTGCGCGAGGAGGGCGTCAACGGCCAGGTCGAAATGGCGGCGGCTTTCGAGCGCGCCGGTTTCAGCGCGACCGACGTGCACATGAGCGATATCATTAGCGGCCGCACCAGCCTCGCTGACTTCCACGGCATTGCCGCCTGCGGCGGGTTTTCCTACGGTGACGTGCTTGGGGCGGGCGAGGGCTGGTCGAAATCGATCCTCTACAATGCGCGCGCTTTCGATGAGTTTTCGGCGTTTTTCGAGCGCGCTGACAGTTTTGGCCTGGGTATCTGCAATGGCTGCCAGATGATGTCGAATCTGTATCGCATGATTCCCGGGGCCGCGCACTGGCCGCGCTTTGTGCGTAACCGTTCGGAACAGTTCGAAGCGCGTGTTGTCATGGCTGAAATACTCGATTCGCCGTCGATGTTTCTCGATGCAATGCAGGGGTCGATGATGCCGGTCGTGGTGGCGCACGGCGAGGGCCGCATCGAAACCCGCGACTGTTCGGCTCCCGGCTTGCTCGAACGCAAGCTCGCCTGCCTGCGCTATGTCGATGCCGAGGGCGCGCCCAGCGAGATTTATCCACTCAATCCAAACGGCTCGGAACTGGGGTTGAACGGCTTCAGCAACGAGGATGGGCGTTTTACCATCATGATGCCGCACCCGGAGCGTATATTCCGCAGCGTGCAGAATTCCTGGGCAGCGCCGGAATGGGGTGAGTACAGCCCGTGGATGCGCCTGTTTCGCAACGCGCGCCACTGGATAGGGTAGGGGTATGATGATCAAGCCCAACCCGACGACCGCGATCCTGACCGCCTGGCGACAAAGACAACATGACTGATACCGAGTTTACCCTCGGTGAAACGATACTGGCCGACAGGCGCCAGCGGCGTATCGGAGTCATCGTGCCATCCTCCAACACCAATGCCGAACCGGATTTGCAGATGCTGGCGCCGGCGGGCCTGACGCTGCACTGCACGCGCAGCGGCGGCTACGATGTCGAGGCCATTCCCGATTCCGGTGAAATGCGCCGCTTCGCGCGCCAGGACCTCGATCAGCAGTTGCAGTTGCTCGTCGACGGGCGCGTTGAATTGATCGCCTATGCCTGCACTTCGGCAACCCTCTCCGACGGCCCCGAATTCGATGCCGGTTTTTGTGCCGAGATTACCGCGAAGACGGGCTTGCCGGCGGTAACGACCGCCGGCGCACTGATCGAGGCGATGCGTGATCTGAACGCGCGGAAGGTCGCGTTCACGTCGCCCTACGTGGCGCGGCTAGCCGCGGAATCGGTCGAATTTATTCGCCAGTGCGGTATCGAAGTCGTCAATCAGCTCGATTTCGAACGCGAATTGAGCAGCCTCGAACAAAATCGCTTGACGCCCGCGGATGCCTACCGCATGGGCCTGGCGGTGGATCACCCCGAGGCCGACCTGCTCGTGATATCCTGCACCGATTACCGCGCCCTCGAAGCCGTTAGCGCGCTCGAACAGGCGCTTGCTAAACCGGTGTTGACCAGCAATTCGGCGTTGATGTATGTCTGCCTCAAGCACCTCGAGCTCGATTTCAGCGATATCGAGGCCGGCGGCTACCTGTATACTCGTCGGAACTAGTCAGGGTCCCGGCGGTCTAGAGGCTAGACCAGACAAGGGTTTATAAATGATCAAGCTCAAAAAACGCTGGGAGATTTCCGAGTCGGAAGTCACCCCGGAGTCCCTGTACCGGCAGCGCCGTGAATTCATCAAGGCCGCGAGTACTATCGGCGGCGCCATGCTGTTGAATGCGTGGCCGGCGGCGAATGCTTCGTACAGGGTTGGCGACTACCGCAAGGGGGTAATTTCGCTGGATGATGAAATCACCGGCGAAGAAGACGTCACGGCGTACAACAATTTTTATGAATTCGGCACCGGCAAGGAAGACCCCAGGGAAAATTCAAAACGTTTCATGACCGACGACTGGACTGTCGTCGTCAGCGGCGCCTGTGAAAAACCCGGAACCTACGGACTCGAAGATCTGATCAAACCTTCTGAACTCGAGGAAAGAATCTATCGGTTGCGCTGTGTCGAGGCCTGGTCGATGGTGATACCCTGGGTCGGCGTGCCGCTGGGATCGATACTACGGGAACTGCAGCCCACCTCGGCCGCCCGCTACGTTGCGTTCAAGACCCTGCACGACCCGGTGCGCATGCCCGGCCAGCAACGCGCGGTGCTGCACTGGCCCTACCGCGAAGGTCTCACTATCGCCGAAGCGATGCATCCGCTGACGCTGCTGTCGGTCGGTATGTACGGTAAGACCATGCCCAATCAAAACGGTGCGCCGGTGCGACTGGTGGTGCCGTGGAAATACGGGTTCAAGAGCATCAAGTCCATCGTCGGCATCGAGTTCACCGAGGTGCAACCCCTGACTTCGTGGAACATGTCGATTCCGCGTGAGTATGGTTTTTATTCCAACGTCAATCCCGAAGTCGATCATCCGCGCTGGTCGCAAAAACGCGAACGTCGCATCGGTGAGATATTCAAGCGCGATACGCTGATGTTCAACGGCTATGAAGAAGAGGTCGCCGGGCTTTACGACGACCTGGATCTGAGCGTCAACTTCTAGCCCGCATTTTATGCCAGCATGACTTTATCCGCGGCGCTTAAATCCGCATACGCCAAACCCGTCGTCCACCTGCTTTGCCTGGCGCCTTTGTGCCTGTTGCTGGTGGCCGCGTTCAACGATGCGCTGGGCGCCAACCCGGTCGAAAAACTGACGCATGAAACCGGCGAATGGACGCTGCGCCTGCTGCTGGTCACGCTCAGCCTGAGCCCGTTGCGTCAATGGACCGGCGAAGCGGCGTGGATACGTTTTCGCCGCATCCTCGGCCTCTACTGTTATTTTTACTGTTGCTGTCATTTTTCAATCTGGTTCATCGCCGACCACTCGCTCGACCCCGGCAGCATGATTGAAGATATCGTCAAGCGCCCGTATATTACGCTCGGATTCAGCGCCTTCCTCTTGTTGTTGCCGCTGGCGCTGACCTCCAACCAGGCCATGATCAGACGGCTGGGCAAAAAATGGAAATCCCTGCATCAACTGGTCTACCTGGTATTACTGCTCGGAGTGTTGCATTTCATCTGGCAGGTCAAGACCGACTACCTTGAACCGACTATTTATGCGATTATCGCCATGATTCTGTTAATCCACCGGGTCGGTCCAATCAAGCGACTCAAGCTGAAGTCTTCCACGGTGGCGCGCTGAGCGGATGTAAACCGCGGGAAGTAAAGTTATATGAAATTGCTGGTTACCGGTGCAGCCGGATTTATCGGTCATGCGCTGGCTGACAGTTTGTGCCGGCGCGGTGACGAAGTGGTGGGTATCGATAACCTGAATTCCTATTATGACGTCGCTCTCAAGCAGGCGCGTCTCGCGCGGCTCGAGCAATTCGACAATTTTCATTTCGAGGCCATCGACCTCGCGGATACGGCCGCGCTGCAGCAGCTGTTTGCGAAGCAGGGTTTCGAACGCGTATTGAACATGGCTGCCCAGGCCGGGGTGCGCTACTCGTTGCAAAATCCCGGCGCCTATGTAAACAGCAACCTGGTTGGTTTCGCCAACCTGCTCGAGTGCTGTCGGCAGCATGGCATCGAGCATCTCGTCTATGCATCCTCGAGTTCGGTTTATGGCGCCAATCGCGAAATGCCGTTCAGTACCGCGCACAATGTCGATCACCCGATCTCGCTGTACGCGGCGACCAAGAAGGCGAACGAGT
The DNA here is from genome assembly GCA_024232855.1 of Gammaproteobacteria bacterium. GTDB lineage: Bacteria > Pseudomonadota > Gammaproteobacteria. Next base: position 11,996 of record JAAEPH010000438.1, read on the forward strand.
CAATGGCGCACAGTTACAGCCATCTCTATAATCTGCCGACCACGGGCTTGCGCTTTTTCACCGTCTATGGACCCTGGGGCAGGCCCGATATGTCACCGATACTGTTTGCCGACGCGATTACGCAAGGCAGGCCGATCAAGGTGTTCAATCGCGGCCGTCACCGGCGAGACTTTACCTACATAGACGATATTGTCGCCGGCGTGCTGCTGTGCCTGGATCGCGTGGCGCAGCCCAACCCCGACTGGTCCGGCCTCGATCCCGACCCGGCCAGCAGCAGCGCACCCTGGCGAATTTACAATATCGGCCGCGGCGAACCGGTCGAACTGATGCATTACATCGACTTGATGGAACGGGCATTGGGAGGCGAAGCCGAACGCGAATTATTGCCGGCACAACCCGGTGACGTCGAGGAAACCTACGCCGATATCGAATCACTGGTGCGCGATACCGGTTACAGGCCGGTGGTTTCCATCGAACAGGGCCTACAAAAATTTTCCGACTGGTACCGGGGATACTACGGTAAAAAATAACTTATAATAGCCGCCAGGATTCCCGCTAGCCCGCATTATTCACCAGGGGGCGGGATGATCGCGCAGGGCTTTGGATTCACAAGGGATTTTCTGAAGGAGCGGAATAACCTTGCGTATTTCCGACTGAAGAAAATCCCTTGTGGATTCAAAGAACAAGCGAGGGCCCGCCATCCTGGTGAATAATGCGGGCTAGGAAACAACATGACGATAAAGGGGAGCCTCTCATCGTAGACAGTATTCAACCGCCGCCCCTGTTGGAAGTGAACAATCTCGCGGTCGATTTTTCGCTGAATGGCAGTCCCGTCCCCGCGATAAAGGACTTGTCTTTTACGGTTCGCCCCGGCGAATCGGTGGCCCTGGTCGGTGAATCGGGCTCGGGGAAATCGGTCACCTCGCAGGCGATCATGGGAATTCTGCCGCTCAATGCAACCATCAGTGCCGGCGAGATTCTGTTCAATCATCCCGGGTCCGGGAAAATTCTGGATATCGCGGCAATCGATGCCGGCAGCGATCAGATGCGCTCGATTCGCGGGGGTAGTATTTCGATTATCTTCCAGGAGCCGATGACGTCGCTATCACCGGTGCACACCATTGGCGACCAGATCAGCGAAGCCCTGTTTCTGCACCGCGACGCCAGTCGTCAGGAAGGTCTGCAACTGACCCGGACCATGCTCGAACACGTCGGATTTCCGCATCCAGCGCGCGCCATGAAAATGTACCCGTTCGAGCTTTCCGGCGGGTTACGTCAGCGCGCGATGATTGCCATGGCGATGATCTGTCATCCCGCGCTGATGATTGCCGATGAACCGACGACCGCGCTCGATGTCACGATCCAGGCGAGAATACTCAAACTAATCAAGGAGTTACAGGCCGAACTCGACATGGCCCTGTTGCTCATCACGCACGATCTCGGAGTCGTAGCCAACATGGCGGACCAGGTGGTGGTGATGTATCACGGCAGGGTCATGGAAGCAGGCCCGTTGCAGGATCTGTTCGGCAACCCGCAGCACGATTACCTCAAGGCGCTGATGCACGCTGTGCCGCGTTTCGATCTCGAACCGGGTGAGAGACTGGTGCCGGTGCGTGAAATTCATTCGGAAATCGGTGACCTGCTGCAAAAGGAAACGCCGTCGCCGGTTAACGGCGGCGCCGGCGCGCATCTGCAGGTGCGCGATATCAGAAAAACCTATCAGCTGCACAGCGGCACCTGGGTTGGTTCGGAAACCCGCGAATTGCTGGCGGTCGACGGCGTATCGTTTGACGTCGAACGCGGTGAGTGCTTCGGGCTGGTGGGGGAGAGCGGTTGCGGCAAGACAACCCTCAGCAAAATCATCATGCGGGCGATCACGCCGGATCAGGGTGAAGTGATTTATCACGACCACCAGCAGGCGATCGATGTACGTGGGCTGGAGGGGAATGACTTGCTCGCCTTTCGACGCAAGATGCAGTTTATCTTCCAGGACCCCTACAGTGCGCTCAACCCACGCATGACGGTGTTTGACATCCTGCGCGAACCGCTGGTGGTGCATGAACTCGGTGATCTCGATTACCAGCGCGAGATGGCGACCGAATTGATGCACCTGGTCGGGCTCGACCCGAGATTTTTAAACCGCTATCCGCACAGTTTTTCGGGTGGGCAGCGGCAGCGCATCGGCATTGCGCGGGCGCTCGCGCTGCAGCCCGATCTGATCATCTGCGACGAGCCGGTTTCGGCGCTCGATGTCTCGATTCAGGCGCAGGTGTTGAACCTGCTGAAGGATTTACAGCAGGAACTGGGACTCACCTTTGTTTTTATCTCGCATAACCTGGCGGTGATTCACTACATCGCCGATCGCATTGCGGTCATGTGCCGGGGGCGTATCGTCGAGCTGGCAACACGCGAAAAGCTGTTCGCGAACCCGGTGCATCCCTATACCCGGGCCTTGCTGTCGGCGGTGCCGCACCCGGAATTGTCGCAACCGCTGAGTTTTGACGCGATCAACGAGGCCGCCGAATCCGAGCCGGCCCTGTGGCAATTTCCGTTTACCATCGAGCACAACCAGGCAACCGATTTTATCCAGCTTGATGAGGGTCACTACGTACGGGTCATGGCGGGTTGCAAATCGTCCGATCTGGCCGCATGAAGTCGTTGCTTGCAAGTCTGCTGCTGTTACTGACGCTGGCGCCATTGGCGTCATCGCAGGCGATGGACGGACTCAAGGAAACGCCGATACTGCAGCAACGGGTCGATGCCGGCGAATTACCGGCGATCGACCAGCGAATCCCCCACGAAGTGCACGTGGTCAACCTGCGCCGCGACCAGGTTCCCGGTGAACAGGGTGGGCAGATGCGCCTGTTGATGGGCAAGCAAAAGGACATACGCCAGTTGGTCATCTATGGCTATGCCCGCCTGGTCGGTTATACGCCCGAGCTGGAACTGAAGGCGGATATCCTCAAGAGTTACGAGGTCGTCGACAACCGCGTGTTTACGCTGTACCTGCGCAAGGGGCACAAATGGTCGGATGGACACCCGTTTACCAGCGAGGATTTCCGCTATTACTGGGAGGACATCGCCACCAATCCCGAGCTGTCCAAGGGCGGGCCGCCGCCGCACCTGGTCGTCGACGGCCAACTGCCGCTGGTCGAGTATCCCGACGCCTACACGGTGCGTTACAGCTGGTCCTCTCCCAATCCCTATTTTCTGACGATGTTGGCGGGGCCGGCTCCGTTGTACATCTACAAACCGGCGCATTACCTGCGTCGGTTTCATGCGCGTTACCAGAGCACCGAAGTGCTCGATGAAGTGATGAAGAAAGCAGGCAAGCGTAACTGGATGAGTGTTCACTTCGACCGCGACCGTCCCTACAAGGCCACCAACCCGGACCTGCCGACTCTGCAACCCTGGATGAACACCACCTATCCGCCCTCGGACCGCTTTATCTTCGAACGCAATCCCTACTACCATCGCATCGACCAGAACGGACGCCAGTTGCCCTATATCGATTCGGTCGCGATCAACATTGCCTCGAGCAAGCTGGTGCCCGCCAAAACCGGCGCCGATGAATCGGATTTGCAGGGACGATACTTGCGCATGGACAACTATACCTTTCTCAAGACCGGCGCGAAGCGCAGCAACTACGACGTGCGCCTGTGGAAGACCGCCAAGGGCGCGCACCTGGCGCTTTTTCCGAATCTGAATGTCAATGACTCCGTGTATCGTGAATTATTGCGCGATGTACGCTTTCGGCGCGCCCTGTCGCTGGCGATACACCGATATGAAATCAATCAGGTGGTCTATTTCATGCTGGTCCAGGAAAGCAATAACACGGTACTGGCCGAGTCTCCCCTCTACAAACCCGAGTTTCAGAGCGACGGCATCGAGTTCGACCTCGAACACGCCAACCGCTTGCTCGACGAACTCGGCCTGACCGGGCGCGACGATCGCGGTGTACGTTTGATGGCGGACGGCCGTCCGCTGGAAATTCTGATTCAGACCGCCGGCGAGAGCACCGAGCAAACCGACGTGCTCGAGCTGATACACGACAGCTGGTTGCAGGCCGGCGTCAAGCTGTACAGCATTCCCTCGACGCGCGAGGTTTTCCGCAACCGGATATTTTCCGGTGATGCCATCATGTCCATCTGGAGCGGCCTGGAAAACGGGGTTCCGACCGCGGACTACAGCCCCATGGATCTGGCGCCGACCTCCAAGTACCAGTACCAGTGGCCGAAGTGGGGTTCGTATTACGAGTCGAGCGGCCAGAGCGGCGAAGTCCCCGAACTGCCGGCGGCCCGGGAACTGGTCGCGTTGAACGATCAATGGGCCCATGCCGGGACTCACCAGGAGCGCGTCGACGTCTGGCATCGAATGCTGGATATCAACCGCGAACAGATGTTTACCATCGGTATCGTCAACCATGTGCCGCATCCGGTCGTGGTCAATAACTACCTGCACAATGTACCCGCTACCGGGTTTTACGACATAATACCCGGCGCCTACTTCGGAATTTACAAGCCGGATACCTTCTGGTTCGAGGAGGCGAGACGCTGATGCTCAAGTATATCCTGCGTCGACTGGTGACGATGATTCCGACCCTGCTGGTGATCAGCATGCTGGTGTTCGTGATTATCCAGTTGCCGCCGGGCGACTACCTGGAAAGTCACATCGCCGAATTGCAGAGCCAGGGAGAATCCGTCGACGAGCAGAAAATTCAGTTTCTGCGCGAACAGTACGGGCTCGACAAACCGATGCTGCAGCAGTACCTGTTCTGGGTTGGCGGTATGCTGCAGGGCGATTTCGGATACTCTTTCGAGTACGACCTGCCGGTGACCGAGGTGGTCGGCGATCGACTGTTTCTGACCATCATCATCTCGATCGCGACTATCCTGTTTACCTGGATGATCGCCTTTCCCATCGGCATCTACTCGGCCACGCATCAATACAGTTGGGGTGACTACGGGCTCTCAATGCTGGGTTTTCTCGGCCTGGCGACCCCAAATTTTCTGCTCGCATTGATCATGTTGTACCTCGCCAACGTCTACTTCGGCACCAGTATCGGCGGCTTGATGGATCCCGAGTACATCGATGCAGCCTGGAGTTACGACAAGCTGCTCTCGATTCTGGAGCACCTGTGGATACCGGTGGTGGTCATCGGCACCTCGGGTACCGCCGGCATGATCAGGCGCCTGCGCGCCAACCTGCTCGATGAGCTGCAGAAACAGTACGTCACTACCGGGCGCGCCAAGGGCCTGCCGCCCGGAAAGTTGCTGTTCAAGTACCCGCTGCGGGTTGCGCTCAATTTTTTTGTCGCCGATATCGGTAACCTGTTGCCAACCGTCATATCCGGCGCCGAAATTGTCGCCGTGGTGATGTCGTTGCCAACCACTGGCCCGATACTGCTGAGCGCCCTGCAAAGCCAGGATATGTACCTGGCCGGTTCCTTTTTGATGTTCCTGGCGCTGTTGACGGTGGTGGGCGTGCTGGTTTCGGACATTGCGCTCGCGCTGCTTGATCCGCGTATTCGCCTCGGCGGGGCGGCGAGCAAATGAGCCAGCATCACTTTGTTTCGCAGGAGCCCTTCAATCCCCATTCGATCGAGGCACTGACGCCGGTTCAGGAAAAGTTCTACATGGCGTCGCAATGGCAGTTGATGTGGTGGAAGCTGCGACGCCACCGTCTCGCCGTCATCTGCGGCGTTATCCTTGCCCTGAACTACGCCACGATCATGTTCAGCGAGGTGATCGCCCCTTATAACCTGCACACGCGCAATACCGATTATGTCTATTCGCCGCCGCAGTCAGTACACCTGTTTCACGAGGGCGAGTTTATCGGCCCCTTCGTTTACGGGCGCGGTTACGAGCTCGATATGGATATCCTCAGACGCAACTACCCGGAGAACCGCGACCAGGTGCTGCCGCTGCGTTTTTTCTGTTCGGGCGACCCTTATCGCTTCTGGGGAATGTTCGACGCCAGTTTTCACCTGGTTTGCCCGCCGGACAACGGCACCTTTTTCCTGCTCGGCACCGATCGCCTCGGGCGCGACATGCTTTCGCGGATCACCTACGGTGCACGCATCTCGCTGACGATAGGACTGGTCGGGATTCTGATCAGCTTCACCTTCGGTATCATCATCGGCGGGCTTGCCGGTTATTACGGGGGCTGGGTCGATGCAATTGTGCAGCGATTGATCGAAGTCATTCGCTCCTTTCCGGAGCTGCCGTTGTGGATGGCGTTGTCGGCGGTGCTGCCGGTCAACTGGAGCCCGTTGCTGATTTTCTTCGGCATTACCGTGATCCTGGCGATGCTCGACTGGACCGGGCTGGCGCGCGCGGTTCGCTCCAAGTTGCTGTCGCTGCGCGAAGAGGATTACTGTGCCGCGGCCGAGATGGTGGGCGCGAAGCCGGGCCGGATCATCGGGCGGCACCTGTTGCCGGGCTTTATGAGTCATTTAATCGCCTCGGCAACCCTTTCGGTGCCAGCCATGATTCTGGGTGAAACTGCCCTCAGTTTCCTCGGTCTCGGGCTAAGACCGCCGATTACCAGTTGGGGTGTGCTGCTGAACGAAGCGCAGAACATCAGCGTGGTTGCGCTTTATCCATGGTTGCTGTATCCGGTGGTTCCGGTCATCCTCATAATCATTACATTCAATTTTTTCGGTGATGGATTGCGCGATGCTGCAGATCCCTACAGGTAGACCATGCAGGTAGATTTTCTGCAACGCGAAGCCTGTCCCCTGTGCCAATCGGGGCAATCACATACTTTATGCGATCTCGACTACGACGAGCCGAAGCTGAAGGCGTTTATCGAGCATTTTTACCAGGGGCGAATCGGTAAAACGACCTTGCTGCGGGGGCGCTACCGGGTAGTGAAATGCGGCCAATGCGGTTTCGTCTACCAGGATCCGATTCTCGGTGACAAGGGCATGCAATTGTTGTACCACGACTGGGTAGACCAGGAGCATAGCCTGCAAAAGAAAAAAAATGCACCGGCAAAACTCTATCAGCAATATGCCGGGCAAATTACGACATTATCCCGGCTCTTCGACAAGCCGCCGGCGCAAACGCGCGTGCTCGACTTCGGCATGGGCTGGGGCTATTGGTGCCGGATGGCGCAGGCGCACGGTTACGATGTCAGCGGATATGAATTGTCGTTCGAACGTTGTAAACATGCCCGCCAGATGGGGCTGAGGGTGATCGACAACCTGGCGCAAAGCGAGAATCAATTCGATTTCATTTTTGCCAACCAGGTGTTTGAACATCTCGCTGAACCGGTACAGGTGTTCAGTGAGCTGTACCGTTGTCTCAAGGACGATGGCATAGTCTACCTGCGCGTGCCGGACGGCCGTGGTGTCGACAGCCGATTGCAACGCCACGGATGGTCACCCGGGTTCGACGCGATTCATCCTCTTGAACACATCAATTGCTTCACCCGGAAAACACTGATCGACCTTGCCGCCAGCACCGGTTTACATCCCTTTAATCCGCCGTTGCGGCTGAAATGGGGTGGAATCCGGGGAGGAATCCGCCGCGAAATTTCGGATCGCTGGTTCACGACCCACCTGATGTTCAGGCGTTAGCCCGTATTTCTCACCAGCTGGTCCACGACGCAGGATTACTCAATAAAGGTTCTCGCTGAGGCGCGGAGCACGCGGAGTGGTAAAGAGGTTGTCGAAATCTGAATTAGAGATGACCAGGCGCCCACCCTGCAAATTGCCCTCAGCGCTCTCCGCGCCTCCGCGAGAACCTCCCCAGGGAAGCGCCTGCAGGCCAGCCCACATCTCAGGCGTTAGCGAGCAAATGCTGGAAATGCTCGTTGCCTTGCTGCATCTCGGCGAAGGAACCCTTGTCGAGGAGTTTGCCGCGTTCCAACACCATGACGGTGTCGAATTGTTCGGCCAGTTGTACGCGCCCGAGTACCCATAGAATACCCTTTTGTGCCATCGCGTTTCTGACGTTTACGATGAGACGGCGTTCACTGGACGGATCGAGACTCGACAGGGCCTCGTTTACCACCAGCATATCCGGTGCCTTCAGCAATGCGCGCGCCAGCCCCAGTTTCTGACGCTGAATCGAAGACAGGCGACCGCCGGCGACGCCCACTTCGTAGTGCAGGCCTGCCTCGATGATGTCGTTGCGCAATTCCAGGCTTTCGACCACATTGGCGATCAGGTTGTTTATCTTCCGCTGGGCATGCGCCTGCCCGTAGGCGAGTTTGCCGAAGAGGATATTATCCTGGATTGAAATGCGCGGGTTGTAGTTGGCCTCGTCGAAAAACTCGATGCCGAGATCTTCTTTTGCAGCAAGTTGATGGATCTTGCGGCGAGCCTCGAGGATACGCTGCCGGATGGGCTTGGTAATCAAACCCAGTCGATGCCTCGCGACGACGATTCTGAGTGGCAGTGAGATGAGTCGCTGCTTGTCGTCGGCCGGTAGATTTTCAAGGCCGTGCTGGCGTGATTGCTGTAACAACTTGTTGAATTCCGGCAGATCGTCGGCGTCTATGAAGCTGAATTGTTCAAACAGCTCGCTGTCCGGTTCGACATCCGAAAACAGGTCAAGCATGATCTCCGTAATCTGCAGACCGGCGTTGAGGAACTCGTCATTGAGACCGCATTCAACGAGAATGGCCTGGATGGCCGGCGTTTGGATCAGTTGCTCCACATTGACGTTGTCACCGTAAACCGTGCCAAACAGCAGGTTTTCGTAAACGGTCATGTTGAGATTATACTTTTCGTGATCAAAGGGTTCGACCAGGCGCTCGATTTCCGGCTCTCTAAACTTGTCACGAAGCTGCATCCGCGCCTGCATGATGCGGTCGACGAGATCGAGGCTTTCTGATTGCTGCACGAACGAAAACAGACCGAACTGGTAGATCTCTTCGTCCAGTTCGACCATTTGCAATATTCTGATGATTTCCGAACTCAGGTGCCGATGGCTGTCGAGTCCGAGCGCCAGATAATCTATCCAGTCCTCGTCATAGCGATCGGGCGAATTCCCGGATCGCTGCGCGAGACTGCGTTCATGCTCGATTTGCTTGTCCACGGCCGCCTGTTCCGGCTTGACCGGTTGATGCTTGAGTCCATAACAAATGTTGTCATAGACCGAGCCGTTGAACATGAAGGCCGCCGGGCCGACATAACCGAAACGTCTGCCGATTATGGCTTCGGGCAATTCCTCCATCTTGCTAACGCCGAGGGTGATGTTGCCCGAAGTCGGATTGATCAGACGTGCCATCAGGAAAGCGAGTTCTTCCTTGCCGCTGTTGCCCAGCCCCACCGCGGCGCAATGCTGATTGATCGGAAATTTGAAACTGGTGCCGTCGATGCTGAAGTAGAGTCCGTCCTCGGAGTAGCGGATATTGTTTACCTGAATTTCGCGGTCGGGCAACTCGAGTGACTCGGGACGCTGATCGATGATGCTGGTATCGAGCATGTTGATCGGATTGAACTGCTGGATGACCTGGCTGTACTTGACACGAATATCCTCCAGGCGCTGGTAGTAGCGTAGCAGCTCTTTCCAGGGTCCGGAGAGATCCTTGTAAGCCACCAGCACGGCGACCATGGATCCGATCGAAAGGTCGCCTCGCAATACGAAATAGCCGCCCGCCGAGTAAAAGAAAAACGGCGTCAGCTGGGCGATGAAATTGTTCAGGAACTTGATGAAAAACTTGCGCTTGTATATCGCGAAACGTATCAGGTAAATTTTGCCCAGGCGTTGGCTGATATGCGCGCGTTCGAAGTGGCTGGTATCGTTGGCGTGCACTTCCTCGATGCCGGAGATGGTTTCACCGATACGCCCGGAGAGGTTGCGCGCCACCGCGACGCGTTCCTTGGTGAGCGCATTGACGCGTTTCTGTAACCGGGGAATGACAATCAGCTGGAAAGGGTAGAGCGCGATCGCCGCCAGGCCAAGGAGGACATCCTGCTGAAAGATAAAAAACAGGTAGGTCAGCAGGGTGCCGCCCTGGAACACCGGCAGGGTGAAGGATTCACCGATGAATTCGCCGAGCGGTTCGGTTTCGGCGGTTATCATCGGAATCAGCTCGCCCGAGGACACGCGTTTGAAATGAGGCTTCGGGAACAGCAGGATACGCCGGTAAAGCTCAAAGCGCAGGCGGCGCAACAGGTGTTCGCCGAGCGAACCTCGATAGACGTTCAAAAGGTACTTGAGGCCGCCGCTGCAAAGCACCACCAGCAAGAATGTGAAACTGAGCAGCATCAGGTAGTTCAGGTTATCCAGTTCGTAACCGAAGATCGCCTCGGGGTAATCCGAGCCCGTGCCTTCGAGCAGGTTGATGATTCTCTTGGGAAGTTCGAGCGTAACGTAAACCAGTGGCAGGGACGCCAACGATATCAGCACCAGCAGAATCTGATCCTTTTTGCTGTGAGTCAGAATATACTTGAAAAGCGATGGTTCCATAATTTCCCGGTTGATGATTCTGATTGCCCGCAGCATCAGGCATGGCTAGCCCGTAAATCTCACCAGGATGACGGGGCCTCGCTTGTTCTTTGAATCCACAAGGGATCTTCTTCAGTCGGAAATACGCACTGTTATTCCGCTCCTTCAGAAAATCCCTTGTGAATCCAAAGCCCTGCGCGATCATCCCGCCCCCTGGTGGGATTTACGGGCTAGCAAGGCATACCGGGCGGGTGTACTATCGCGCATCATTCGATTTATATCAAATACAGGTTATGCCCCCCAGGCTTGCTATCGTTCTCAAGGGTTACCCGCGCCTATCGGAAACCTTTATTGCGCAGGAAATCCGGGCGCTCGAAATGCGCGGATTCGAATTGTGCATCTTTTCGTTGCGTCATCCTTACGATCCCGCCAGTCATCCGATACACGCCGAAATCGAGGCCCCGGTCTATTATTTGCCCGAGTACGTCCATGACGACCCGAGCCGGGTCCTCGGCGCCGCGCTGAGGCTATGCTGGAAAGCGGGGTTCTGGCGGGCATTGCTGAGCTTTGGCGCGGACCTGTTGCATGAGCCGACCCGCAATCGTATGCGGCGATTCGCCCAGGCCCTGGTGATGGCGCGCGAGATGCCTTCGTCGGTAGAGCATTACTACGCTCATTTCATGCATACGCCATCATCCGTGTGCTACTACGCTTCCATCATCAACCGGCAATCCTGGAGTATTTCTGCGCATGCCAAGGATGTCTGGACGATTAGCGAACGCGAGTTGCGTAAAAAACTGAGCGCCAGCGACTGGGTTGTCACCTGTACCGCCGCCAATGCAAGTTACCTGTCGAGTTTGAGCACGGTCGCCGACAAGGTGAGTCTGCTCTATCACGGTCTTGATTTCTCGCGCTTTGACCGCAATGACGCGGTAGCCGCGGAACGCGATGGTAACGATGCAGATGACGCGGTGCGCCTGATCAGCGTGGGGCGTGCGGTCGACAAGAAAGGTTACGACGTCCTGCTCGCGGCGCTCGCCGAGTTACCGCCGACACTGTGTTGGCGCTTCGTTCACATCGGTGGCGGTGAATTGTTCGAGGCACTGCAGGCGCAGGCGCGCGTACTGGGCCTCGAAGACCGCATCGAGTGGCTTGGCGCGCTGCCGCAAACCGAGGTTCTGGCGCAGTACCGCAAGGCAGACCTGTTCGTACTACCGAGCAAGATTTCGGCCGATGGTGACCGCGATGGCTTGCCCAATGTGCTGATGGAAGCACAAAGCCAGGCGTTGGCCTGTCTGTCCACGAATATATCGGGAATTCCGGAACTGATCATTCATGCTGAAAGCGGCTGGCTGGTCGAGCAAAAGGATAACCGGGAACTCGCTGCTGCGCTTGAGCGGTTGATATCCGACCCCGAATTGCGCTCCCGCCTGGGGCAGGCCGGATACGCCAGGGTGACGCAGGAATTCTCGATGGAGCGCGGCATCGACAAGCTGGTGCAGCGTTTGCAGCAGTCCGTGGAGCGGGGTCACGGTCGATGAGGCTGGTGTTACTGCGGCACGGCATGACCGCGTGGAACCTGGAGAAGCGCATCCAGGGCCGTATCGATCAGCCCTTGTGTGACGCTGGCCGACAGCAGCTGCGGGCGCTGACCGTGCCTGCCGATTACCTCGGCGACCGCTGGTATTGCAGCCCGTTACGGCGCGCCGTCGAAAGTGCCGAGCTGATGGCCCTGCGCGATGTTCACGTCGAGCCCGCGTTGATCGAAATGGACTGGGGCGACTGGGAGGGAGAGGTGCTCAAACCACTGCGCAAACGCATCGGCGAGCCGATGCGCACGAATGAACGACGTGGACTCGATTTCCGCCCGCCTGGCGGGGAGAGCCCGCGACAGGTGCAGGCGCGCTTACAACCCTGGTTACGGCGGATCGCGAAAACCGGGGAGAATACCGGCGCGGTCGTGCACAAGGGAATTATTCGTTGTATTTATGCGCTCGCCTGCCACTGGGACATGTGCGGTGAAACACCGGTCGATTTCGCCTGGGACGCGCTCCACCAGTTCGAACTGGACCCCGACGGAACATTGCTCAACAGCTACAACGCCATTCCGTTGGCTTCGAAGGGGACAGATTAAAATCTGTCCCCGAGGGTTCAGGGCTTTAGTCGGGTGTTTTCCAGATCGTGGGAGCATCGATCCAGGCGGCGGCCGGATGCTCCTGCAGGAATGCGAGCAGGTTTTCGAGGAAACGCCAGACCGCTTCGTCTTGCACCAGGTGATGGGTGAGTATGCCGGTCGGTTCGTCGAAGTCGCGATATCCGAGGCGTCGCGCGATGAGGTGCTGGACTAAAATTGCGATTGCCGGGTAGATGCCGATGAAACCGCCTTTGTGACGCCAGTGCACCGGGTCCAGGTGCGTGTTCACCTGCAACAGGTGTGGCGAGGGATTGGCCATGCGGCGCACTTTCATGGTTGATATACCGCTGATGCCAATCGCGGGAAGGTGCCCTAGCACGCGTTCGTCAATGCGATTCCAGGGTGGCACCAGTACCGGCGTGAAGCGCGCGGCGAAGTTTTGTTGAAGAATCTGATAACCCCTTGTCAGGTCGGCAACGATATCCGTGGTCGCGCGCATGCCGCCGAGTTCCAGTTTGCGTACGCCGGGTGGGGCGTGGCTGTCGTGGGCATAGCCGTGCTGCAGTACGCAGCTGTGAGCATGCGCTTGCAGGTAGTCGCCCAGTCCGGTTTCGAGCCGCGCGGGAATGACGGCAAGCGCGAGCGGCGCCGCGTACTGCCGCCCCTGCCGTAGTAGCCGTTCGAGCCGTTGGCTGGCTTTGACAGCGTCGTCATCGCGCCACCAGAAACGCGCCTGCAGACCGGCATCTCCCCAGTTATCGAGTTCGCGGCGTAACCAGTCCCAGGCCTGCGCCGGTGCGATCAACTGCCTGCCTCCGTTGCTGCGAGCCAGCGTGACACCATCAGCGCGCTGTTGCGGGCGCCGTCGAGGTTTGCCGCAAACGCCGAATGTCCCTTATCCGCCTTCGCCATTGCCCGGGCCAGGGTGTCGGCGTTCAAGTCCTGTTGCGCAAGCGCAACCAGGCGCCCGCGATCCTGCAGCCGCAGTGCGCGCAAGGTTTGCTCGATCTCGTCCGCTTCGGCGAAGGGAATGACAACGGACGCGGTGCCGCTGCTGAGAATGTCGGTGACCGTGTTGTAACCGGCCTGCGAAATCGATAGGTGGGCGCGTTTGACCAGTTCGCTGAAATCGGGCCGATTGCGCTCGACGCGGATACCAGGCCCGGCCCGGCGCTGCAGCTCTTCGAACTTCGCCGCCGAAACCGCGGGACTGACCAGCAGCCGCCAGCGCAGGTTATGCAATATCGACAGGGGTTTTGCTGCAATCGCAGTCTGCAAAATTCGCAATCCGGTGGCACTGCCGCCCGCTGAAACCAGCACTTCGCCGTTGCCTTCATCTGCCGCTGGGGACATAGGTTCGCTGGCGCAGATGTAGCCGCTGTAGTAAAGCTTGTTTTCGATGCGCTGTGCGGGTGCAAAGCTGTCGGCCAGCTGCGCGACAGTTTCGTCACCGTGCACCAGTACGCGATCGTAGTATTTCTCGATCAACTCGCATATTTCGCGGTTGCGCCCTGGCTTCGACTTGGGTTGCAGAATGTCCCGAATCGATGCAATCACCTGCACGCAGCTGTCGCTGTCGCGGGCGGCCTGCAGTAGCGGCAGCAACTCGAAGCGCAACATGCGTCTGCCGAAAGGGAAGGTTTCCGTGATCAATACCTGCGGCGCGAAGGCCGTGAACAGGTCGAGCAACTGCTGCCTGCGCCGATCGCGCCATGCATCGTCGATTTCGTTGCCATCGGCATCGAGCAGATGCTTGAAACTGCTATCGGCGCTGTATAGAGGGGGAAGTTGTCGAACTCGAACGGTGCCCGGCGTGGCTACCGCCCGCGGCATTCCACCGGATACCAGTTCCACCTGGAATTCCTGCTGCGCGAGCGCGGCTGCCAGCTGCAGTGAGCGTTGCAGGTGACCAATGCCGAGCAGGTGCTGGACATGGATCAATACGCGACGGGGCTTGCTGATCGATAACTCCGGAGTCAGGCGGTAACGATAGCCTGTTCGTTGGGCTCGAGGTATTCGCGCACCATTTCGGCAATATTTTCGTGACCCGCTAGCAGGTCCGAGATTTTCGCGAAAGAAGGGTTGGGCTGGTTGGGCAGGGCGCGCAAGGCCGCCACCATTTGCTGCGCGGGACGTTCGCCCGCCGGATTGAGCATGCTGGCCAGGCCGAGTTTGACGGCGCGCTCGGCGCGAATCAGCTGCTCCTGGCGGGGTACCGAACGCGGCACGATGAGGGCGCGTTTGTCGAGCGTCAGGATTTCACAAAAGGTGTTGTAGCCGCCCATCGCCACGATCGCCACCGACTTTTTCATCAACAGCTCGATATGGCTGTCGAAGGTGAGGATTTCGACTTTTTCGAGCGCTTTGCAGCGATCGTGAAATTCCTGTTGTTCGAAGGCCTGCATGAAGGGCCCGGTCACGATAATGGCGCGATAGGGCAGTTCCGGTTCGGTTTCGTAGGCACGGATGACCCAGTCGAGCATATCGACTCCGTCGCCGCCACCGCCGGCCGTCACCAGGATAAACGGTTCGCTGGGGTCGATCGGCGCCACCCGGTTGGGTTCGTTGGGAACTTCGCGCTCGAGGTAACCGGTATACGATATCCGGGCGAGAGTGGATGGCGACAGGTCGATGCCTGCGATCGGGTTGCCCATTTCCCTGAGGCCGTACACCCAGATATCGTCATAGATGTCCTCGAGCACCGGCAGGACTTTCTTGCGTTCCCACTCCTGTTTTAACTGCTCGGTTTCGTCCATCACGTCACGCAATCCAAGCACGTTGACGCAGCCCGCCTGTTTCAGCATTTCGAGGGTGGACCTGACTTCGCCCTGCAGGCCGGTGGGTTCCTTGTCGACGAGAAATATATCGGGTTTGAAGCTGACCGCGGTGTGGTAAATGATCGATTCACGCATCGCCAACGTCTGTTCCAGGTCGATATGCAGGCCGAGCGAAGTGTATTCACCGTTCTTTAACTTGATGACCCCGGGAATACGGACGAAATCGACACGCGCCCTGAAATCGAAGCTGCCGATGATCGGGGAGCCCGACAGGATCAGTACCGACAACCCCTTGTATCGAGCAACCAGCGAATGGGCAATCGAGCGACAACGCCGCAGGTGACCCAGGCCAAACGAATCGTGGCTATAGATTAGAATCCTGGACTGTTTGAGTCGCTCGGTCATATTAGCGGTGTGGCAGTACTTTCGACGCAGACTACACTGAAATCGGTTTGAACGCACTGACGTTATGGCAATTTAAACAGGCAGATCTGGAATTATTGACAAGCGGTCCGGTCATAGCATCATAATACTGAACAAGCCGGTGGGAGCCACCCCTGAACAAGAAAATTGTTAAAAACGATTCGCCAGTCCACTGGCCATTTTGGGGGCGCAGTCTCAAGGACAGGGTGCTGCCGGAACGCTTGCGCAAATCGATCCAGGATCAACAGGAACGCAGCGAAATCCTGATCAGCGTGATTCAACTGGTCATCGTGGCACGGTGACAATGTCAACCTGGCCGCGCGCCTGGAGCAACTCAACAAGGACTACGGCACGCGCATTATCGTTGCACAAAGTACCGTCGATGAAATTGCCGAGGGCAGCTTCGAGTTCCGGGAACTGGGGAAGTGTCGGTGCGAGGTTTACTGCGACCCGTCTCAATTTACACGGTCGCCAGCGATCGACCCGGGATTCAGCACGGCGAATAACGCCGCCGACCTGCCGTGCTTAGCCCGCATATCTCACCAGGATGGCGGGCCCTCACTTGTTCTTTGAATTCACAAGGTAGTTATTCAGGCGGGTTACGCACTGTTATTCCGCTCCTTCAGAAAATCCCTTATGAACCCAAAGCCCTGCGCGATGATGTGCAAGGAAGCACGAATGCGGTGGAGGCAGGAGCCGAGAACCGCCATCCCGTCCCCTGGTGAGATATGCGGGTTAGGCAGGACTACGCAGGTATTCCAAATAACGCGTCAGGTTGTTGCGCGCCTGTTGCTCATAGCGCTCGAAGAAGAAATCGGACAGGAAAAAGCGGGGGCGGGCCAACAACCTGCGTTGAAATCCGGTCTTGTTCAGTTGGTAATCGGCGTCGCTGAGATGAGGATTTTCAGCCCGTAGATTCAGACTGTCACGCAGGAATTCGTCCCAGGACAGCGCGAAACCCGATAAATCGATATCGACCATGTAGATGCTGTCAGCGTCTTCGAGCGAGTTACCGTCATGCCGCGTCGCCACGATCAGTCGAGCGATCAACTGGCGCATCTCGTCAGCGTGAGCGTCGGCGGATAATTCCAGGTAAAGTTCTGCGCTCATGGCTTCGTTATCGCGCCGACCGGGTTCGAGGATGACATCGTGCATCCAGATCGCGATTTCCAGGGCGTCGGGGAAAGCAGTCAGCGACTCGCACTGCTCGAACATGGCCATGCAGTGTTCGATGTGTGCGAGTGTGTGGTAGTGTCGGTGCGATTCGTTATAGCCGGTTAACAGACGCTGGTGAATCGCGGCGCTCTCGTCGGTGGCGCCTGCGACAAGGTTGCGTTGCCAGAGCGCCTTAAAACGACTGAGCTGAGTGAATTTCTCGGTCGCGGGCGCCAATCTAGTCCCTGGCCTGTTGATTCGCCTGTCGCTGAAGCAATTGAAGCTGTTCATCGGTGCGTGTCAGCTTGTCGCTGAGCATGCGGATAACATCGAGTGCGACCTCGGAATTTTCGCGCAGTATGCGGAAAAACATTTCGGCCGTTATTTTCATTGCGAGCAGGTTTCCGTTTGCGATCAGTGTCGCGATTCGCGGCGTGTTGTTGAGCAGGCCGATTTCACCGATCAGTTGATTTTGCGACAGGGTGAACGTCACGATAGGCCCTTTTTCAGTTTCGGTAACGATATCGACCGCGCCTTCCATGATGACGTAGGCGTAGTCGGCGCTATCGCCGCTATTGAAGACGATGTCGCCGTCCTGGAAAGAAACCATCTCGCTGGCGAAAGCGAGGAGCTTCAATTTCGAGGTTTCCATCTTGGCAAACATCGGGATTTTTCGAAGTAAATCTGTCTCTTCTGCGAGGTCCAAGTGCCTAGCTCCAAAGGTTGAATCGGCGTGAACTACGGTCAATTACTAAAGATTGGCACGAGGTCGCCTACAATTCAAGCGCAACTGCTTTGTCATTGTTGCAAAAAAGTTTGCAATAATAGTTACTTGTAGCCTGTTTCTCAGCTATTTTCTGGCCCAGGCGTAGTAACCCGATACCTGCAAGTCGCTGGTTGGGCGCCGTCTGAATCGCATCGCGAGACGGTCCAGCCAACGTGCCGGCGACATTCCGAAGCGCTTTTCGATACCGTTTTTCCAGCCCTTGTGCAGGTTGAAAATGGAAGACCAGGGTCCGCGAATCGAGTACAGGGTTACCTCCGAGAAATCGCGCAGCATCCAGGCCATGCCATCACGGCTGAAGCGGTAGCCATCGGTAAAGCGAAGGTCGGCGGGTGCGTGGTAACGGAACAGGAATGGCAGGTGTAGCAGCAGGTAACCGCCCGGTTGCAACAGGCGGTGAATTTCCCGGATCGCGGCAAACGGGTCATAGACGTGTTCGAGCACGGAGAGGCAGACGATGCCGTCGTAGCGGTCGGGCCGTAGCCTGCCCGGCGCGCAGATATCGTCGATGATATCCGCCAGCGGATCGCCGACATTGATTTCCATGGTTTCAATGCGATCCCGCTCGAACAGATCAAAGCGCTCGCGTGTCGACTGGCCGACGTCCAGCACCATATCGCACTCGCTTGCCATAAAGCCGAGCTTGCCGGTCAGCAAGGCGCCACTGTCGTATGCGTAATCGTGGTTGACCTTAACTCGCCGAATCGCTTCGACGTGACGCGCCATGGCTGCAGCAGCTTCAGGATTGGGTCGCTGCAGGGAAGGGTTGTCAGCCATGGTGAAGTCTGTCCTCGATGATGGTCCCCGCGCATCTTAAACCGATTCAGCCTTTTTCGCTTTCCTCTATTCACATTTATCGTTAGTCCTTCGCGTACATTTTGTACGATCGGGACGGGGCTGTGAAAAACTATTAGCCCGCAGCAGGAAGCCCTCGTGACGTAAAACGGTGAGCGATGGGGGCTAGTTGCCGCCAATAACGGCGGTCGGATCGATCGAATGCATATCGGGCAGCTCGTGCGCGATACCCTTGTGACAGTCGATACAGGTGGCCCTGGTATCCAGTGCCTCGCTGTGCTGTTTGATCGCTCGTCGTCCCTGCTCGCCGAAATCCATCGAGTCGAAGTCGTGGCAGTTGCGGCATTCGCGCGAATCGGTGCTTTTCATCGCGCGCCAGACGTTTTGCGCCAGCTGCAGGCGTTTCGCCTCGAATTTTTCACGGGTATCGATCGAGCCCAGCGCCTTGTGCAGTAACTCGTTGCTGGCCTGGATTTTGCGCGCCACCTTGTAGTGCCATTCTTTAGGTACGTGACAATCCGGGCAGGTGGCGCGCACCCCGGTGCGATTGGCGTAGTGGATGGTGTCCTGGTATTCCGCAAAGACGTTGTCTTCCATTTCGTGGCAGGAGATACAGAACTCCTCGGTATTGGTCATTTCCATCGCGGTGTTGAATCCACCCCAGAATATGATTCCGGCAAAAAAACCCGCCGTCAGCAAGGCGCCCAGTGAAAAGCTCACCGACGGCTTTTTCAGGGTTTGCCATAGCGACTTCAGGAAACTTTTTTCAGTAGAATTATTGCTCATAACGCTGTCCCAGGTTTGCTATTGCGAAGGCTACTCGCCGCTGATGGCGATGACGGGCTTGAACTCGTTTTCGACCAGTGGTTTGGCGTTGGCCTGCGGCACGTGACACTGAGTGCAGAAATATCGGCGCGCGGATACGTTCGCCAGGACGTTGGCGTCACGATCCTCGAAATGAGTCTGGCTGATCTTGGTGGCGTCGTTCTTACGGTAGTTTTTCCAGCTGTGGCAGCCGAGGCACTTGTTTGATTTGAGATTGATCTTGTAGCGGTTGATCGAATGCGGCACCAGTGGTGGCTGCTGCACATAGTCGCGCACAATCGGTTCGCCGTCCTTGGGATAGTGCTTCATTTCAGGGGATTTTGAATCCTGGTCGATGTCGACCGTTCCGCGCAGCGAGCTCAGCTCTGCCGCGGGCGATTGCAGGGTGAAGGCGAAGCCGGCGACGGTGGCGAGGATGATGAGGTATTTTATAGGTTTCATAGTGCTTACACTCCCGTGGAAGGGCTGGCTGCTTGGTTAGGAGAAGATCGAGATGAATCGGAACGATCGAAACGAATACCGAACTGAAAAACATCGAGCGCGCAAACATCGATGCAGCGCCCACAGTTGGTGCAGTTCGGAGAATTGATGACGGGACTCGTGTCCGCGCCCTTGAGTGCCGGGCGCAGTACCTGCTGCTCCGGGCAAACCAGGTAGCAATCCATGCAATCGTCGCATCGCGCGCGCGCGTCGGCGCGTACGCGCAGCAGGCTGTGCGTACCCAGCAGGCTGTAAAAGGCGCCCACCGGACACAGGTGGCCGCACCAGCCGCGTCGGCTGACGAACAGATCGAATAAAAATATCGCCAGCAGTATCAGCCAGGCGAGACCCGTGCCAAAGATAATGCCGCGATGAAACATGGAAACCGGGTTGACCAGTTCCCATGCGATGCCGCCGCTGACGAACGCGATCACCATTGTCGCCAGCAGCATCAGGTAACGGGTATAGCGGGGCAGGCTGGTAGCACTGCGAAGTCCCAGCTTTTCACGCAGCCGGAACGCCAGGTCGGTCAGCAGGTTGACGGGGCAAACCCAGGAACAAAAAGCCCTGCCGCCGACGACAAAGTAAAACAGCGCCACAATCAATCCACCGATTATCGCTGTGCCTTGCGGAATATGACCGGCCGCCAGCGATTGCAGGATCAGGTAGGGATCGGTTAACGGCAGGGTTTCCAGGGTCAGGCTCGAATTCAGGTTGCCGGTGATGATCCAGACACCGAGCAGCGGGCCGACGAGAAACAATGCCATGATCGATAACTGGCTGAGGCGGCGCAATAACAACCATTTATGAGCCGCCAGCCACCCCTTGCGCCTGATCGCTTCGTATCCGGGGTAAGATGACTTTTTCATTCGCCGGACTCCAGCAGACCTTCGCCGGCGAAGTCGTAGCGCTTGCTGGAAGGCAGGTTATAGCGATGTTCGCCATCCGGGGTTACCAGGCTCGAGCCCGCATTCTCTTTTTCTTCCCAGCCCCAGCGGTAGTGGCGCCCGAGCTCGCCTTTCGCGAGCTTCAACGGCAAGACCTTGATGGCTGCCTGTTCAAGCACGCAGGAGTGCTCACACTTGCCGCAACCGGTACAGGCGTCGGCGTGAACCGTGGGGATAAACCTGGCGTGTTTGCCGGTGCGGGTATTGGGGATATGCTCCAGCGTGATCGCCTCGTTGATGGCGGGGCAAACACTGTAACAGACGTCGCAGCGCAACCCCTGGAAATTCAGGCAATTCTCCTGGTCGAGCAACACCGCAAGCCCCATGCGGGCCTGATCGATATCCTCTAACTCGGGAGCAAGGGCGCCCGAGGGGCAGGCCACGACGCAGGGAATGTCGTCACACATTTCACAGGGAACATCGCGCGCCGTGAAATAGGGTGTGCCGGTGGTAACGCCATCCCCGAGCCTGGCCAGGTCGAGCGTATCGAAAGGGCAGGCGCGCACGCACAGGCCGCAGCGAAAGCAAGCGGCCGCGAACTCACCTTCGTCAAGCGCGCCCGGTGGCCGAATCGCGTTCGCGGGCATCGATGCCGACTGGCGCGAATACAGGCCTATGCCGAAGCTTAGCAGCGTGACACCGGTGGCGCTGCGTCCCAGTTCGAGCAGGAAGCGCCGTCTGCTATCGTTGCGCTTGCCGGTGCCGGGTTTTGTAAGCGAGGAAGACATTAACCTGGATTACATCCGCCTAAGCCTTGACGACCTTTACCGCGCACTTCTTGAAGTCGGTTTCTTTAGACAGGGGATCGGTCGCATCCAGCGTCACCTTGTTGATCAGGCGGCTGGCATCGAACCAGGGTACGAAAACCAGCCCGCGCGGGACCCTGTTACGGCCACGGGTTTCGATGCGCGCGCTGATTTCACCGCGCCGGCTGATCAGCTGCGCCGACATGCCGCGCCGCAAGCCGCGCGCCTTGGCATCCTCGGGGTGCATGTAAATGACCGCGTCGGGAAACGCCCGGTAGAGTTCGGGCACGCGTCGGGTCATGGAGCCGGAATGCCAGTGCTCGAGCACCCGTCCGGTACTCAACCAGAGGTCGTACTCGGCATCGGGACTTTCCGCGGGCGGCTCGTAGGGCGCGGTGATAATGTTGGCGCGGCCGTCAGGCTTGCCGTAGAAGCGGACCTTTTCGCCGGCTTTTACAAAGGGATCGTATCCCTCGCGGTAGCGCCACAGGGTTTCCTTGCCATCGATCACCGGCCAGCGTAACCCACGGTTTTTATGATAGCGATCGAATTCGTCCAGTTCGTGGCCTTTCTTCGGCCCCTCGAACTGAAAGCGACGATATTCCTCGAACAGTCCCTTTTGCAGGTAGAAACCAAAATCTTCCATTTCGTGGTTGCCGTACTGGTTGTCGCGGTCGTCGGTCACCGTCTCCTTGGCGTAGCGGTCGACCTGGCCGTTGGCGAACAGTACCTGGTACAGGGTTTTACCGCGCAGTTCCGGTTTGCCGGCGATGATTTCTTCCGGCCAGACGTCTTCGACCTTGAAGCGCTTGGAAAACTCGACGACCTGCCACAGGTCCGATTTGGATTCGCCCGGTGCCGCGACCTGCTCACGCCAGAACTGGGTGCGTCGCTCGGCGTTGCCGTAGGCGCCTTCCTTTTCGGTCCACATCGCGGTCGGCAGTATCAGGTCGGCGGCCATCGCGGTAACCGTCGGGTAAGGATCGGAGACGACGATAAAATTATCGGGGTTGCGGTAGCCGGGCAGGGTCTCCTCGTTGAGGTTGGGCGCCGCCTGCATGTTGTTGTTGCACTGTACCCAGTAAGCGTTGAGCTTGCCGTCCTTGAGCATGCGATTCTGCAATACCGCGTGATAGCCTTTCTTGCCGGGCAGGGTGCCGGCGGGCAGGTTCCAGATTTTCTCGGCGAGGTCGCGATGCGGCTTCTTGAAGACGACGTAATCGGCCGGCAGGCGGTGCGCAAAGGTACCGACTTCGCGCGCCGTTCCACAGGCCGAGGGCTGCCCGGTCAGTGAGAACGGGCTGTTGCCGGGTTCGGAAATCTTGCCCATCAGCAAGTGTACGTTGTACATCAGGCCATTCACCCAGACGCCGCGGGTATGCTGGTTGAAACCCATGGTCCAGAGCGAGGTGATCTTGCGATCGGGGTCGGCGTAGAGTTTTGCCAGTTTGAGCAGCTTCTCCTCGGGCACGCCGGAAAGTTCGGCCGCGTATTCCAGGGTGTAGGATTCCACCGATTTGGCGTACTCCTCGAAGCTGATCTTGGAGAGCTTGCCCTTGTTGGCGTTCTTGGCTTTCTGCTGCAGCGAATGCCCGGGACGCAGGCCGTAACCGATATCGGTCGGCGTTTTCGTGAAATTGACGTGCGCATCGACGAAATTCTGGTCGTAAGCCTTGTTCTGAATGATGTAATTGGCGATGTAGTTCAGGATCGCCAGGTCGGTTTGCGGGGTGAACACCATGTTGTTGTCACCGAGGTCGAAGCAGCGATGCTCGAAGGTCGACAATACGTGTACCTCGCAGCCGGGCCTGGTGAGGCGGGTATCGGTCAGGCGCGACCACAATATGGGATGCATCTCGGCCATGTTGGAACCCCACAACACGAAGGCATCTGCATGTTCGAGGTCGTCGTAACAACCCATCGGTTCATCCGAACCGAAACCGCGAATGAAGGCTCCGACCGCGGAGGCCATGCAGTGGCGGGCGTTGGGGTCGATATTGTTGGAGCGGAATCCCGCCTTGTAGAGCTTGGAGGCCGCGTAGCCTTCCCACACCGTCCACTGGCCTGATCCGAACATGCCGACGGTGGATACGATTTCCATGGGATCTTTGCCCTTGTTCGCTTCCATGTCGTGCTTGAGCGCCTTCTTGAACTTTTCCTCCATGACGTCGAAGGCCTTGTCCCAACTGACCGGGGTGAAATCGCCTTCCTTGTCGTATTCCCCGTTGCTCATGCGCAGCAACGGCTGCGTCAGGCGGTCCTTGCCGTACATGATCTTGGAGAGGAAATAACCCTTGATGCAATTGAGACCGCGATTGACCGGTGCATCGGGGTCACCCTGGGTGGCAACGATACGGCCGTTCCTGGTGCCGACCAGTACGCTGCAACCGGTGCCGCAGAAGCGACAGGGCGCCTTGTCCCAGCGAATGTCGTCGCTGCTTGACGCCATTGCGGTGTTGATGCCGGGAAGGGTGATGCCGGCTGCCGTCGCGGTGGCTGCGATCGCGTTGGTTTTTATGAACTCTCTTCTGCTCAGTTTCATTTCAGTCCTCCTTTGGACCTTTTCTGGACCCTGGTATGTAGCCGCGGTATGTCCCGCGAGCCGCCAGGTCATTAATCTTCAAATTGAATCTTCAAATTGGTGATAAACCATCGATGCATTGAGTACGCCCGGCATATCCTGTAACTCCAGCATGGCATCGGCAATGCTGTTGTCATCGGCTTTTTCGATGGTGACGACAATCTTGCCCTCGGCGGTGTTGGCGTGAACCTCGAATCCTTCCATCGATTCCAGCTTGCGCGCGACGGTTGCGGCCTTTTCCGGATAAGCGTGCACCAGTACTCCGCTGATATTCACGCCGCCACCTCCACGGGGATTCGTATTTCGATGGCGTCGACCGGGCAGGGCGCATAACAGGCGCCACAGCCGTTGCAAAGCTGTGCGTCGAGCAGCGGAATGGCGATCGCGCCGACTCGATACTGCATTTCGATGGCGCGCCGTTCACAGGGGTCGAAGCAAGCGCGACATTCGATCGATTTATGCGCCAGGCAGCGTTCGCTATCGATGCTGGCGCTGATCGACCAGGCCGGGCTCTTCGTGTCCCGCCGCAGGGCGCCGGTCTGGCAGGCATCGACACATTCGGCGCAAAACAGGCACTCGCCGCGCTTGAAGTCGATGAGTGGATAGTTACCTCGGCCGCTTTGAATGATTCGCGTCGGGCAATGTTTTTTGCAGTCACCACATTGGTTGCAGAGTTCAAGAAAGCGCTCGTCGGCTACCGACCAGGGTGGTCGAAGCGGGCGATTCTTGCCGCTAAATCTGCCTTGCAGAAATTCGGATCTACTGATGGTCCGGGTCATTTGCCTGCCTTATTTTTACACGGCAATAATATCCGAATAAAAGCGGGCAGATGTTGACCTACGTCAAAGAATCAGGCGCCTCGGCTGCATTGGCGGTGGGTTAGAGCAGGCTTTCCCAGTAGGCGCCGAACTGTACCGCGATACGCCCGCTGCGCGACCCTCGCTGGGTCGCGAAACGCACCGCCTCGAGATGGGCATCTTCGCTCAAATCCAGCCCGCGCGCCTGCAGCGTCTGCTCGACCACCGCCAGATACTGATCCTGCGTGAACGGATGAAACGATAACCACAGGCCAAAACGGTCCGACAGCGATATCTTCTCCTCAATGCTGTCGCTGGGGTGCAATTGTCCGTCGACCATGGTGCTATCGAGGTTATCCTGCATCGATTCGGGCATCAGGTGACGGCGATTGGAAGTCGCATAAATTATGATATTGTCGGGCTGCGGTTGCAGCGACCCCTCGAGGCAGGCCTTGAGCGCCTTGTAGGAATCGTCGTTGGCCTCGAAGGAGAGATCGTCGAGGTACACGATGAACTTGCGCCCATCGCTGGCGAGCGCGCGGATGATCTCGAATAATTCCCCGGTGGCCGATTTCGGTATTTCGACGATGCACAGACCACGGTCAGGGTACTCGGTCAATTGCGCCTTGATCAGCGATGATTTGCCGGTACCACGCGCACCCCACAGCAGCGCATTGTTTGCCGTCTTGCCGTCCAGAAACTGGGTGGTGTTGCGAAACAACAGGTTTTGCTGGCGTTCCAGGTGCAGTAGTTCGTTCTTGTCGACCTGGTCAAACCGCGGTATGCCGACGAGACTGCCCGCTACCCAGCGATAGGCGCTGAAGCCCGGCTCGGTTTGCTCTTTGGTATTTGCCGGAACTATTTTTTCGACGCGGTCGAGCAGTAAATCCAGGCGCTTGAAAAGCTTGTCAAAATCGGACATCAGACTTCCAGTTTTTTGTACTTGATGCGATGCGGTTGATCGGCGTCGTGCCCCATGCGTCGCTTGCGATGGCTTTCGTACTCGGAGTAGTTACCCTCGTAGGTATAGACTTCGCTGTCGCCCTCGAAAGCGATGATGTGCGTGGCGATGCGGTCGAGGAACCAGCGATCGTGTGAAATGACGACGACGCTGCCGGGAAAATCGAGAATCGCTTCTTCGAGCGCGCGCAGCGTTTCGACGTCGAGATCGTTGGTCGGCTCGTCGAGCAACAGCAGGTTGCCGCCGCTTTTCAGCAGCTTGGCGAGGTGCAGGCGGTTGCGCTCGCCGCCGGACAGGTCCTTGACGAATTTCTGCTGCGCGGCGCCGCGGAAATTAAAGCGCGAAACGTAGGCGCGCGAGGGCACTTCGTAGTTGCCGACGACGATATTGTCGAGCCCGTCGGAGAGTTCCTGCCAGACCGTCTTGCTGCCGTCGAGGTCATCGCGCGATTGATCGACGTAGGCGATCTTGACGGTTTCGCCGATCTTGATCGAGCCCTCGTCGAGTGTTTCCTGGCCGACCATGATGCGGAACAGGGTCGTCTTGCCCGCGCCATTGGGACCGATGATGCCGACGATACCCCCGCGCGGCAGCTTGAATTCGAGGTCCTGGTAGAGCAACTTGTCACCGTAGGATTTCCTTCCGCCTTCAATTTCCACGACCACGTCGCCGAGGCGCGGTCCGGGCGGAATATAGAGCTCGCGCGTTTCAGAGCGTTTCTGGTATTCCTGCGAAGACATTTCTTCGAATTGTTTGAGGCGCGCCTTGCTTTTCGACTGGCGACCCTTGGGATTCGAGCGTACCCACTCCAGTTCGGCCTGCATCGACTTCCGGCGGGCCTTCTCGGCGCGTTCTTCGTGCGCCAGTCGCGCCTCTTTCTGCTCCAGCCAGGACGAGTAGTTGCCTTCCCAGGGTATGCCGTGGCCGCGGTCGAGTTCGAGGATCCAGCCGGCGACATTGTCGAGGAAGTAGCGATCGTGGGTAACCGCCACCACCGTCCCCGGGAAATCCTTGAGGAAGCGCTCCAGCCAGGCGACCGACTCGGCATCGAGATGGTTGGTCGGTTCGTCGAGGATGAGCATGTCGGGATTCGACAACAGCAGGCGGCACAGCGCGACGCGTCGCTTTTCCCCACCGGACAGGTTTGTCACTGCGGCATCCCAGGGCGGCAGGCGCAGCGCGTCGGCGGCGACGTCGAGCTTGCGCTCCAGGTCCCAGGCGCCGGCGGCATCTATTTTTTCCTGCACCTCCGCCTGTAGTGCAAGCAGGTCGTTCATTTCGTCATCGGACATGGGTTCGGCGAACTTCATGTTGATGTCGTTGAACTGCTCGAGCAATGCCTTGGTTTCGGCGACGCCCAGTTCGACGTTGCCGCGCACGTCCAGGCCGTTATCGAGTTCCGGTTCCTGCGCCAGGTAGCCGATTTTTATGCCGCTCTGCGGGCGCGCTTCGCCGCTGTGCTCGGTATCGACGCCGGCCATGATGCGCAGCAGCGTTGATTTACCCGCGCCGTTGTAGCCGAGCACCCCGATTTTCGCGCCCGGGAAAAAATTGAGCGAGATGTTTTTCAGTATCTCGGTTTGCGGCGGCACGATCTTGCCGACCCCGCTCATGGTATAGATGTATTGCGCCATGCAATCCTTCCGCTTCGGAAAATGGCGTATTCTAGCAGCGCTTGTGGAACGAATGACAGCTTCGTTTGGTATCGAATCCACCGATCTATTAACATTGCGCCATGCGCTGTTATGGCACGGTGAAACAAGGCTGAATAAATTGCTTATAAATACAGCAACTTCGGCTATTATGTTGACAACAACAACCATCACTTCACCGACACGCGACCCAGCCTACAGGTAAACCATCATGAGCATGAAGAAAATGCAGCAACAAAGTTACCTCCATGGAAGTAACGCTGCATTCATTGAGGAACTCTATTCCAGGTATCTGCAAGACGAAATGAGCGTCGACGAAAACTGGCGCAGCTGGTTCGCGGAACTGCGCAACGGGGAAGTGGCGGCGGACCAGGATCACGTCCAGATACAGGCGCAAATGAAAGCCGCGGTGATGAACAAACGTCGCGCAAACGGTACCGGCGACAGCGTTTCCAACGAACACGAAGCGAAACAGGTCAAGGTGCTGCAATTGATCAATTCCTATCGCGTCAAGGGGCATCAGAGGGCGCGACTCGATCCGCTCGCGCTCGCCGAGGCGCCGGATATCCCGGAAATGACGTTGGCCGGCCACGAACTTGGCGACGCCGACCTGGATACGGTGTTCAAGACCGGTTCGCTGTTCGGCGTCGATGAAGTGCCGCTGCGAGAAATCGTCAGGCGCCTGCAATTAACCTACTGCGGCACCGTCGGCCTTGAGTACATGCACATCGAGGATCTCTCGCAGAAACGCTGGATCCAGGAGCAAATCGAAACTTCTTTGTCGACGCCGAACTTCAGGGAAGGGCGCCGCAATCGAATCCTCGATCGCGTTATCGCGGCCGAGATTCTCGAGAAATTCCTGCATACGCGTTACATAGGGCAGAAGCGGTTTTCACTGGAAGGCGGCGAATCGCTGATTCCGATTCTCGATCGCGTGGTGCAGCAGGCGGGCGTCACCAGCACTCACGAAGTGGTTATCGGCATGGCGCATCGGGGTCGTCTCAACGTGCTCACCAATATCTTCGGCAAGATGCCGAGCGATCTGTTCGACGAATTCGAAGGCAATGTCAATCTCGATGAACGTTACAATCACGACGTCAAGTATCACCAGGGTTTCTCTTCCGATATCTACACCGACTCCGGTCCCATGCACCTGGCGCTGGCGTTCAATCCATCGCATCTCGAGATCGTCGACCCGGTCGTGGAAGGCTCGGTACGCGCGCGTCAACGCCGTTTTCCCGATCGCACCACGCGCGACGTGCTGCCGGTGCTGATTCACGGCGATTCGGCCTTTGCCGGCCAGGGCGTGGTCATGGAAACATTCAACATGTGCAAAACGCGGGGTTACAAGACCGGCGGCACCATCCATATCATCGTCAACAACCAGATCGGATTTACCACCAGCAATCCACGCGATATGCGTTCATCGCTATACTGCACCGAGGTCGCGCGTATCGTGCAGGCGCCGATCTTCCACGTCAACGGTGACGATCCGGAAGCCTGTGTGTTCATCGCAGAGATTGCGGTCAAGTATCGCGAGACTTTCCAGCAGGACGTCGTCATCGACATGGTCTGCTACCGTCGCTGGGGTCATAACGAGGCCGATGAACCGGCGGTCACGCAGCCGTTGATGTACGATGCCATTCGCAAGCACCCGCGCCTCGCGGACCTGCATGCCGAACGCCTGATAAAGGAAGGCTTTGCCACGCGCGAGAAGATCGATGAAATGATTGCCGACTACCGCCGCGCGCTCGAGGAAGGCGGCGCCGTCGCGCTCAACGTCATCTCCGGGCTGGAGCCGGAGACGGCGCGTGACTGGGCTGGTCTGCACGACGGCGATGTCAATATCACTCCGGGGACCGCGGTCGCCGCCGACAGGATTCAGCAACTGGGACAATCCATCCTCACCCTGCCCGAGGGATACAAGCTCCATGCGCGGGTCGCCAAGATCATGCAAGGCCGGCAGAAGATGCTCGACGGCGAGGTAGCCGGGGACTGGGGATTTGCCGAAAATCTCGCCTATGCGACCTTGCTGGACGATGGTTACAACATCCGTCTGTCGGGGCAGGACAGCGAACGCGGCACCTTCTTTCACCGCCACGCGGCGTTGCACGATCAGAAAACAGGCGAAATTTACAAACCGCTGAAACACGTTTCCGAACAGCAGCCGCGCTTCGAGGTGATCAACTCGTTCCTTTCCGAGGAAGCGGTGCTGGGTTTCGAATATGGCTACTCGTCGACCGACCCGAAAACACTGGTCATCTGGGAAGCCCAGTTTGGCGACTTCGCCAACGGCGCCCAGGTCGTCATCGATCAGTTCATCAGCTCGGGCGAGATGAAATGGGGCCGGCTCAGCGGTCTCGTCATGTTGTTGCCGCACGGTTACGAAGGCCAGGGTCCCGAGCATTCCTCGGCACGTATCGAACGCTACCTGGAACTTTGCGCGCAGCACAACATGCGCGTGGCGCAGCCAACCCTGCCGTCGCAGATATTTCATCTGCTGCGCAGCCAGATGGTGTGCGGATTTCGCAAACCCCTGATCATCATGAGCCCGAAGAGCCTGTTGCGCCACGAGCGTGCGGTATCGTCGATCGCCGACTACAGCGAAGGCGAGTTCAAAAAGGTGATCCCGGAAATCGACGACATCGACGATGCCGCGGTCAAGCGCCTGATCCTGTGCAGCGGAAAAGTTTACTATAAGCTGTACGAATCGCGCGCCGAGCGCTATGACCACAGCACCGCAATCGTCCGGGTCGAGCAGTTGTATCCGTTCCCGAAGCAGGATTTGAACGAGATCCACGCGCGTTACCCGGCACTCGAAAACGTGGCCTGGTGCCAGGACGAACCCCGCAACCAGGGTATGTTCCGTGAATTCAAGAGCCGCCTGAATGAAATCTTTACGCCAATGCAGGTACAATACTCGGGTCGCCCCTCGGCGGCGTCACCGGCGGTCGGCTACATGGCGCTACATCTTCAACAGGAATACGACATGATCAAGAGTGCGTTTGAAGCCGGGTACTCGGATAAACTCGATTAACTTAATAAAAACCGGAACCACTGGAGCAGACAATGCAGGTTGAAATCAAGGTACCCCAATTACCAGAATCCGTCAGCGAGGGAACCCTGGGAGACTGGTACAAACAGGTGGGGGACAGCGTCGCGGTCGATGAAAACATCGTCGACCTCGAAACCGACAAGGTTGTGCTTGAGATTGTCGCCAGCAAGGCCGGCGTCATCGAGTCGATTGGTTACGCCTCGGGCGATACGGTAAACGCTGGCGATGTCCTTGGCGTGATCAATACCGAGGCGGCGGCCGCGGCGGCCGAATCGGCGGCTCCCGCCGAAGATGGCGCAGTCGCCGGCAGGGCCGGCCCCGCGGTGCGTAAATTACTCAATGAAAACAGTCTCAGTGCCGACGATGTCGCAGGTACCGGCAAGAAGGGAGCAATTTTGAAAGCGGATGTGGAACGCCATCTGCAGCAGCAAGCCGCGCCCGCCGCTGAGCCTGCAGCGGTTGTCGCGCCGACGCCGACGCCGAGCGCCGCGCCGATCCCACAGGCCGGTCGCAACGATCGCAGGGTGCCGATGAGCCGCTTGCGCTCGAGGATCGCCGAGCGCCTCAAACAGGCGCAGAACACGGCGGCGTTGCTGACTACCTTCAACGAAGTCAACCTCAAGCCGATGATGGATTCGCGCGCGGCTTACCGCGATGCTTTCGAAAAAGCGCACGGCGTCAAGCTTGGCATGATGTCCTTTTTCACCAGCGCTGCGGTAGAAGCGTTGAAGCGTTTTCCCGCCGTCAACGCATCCATCGATGGCGATGATATCGTTTACCACGATTACTTCGATATCGGCATTGCGGTCAGCTCCGAGCGTGGCCTGGTGGTGCCGATCCTGCGCGACGCGGACCAGATGAGTTATGCCGAAATCGAACAGTCAATCAGGAATATGGGGTTGCGCGCACGTGACGGAAAACTGGGCATCGATGAATTGACCGGGGGCACTTTCAGTATCACCAATGGCGGGATATTTGGCTCCATGCTGTCGACGCCGATTCTGAATCCGCCGCAATCGGCCATTCTGGGCA
Source organism: Gammaproteobacteria bacterium (assembly GCA_024232855.1). Lineage (GTDB taxonomy): Bacteria > Pseudomonadota > Gammaproteobacteria. The sequence continues at coordinate 43,543 of JAAEPH010000438.1, forward strand.
TGCATTCGATACAGCAACGTGCGGTTGTTATCGACGGCGAAATCGTGGTGCGCCCGATGATGTACCTGGCGCTCACCTACGATCACCGCATTATCGATGGCAAGGATGCGGTGCAGTTCCTGGTGACGATCAAGAATGTACTGGAAGATCCGGCGCGCTTACTGCTCGGCGTCTAGCAGCTCCAGGCACCTCTCAGCACACCAATAAAGTTCTCGCGGAGGCGCAGGGGGGCGCGGAGTTGCGCGGAGTTGCGCGGAGGATTGGTAAGGCGGTGCTATTAGGGCAAGTCTCACCAATAGCACCGCCACAAAAACCCTCTGCGCATCTCTGCGCCCCTGCGCCTCCGCGAGAACCTTACTCGCGAGGTGCCTGAGGCTGGTTAGAGGGTCTTCATAAAGCTGGAACGGGATTTTACGGCATCGGTCGAATCGCTGCCCGACAGCGATACTTCACCCGATTCGAACTGTCGCGCCAATTTACCCGCGTCGACTTCGCAAATACGCTTGCCGTCGCGGCCGATAAAAATGAAAAGTGTCGACTCTTCCGATTTCCAGGCCAGTTTGCCCAGGGTCTTGGCCTTGCCCTGAATGAAATTAACCCAGTCACCGACGGACAATGCTCCGACCTGATCAATTTTGACCGACTTTTCGGGTTTGTTCGTCTTGAAGGCTTCGAGCATGTCGGGCGGCATTTGAAACATTCCGGTCTGCATCAATTCATCGAATTCCGTGTTGTCTTCCTTGCTCTTGCTGTCGAAGGATTGCGCCGACAGTGAACGGGTTTTGCGTTTTGTTTCGATGATATTGCGGGCGGTCTGCTCGGCGACGTTCTGCTGTTCGAGCTTGAGGTAATCGCGCAGCGACTGCTGCAGTGATTCAGCTAGCTTGAGGCTGCGCATCGCACGGTGCAGCGAATGCGCAATGGTCGGCAATACTTCTAACAGTTCCGCCTGTTCCTCGGGGTTCTCCTTCGGGATCAGCGACCACACCTGTTTTTGCACAATCGAGATCGTTTTGTGCCAGGCATCCGAATCCATGCCTTGCTGCAGGGCGATCTGCACTAGCAGCGGCAACCAGACTTTTTCGAACAGGATTAACGGCATTTCCAGCATGCGCAACGGCTGGGTGATGTCGGAAAGTCGTTCCTTGACCAGGGGCAATACTTTACGGGTCGCCTCCATCTTTCGCTGGCGGCAAATGCTGCGTTCGTTTTCCCTGACGTAAGTCTGATATCCATCAAGCATTTCTGAATAACTGTCGACAGTGATAAATTCCCGACTGGCCATGCTCTCGATATGTTCACGAATAAAGCGAACCCCTGAAAATTCCGCATTGCCGTGGCACGCGATTTCAACTTCGCTGCCGATGATGCCATCCAGCAGGCGTCGCGCCGGGTTACTGGAGCGGCGCAGAAAACCGTCTTCCTGGATTGCCGTGATGAAAACGTAAATCTGCAATCGCGCCAGTTGCTGTTTGACCGGCGAGGGCAGGTCCTCGTCCTCGAAGATCAGCTTGAAGATCAGGTTGAGCTGATCGATATGCTCGTCGTACTCATTCAGGCCACAGCTGGCAAGCGCGCGCTTAAGCTCGGGAAAGTAATTCCTGTAACTGCTGGTGGATACCCTGGCTTTTTCCTTGAAACGCTGCACCAGGATGAGCCTGCAGGCGATATTACTCAGTTTAAGTTTCTGGGGCGGCGCGGATTCACTGAGACCTTCGAAGCTGCGTAAATGAATGCGAGCCGGTGGAATGTCGGGCAGCATGCCGTGGTTGAGTAGAAGCAGGTCGATTTGACGGTATAGCGGGCCGAGTGACTCGATGAAACGATCGGCGAACAATTGATAGAGTGCAAGCCTGTAGTTGACTTCGAGATTGAGGCTGTCGATCGCGTAACGAAATGACTCGCACAATCGTTTTATCTGCAACGGGTTGTGGTAAACGCTCGCACGCGGGCGCTTGATGCAGGCTTGCAGGCGTTTCAGGATGCTTTGATCGAAATCCTTGAAGGCTTCTTCATAACGAGTCGTGATGCTTTCCATCTTGTCGATTTCGGCATTATCGCCGGCGCCCGAAATGCCCAGTTCTTCCCAGTCGTGCCTGCCAGCTCCCGGCGACGGCGAGTCGCTATCGGTTTTGAATTCGGAGAAATGCCGTTTCAGCTGGAATGCAAACGACGAACAAATGATGCGCTGCTTGTACCGGATCAGCTTGTTCAGGCGTGTTGCGTCTTCATCCGACAGGTCCCAGCCGTGGTAATCGCCGGTGCTTTCGATCATGCGCACCAGCCGTTCACTGATCAGCTTCTTGCTGCAATCGGCAACTTCTGCAAAGACATCCTGACCGGATATCGATTTAGAATGTTGCTGTTGCTTGGGATCGGTCATTCGGTCCGGGTAATCGGGAGGGTTAGAGTGCATAATATAGGTCAAAACAGGCTGCAAATCCTGCGACTATTTTCATAAATATCGTTTTTCAAGTATTTTTCGACAGAAGGCGTAGTATCACCTCCCAGCGGTAGTGCCAAACCAGGAATCGATGCAAACTCTGAAGTTATTTGTTACCGGCCACAAGGGTTTCGAAACGCTTTTGTTTCACGAATTGCGCGCTGTTCTGGGCGCGACCGACGCCGTATTGGAAAAGAAGTACGGCGGTGTTGGAATCAGCGCCGGGATCGATGCCGTTTACCGGCTGTGCCTGCATTCCAGGCTCGCCAATCGCGTTTTCTGTGAACTGGCTCGAGCCCCGGTCGAGGATGAGGCGCAGCTATACCAGGCGGTCTACGCGATCGACTGGGGATTACACATGGAAGCCAGAAACAGCATCGCGGTGTCGGCCACGCTGTCGCGGTCGAAGCTGAACCATGGCCATTTTGTCGTATTACGGGTCAAGGATGCGATCGTCGACCAGTTTCGTGAGCGCTGCGGCAGTCGTCCCGTGGTTGCGAAGAAGCAACCCGATATCCAGGTTCACGTCAACATTCATCACAACCAGGCAACTATCAGCCTCGACCTTTCGGGCGAGAGTCTGCATCGCCGCGGTTATCGCCTGCAGCATACCGGTGCGCCGCTGAAGGAACACCTGGCGGCGGCGCTGTTGGTGCAGGCGGGCTGGAATAGTGAAGCCGGCGAGCCCCGGCGCCTGCTCGACCCGATGTGCGGTTCGGGCACCTTCGTCATCGAAGCCGCAATGATGGCGGCCAACATCGCGCCCGGGCTGGAACGCGAATATTTCGGTTTCAAGCGTTGGTTAATGCACGACGCGCAACGCTGGCAAGCATGCCTCGAGCAGGCCAGGGAGGCAATCATCGCACAGCCGCAAGTCGAAATTTGCGCGAGTGATTACGATGCCAACGCGCTGCAGACGGCACTCGCCAATGCACGGCGCGCCGGCGTCGAGCATATGATTGAATTCTCCCACCAACAGGTTGGTGAACTCGAACTGGCGCCGGCGAAGAATGAAACGCTGGTAATCTGCAATCCGCCCTATGGGCAAAGATTACAGGCCGAGCACGGGCTGGCCGAACTCTATACCGAGCTCGGCGCCGCGGTACGCCGACTTGCCCCGGCACGGCTTGCGACAATCTCGGCCAATCCGGATTTATTGCATCGCCTGAAAATGCAGCGCCTCAGCCGCAAGGATGTCAGGAACGGACCGCTGCAATGCCTGTTTGCAATCTATGCCAGCGCCGCTGAGAAAGATCTTGTGGTCGCCGAAACGGCACCGCAGGCCGTTGACAAAGAAGCAGCGATGCCGGCCATTGACGAAGAAGCCGCGGTACCGCTCTACAACCGGCTCGTCAAAAATGCAAGGCATTTGCAGCGTTGGGCGAAGCGCAATGACGTGAGTTGCTATCGGATTTATGACGCCGATCTGCCCGAATTCGCGTTTTCGCTCGATCGCTATCAAAGCGACGTCGCTCCCGGGCTGGAGTGGTTTCACCTGCAGGAGTACCAGGCGCCGGCGACGATTGACGCCGCCACCGCCGAACATCGAATCAAGCTTGCGATGGCAGTGGTTAAACAGGTCTTCGCGGTTAGCGATGATCGTTTGTTCTGCAAGACGCGCAGCCGCCAGCGCGGCTCCGCGCAGTATCAGAAACAGGACAACCAGGCCGAATTTTTCCAGGTGCGCGAGGGCGCGGCATCCTTGCTGATCAACCTGAGCGATTATCTCGATTCGGGGTTGTTCCTCGATCACCGTATTACCAGGGACATGGTTTACCGGCAGGCCGGTGGCAAGCGAATACTCAACCTGTTTTGCTACACCGCGGCGGTGGGTGTGCTCGCGGGATTAGGCGGTGCGGCCCGGGTAGTCAACATCGACATGTCGGTGAACTATCTCAAGTGGGCGCGAGAGAACCACCTGTTGAACCGGCTCGATGACGACGAACGCTACCAGTTTATCCGCGCCGACATCGTCGAGTTGCTAAATCACCCGCACCGATTTTCACTACAGCGGGAGTTTGATCTCATATTCCTCGACCCGCCGTCGTTTTCCAATTCGAGCAAGATGCGGGAGACGCTCGATATCCAGCGCGATCACGCCAGCCTGATCGGCCTTGCGATGGATTTACTGAAGTCCGACGGGCTGCTGCTGTTTTCGACCAATCGGCGTGGTTTCAAGCTGGCGCGGGAGATCGACGAGACCTGCGCGGTGCGGGATATCACGCACTCGACCATCGCCGAGGACTTCAGGCGAAACCCGAAGATTCATCTTTGCTGGGAAATAAGGCACGGGACCGCATAGCGTATGACAGGTGAGAATAGCGGCGATTATCACCGCCTGTTTCTGCAGGATACGCCCCTGCTGGATGTGCGTGCGCCGGTCGAATTCGACAAGGGCGCGTTTCCCACCGCGACCAATATCCCGCTGCTGGACGATGAGCAACGCGAGATGATCGGCAAGCGTTATAAACATGCCGGTCAGGATGAAGCGATTCGACTCGGGCTCGAATTGGCAACCCCCGAGATACGCGGAGAAAAGCTGCAGGCCTGGCGGGCGTTTTGCGAGGCCAATCCGCGGGGCATGCTTTACTGTTTTCGCGGGGGCTTGCGTTCGCGTACGACCCAGCAATGGTTGCGCCAGGCCGGTGTCGACTACCCGTTGGTGGAAGGCGGCTACAAGGCCATGCGGCGTTTCCTCATCGATGAACTGGAGATGTCCGCAGGCACGGTGCCGCTGGTCTCGGTATCCGGCCTCACCGGTGTCGGCAAGACCCGGGTGTTGAAGAAAATCCGCCATCACATTGATTTTGAAGGTCTCGCCAATCACCGCGGCTCCGCCTTCGGGCGCGATGCGCTGGACCTGCAACCGGCCGTCATCGACTGGGAAAACCGTGTTGCGATTCAATACCTGAAGCATCGTCACCGCTTCCCCGGACGCGATCTGTTCGTCGAGGACGAGGGACGGCGCATCGGCCGTATCAACATGCCTGAATGCCTCTTCGCGGCCTTGCTGAAGGCGCCGCGCGCCATCTTGACGGTCGATACCGAGGTCCGGGTCAGGTTTATCGGCGAGGACTACATCCTGCACAGTTGGCCGCATTATCAGCGACTTTACGGTGATATGGCCGAAAGCGAGTTCAGTAGTTACGTACTGGATAACCTGGTGCGCATTCAAAAACGCCTCGGCGGCGATCGTTACCAGCAGGTACGACGTTGTTTCGAGGATGCCCTGCAGCTGTTTTTCGGAGACGGTGACGTAACCGGGTTTTACCCGGGGATACAAATATTGCTCGAACAGTATTACGATCCAATGTACCTTTACCAGATACAGAACAAAAAGCCCGAAATCGTATTCGAGGGCCCGGAAACCGAGTTCCTGCAATGGGCCGAGGCGCGTTGCGCCGACTGAACTTATCACCCGGAGCAAAGTCTTATGCGAGCAACCTAGCCTGCATATTGCACCAGTCGGTCTCGGGCCTGGGTATAACTATCTGAAAGATTAGGAGTAAACTGGAAAACTCACAAATGGAAATAAAAGTACAGTTTGTCACCGGCCCGAGCCCTATCCCGGCCCTGACTTGTCCAGATACGCCTGAACCTGGTCTTCGCCGCTCCCGGCATGGCTCAAGCCATAGCTTAAGCTATGGCTTTCGGTCCAGACCTGCGTTCAGGCGCATCTGTCCTGCGTCGGTATGCCGCATCACAGAATCCGGGATACTGATGCAATATACAGGCTAGCGAAACCCCGAGCATGAAGAAAAAGATAATACTGTTGCTGTCGTTGCTCGTCATCGTCCTGTTGTTCTTCCTCTTCGAGCTGGATCAGTACCTGACGCTGGAGCACGTCAAGGACCATCAACAGGTGATCGAGCGATACTATGCCGACAATCGCGTTGCCACGCTGGTCGGATTTTTCGCTCTATACGTACTGGTCACCGGCGCGTCGCTGCCCGGCGCGGCGGTGATGACACTGGTCGCCGGCGCCATATTCGGTTTGCCCACGGCCTTGTTGCTGGTCTCATTCGCCAGCACCATCGGTGCTTCCATCGCTTTCCTGGTTTCACGATATCTCTTCCGCGACGCGGTCCAGTCTCGTTTTGGCGGCTCGCTCAGGGCGATTAACGCCGGCATCGACAGGGATGGCCCCTTTTACCTGTTCGCGCTGCGCCTGGTGCCCGCCTTTCCGTTTTTCGTAATCAACCTGGTGATGGGGCTGACTACCCTGCGCCTGTGGACGTTTTTCTGGGTCAGCCAGGTCGGTATGCTGGCTGGCACCGTGGTTTTCGTCAATGCCGGCACGCAACTCGCGCAAATCGAATCGGCCAGCGGTATCTTCAGCACCGGGATCCTGGTTTCTTTCCTGCTGCTGGCCATGTTGCCGTTCGCCGGCCGCAAGGCGATTACGATGATCGCGGCTCGCAAGGCCTTGAAAGGGTATGAGAAACCAGCAAAGTTCGATACCAACCTGGTCGTTATCGGTGCCGGTTCGGCCGGGCTTGTAACCGCCTATATCGCCGCGGCGGTCAAGGCCAGGGTGACCCTGATCGAGAAGAGCAGGATGGGTGGCGACTGTCTCAATTACGGTTGCGTGCCTTCAAAGGCGCTGCTGCGTTCGGCGAAACTGCTGTCACAGGTCGCACGCAGCCGTGAGTACGGTATCGCCAGCGCCAGCGCCGAGTTCGACTTCGCGGAGGTGATGGAACGCATTCAGCAGGTAATACGGGACATCGAGCCTCACGATTCGGTCGAGCGTTACAGCGGCCTCGGTGTCGACGTGGTGCAGGGCGAAGCGCGCGTTACCTCGCCGTGGACGGTCGAGGTCAACGGTAACACGATCAAGACCCCCAATATCGTCGTCGCCACCGGCGGGCGGCCATTCGTTCCTCCGATCGAGGGTATCGACGAAGTCGGCTACTACACCTCCGATAATCTATGGGAAATTCGAGATAAGCCGCAGAAAATGGTGGTGCTCGGCGGAGGCCCCATCGGTTGCGAGCTTACCCAGGCCTTTGCGCGACTCGGTGTCGCGGTGACCCAGATCGAAATGTTGCCGCGAATTCTGCTGCGCGAGGACATTGAAGTTTCCGAGGTGGTGCAGGAAAAATTCATCGCCGAGGGTGTACAGTTGTTAACCGGCCATAGCGCGAAACGCTTTTTCAAACGCGATGGCCGCGATGTCGTCGTCGCCGAGAGCGAAGAAGGTAGCGTCGAAGTCGAGTTCGATACGCTCATCGTCGCGGTCGGAAGGGCTCCCGCGAGTAGCGGCTTCGGTCTCGAAGAGGTCGGAGTTCGACTGCGCGACAACGGCAGCATCGAGGTCAACGAGTACCTGCAGACCAATGTGCCGACGATCTATGCCTGCGGCGATGTCACCGGCCCATACCAGTTTACCCACGTCGCCGCCCACCAGGCCTGGTATACCTCTGTAAACTCGCTATTTGGCATTATCAAGCGTTTCAAGGTGGATTATTCGGTGATTCCCTGGGCCACGTTTACCGAGCCCGAAATCGCCCGTGTCGGCCTCAATGAAAGCGATGCGAGAGAGCAGGGTGTCAAGTACGAAGTCACGCGTTACGGTATCGACGACCTCGACCGCGCCATTGCCGACGGCGAGGCGCATGGCTTCGTCAAGGTACTGACCGTGCCCGGCAAGGACCGGATTCTGGGGGTGACGATCGTCGGTGAACACGCCGGTGACCTGATCGCCGAGTACGTGCTGGCGATGCGTCACGGTCTCGGGCTCAACAAGGTTCTCGGCACCATTCACATTTATCCGACTCTTGCCGAGGCCAACAAGTACGCGGCTGGCGAGTGGAAACGCGCGCACGCACCCGAACGCCTGCTCGAATGGATTGCCAGGTTCCACAACTGGCGCCGCAACCCCTGATCTTCTCCTGTCATCCCTAACCCGCATATCTCACCAGGATGGTGGGCCCTCGCTTCTTCTTTGAACCTAGAAAACGCAGTATCGTGTCGAGTTAAATCCAGAACCTTGGGATCGGAAAGGAAGCCGTGAAACTGGTTATTGTTACCCAGTGGGTGCGTTCAGCATGCTGAGCAATTCCCACCAGAAGAGGTTAGCCGCC
>JAAEPH010000439.1 GCA_024232855.1 Gammaproteobacteria bacterium
ACAAGGCCGTTGCCTGGGCCGCGACTGTCGATGATGAAGCATCATCTTTGAAAATGCTTGACGGATTGCCGGCCGATGTCATTGCCTATGAGGTGGTCGGGACCCTGACGTCGCGCGATTACCAGGACGTCCTGATCCCCCTGGTTACCGACAAGCTGAAAGTGCACGACAGGATCAAGATACTGGTTGTGCTCGGTGAGGCGTTCGACGGCGCGACGGCGTCGGCCATGTGGGATGATGTGAGGCTGGGGCTGAGCCACATAACCGCATTTTCAAAGCTGGCGATCGTGTCGGATATCGGCTGGGTGCGTCAGGGTGCCAAGATCTTCGGGCCGCTCATTCCCGCGCAATTGCACGTTTTCGAAAACAACGGGATAGAAGACGCCAAGGAATGGATCAAATCCTGAATCGGTAAGTACTCGTGCAAGTGCCCGCATTTGCTTATAAATATTACTGAAGAGTATGTTGAGGCTGATAGTCCGCCGATTGCGGCATTCACGGAGGATCGCGCCATGGGTATTCCCTTTAACCCCAATGTGTCTGAGGTTCCTGAGGTCATCGCGTTTTTTGACGAAGCCTCAAACACGATTTCCTATATCGTGCGCGACCCCGGTTCGCGATCCTGCTCAGTCGTGGATGCCGTCATGGAAATCGACTATGCAGCCGGCCGGCTGGCCTTTGACGGCGCGGATGCAATCATTGCTAAAATCAAACAGGAAAATTGGGAGCTCGAGTGGCTGATCGAGACCCACATCCATGCCGATCACCTGTCCGGAGCACCCTATATCCAGAAGGAACTCGGCGGAAAAATAGGCATCGGAGACCAGGTAACCACCGTCCAGGAAACCTTTGGCAAGATCTTCAACGACGGCACCGAATTCCGGCGGGACGGCTCACAATTCGACCAGTTGTTTGGTGACGGCGACAGTTACAGTATCGGCGGCATGACCGCCCATGTGTTGCATACGCCGGGCCATACGCCGGCCTGCATGACCCATGTCGTCGGCAATGCGGCTTTCGTCGGCGATACGCTGTTCATGCCGGATGGCGGGTCGGCGCGGGCTGATTTTCCGGGCGGCGATGCGCGTACGCTCTACCGCTCGGTGAAGCGGCTTCTTTCGATGCCCGGCGAGATGCGGCTTTTCATGTGTCACGATTACGGTCCGAATGGCCGCGAAATCAAATGGGAAACCAGCGTTGCCGCCGAGCGGGAGCACAATATTCATGTCCGCGACGGTATCGATGAGGACACGTTTGTCGCCCTGCGCCAGGCGCGTGACGAAACGCTGGCGATGCCGAAGCTGATTATACCTTCCTTGCAGGTCAATATGCGCGCCGGCAATCTTCCGCCTGAAGACGATAAGGGCGATGTGTTCTTGAAAGTGCCGATCAACAAGCTCTAAAAACAGTCAGATCATGTCCATAAGCGAATAGTAGAGCATTGCCAGAGCCAGCAATGGCGTGCGCAGCGCTGACCCGCCCGGGAAACGTGGATTTGGTACGGAGGCCATCAGGTCGAAACGCGCTGCCGTACCACCTATGGCCTCGGCCGCAAGCCGGCCGCAAAGCGTGGCGACACCAACGCCATGACCTGAATAACCCGATGCAGACAGGAGGTTTGGCGCCAGTCGCGCGAGATCGGGCATGCGGTTTACCGTGATGCCCAGCGTTCCACCCCAGCCGTAGTCTATCCTGACTTTTTCGAGCTGCGGATAGACGCGCAGCATGGGCTTGCGCACAAAGGATTTGATGTCAGCCGGGAATTTGTAGCCATAGTTTTCGCCGCCGCCGAACAGCAATCTATTGTCTCTTGAGAGGCGAAAGTAGTTCACGACATTGCGTGAATCGGCCACCGCCGCATCGTTGCCGATCAATGACTGTGCCAGTTCCGTATCAAGCGGTTCGGTTGCGATGATGAAATTGTTGATTGGCATGACGCGCGCGGAAACTGCGGCGTTCAGATCCCCCACATAGCCATTGCAGGCAAGCAGGGCGAATTGCGCGCGGATGTTTGCATGCTCCGTCTGGACGCGGATCGTCGCACCGGGATCGACTTTGACCGCCCGCGTGTTTTCAAAAATCCGCGCTCCGGCACCCGCTGCGGCCTTGGCAAGCCCGAGGGCATAGTTGAGCGGGTGCAGGTGGCCGGCACCGGTATCCAGGGTGCCGCCGAAATAGCCATGCGATGCCACCAGGGAGCGAACGTCTTCCAAGTCCATATAGCGGACGTTTGCATAGCCGTACTCATCCCGCAGCTTTTCTGCGTAGGCACGGCTTGCGCCGACAAATCGCTGGCGGTGATCGAGGTACATGATGCCGGGGCGATAGTTGCAGTCGATCGCGTGCCTGTCGATCAGCACGTGAACAAGACGTTTGGCTTCTTCGGCCAGGTCCCAGAGTTGACGGGCCGTCTGCAGGCCAAGCATTCTTTCAAGGGCATCCTGATCCTGCCTTTGACCGGAACCAAGCTGGCCGCCATTTCGACCCGACGCGCCCCAGCCGATACGATGCGCTTCGATGACGACCACGTCGAGCCCTTGTTCGGCGCAATGAAGCGCGGCCGAAAGGCCGGTATAACCGGCACCGATAACGCAGACATCGCAATTGATGTCTGCGTCGAGCCGTGGATGTGCAATCGCATGAGTTGCCGTTGCGGCATAGTAGCTGTCCGGATGGGTGCCCGGTGTGTCATTGGCGTAGAGAAGGTCCAATTCTATTCCTGTGTCAAAATGTTCTGTGCCATGAAATCGGCTGTCTCATAGCGCACAATGCACGCCAATGGATCAGGGAACTGAATGCCTACCACAAAATCTGCATAAATTCGGCTGTACTTTTGCCGCCAATAATGCAGACTACATCCTATAGTAGTATTCGCACCAGAAATACAACTATTTGCTTAGATTGCCGGGCGGGGCTTTACATCAGGGTGTCAAACGGGACATACTACTCGGTATGTTGCAAATAAAAGGTTGCGTGCCAATCGCAACGGGGAGGCTCAAATGGGATATCTGGACAGTTTGTTTTCGGTCGCCGGAAAAACCGCGCTCGTCACCGGTGGAGCGACCGGCATCGGAAGAATGGTCGCGACCGGCCTGGTGCAAGGTGGCGCCATCGTGCTCATCGCATCGCGCAAGGGCGAGGCCTGTGAAGCCGTTGCGGCAGAGCTCAATGCTCTCGATGCTCCCGGATCTGCGGTTGGGTTTGCCGGCGATGTCGGCACGCAGGAGGGCATTGAAGCCCTCGTTGCTGAGGTCAAGCAGCGCACTGGGGTGCTGAATATCCTTATCAACAATGCGGGTGTGACCTGGGGAGAGCCGCTCGACACTTTCCCAGGATCCATTAATATATATATGGATCCATCAATAAATATTATTTTAATTTACATTATTCATTATACATATCATTTTTAACCTTTTCATATATCAATATATTAGGATTTTTATCATTTATGGTATTTTTAATACAATTATCA
>JAAEPH010000440.1 GCA_024232855.1 Gammaproteobacteria bacterium
ACAGCAACTAAACCGGCCAGCATTGCAGACCTCGCCGCTACGATAGACGCTGGCCTGGTGATCTTCATCCCCGAAGGCCCGAAAATCGAGCCAGGCTTTATCTGCCGCATGCGCAATCATATCGATGAAACGGTCTTCTGGCCGCCCCCGATCTCAGTTACGCCAGTCTTTCAATTCGTTGCGCTGTTGTTTACTGGCGCTCTTCGCCTTGTGGATATCGCGTTTTAAAGTTGCGCCGAGACTCTCGGCTTCCTCCTGGGTGAGGGAAAATAGTTCGCGTGTCAGTTGTTGTGCATTGTGTACCATCTCGTCGATTGCCGGCGCGAGCGCTTCTTCGGCGTTGCGTACTGCCTCGCTTACGTGATTCACCATATGATCGAACGCCTCGTTCAGTTTGTCTCGGCGCTTAATACCCATGAGGACATTAATAGCGCATAATAGTTGACCGCACAAGCTAGGCTTCAGTTTCGATGACACAAATCAAACCAGGGGCTGGGCACGATTCTTGGCGGGTGGTATCGTCTTTCATCCTTGCCGGCAGGTCTGGAAATATTCAGTCTCGGGTTGGGCTGGATAGCGTAGGATATTATTTTCACATGGAAATTCCCGAATGCGTCTCGTATCGACGATTCCGAGCGATTATCATGCTGCATCTATCGACTGACAAAGGC
>JAAEPH010000441.1 GCA_024232855.1 Gammaproteobacteria bacterium
ATTATTTCATCTTCCACTAGCTGTCTAAAATCAATCATCCCAAATTCATCAATAGCAACGATTTCATAATCTGTTGGTACCTGGTCTTCATCTAGGTTTCGAGTTTCAGGTGTAAACACCGTTTCAATCTCTAGATGTTGTTCCATAGCACCACAGCAACGTTCACATGTTAGTTGAACATCCGTTTGAGCGCTAACGAGCAAGACCGCTAAGCCTTGTTCATTGTGCTTACATTTTAAATCGACTAGGATTTCGCCACTTTCGTTGCGTACCATATCGCTAAAACGTTTTAAATCTTGCAAGCGATAAAAGCCCGAATATTCAGCGCCTTTTTGGGCACTTTTTATTGGGTCTAGTTCGATTGGCATTTTGACCTTTTGCATAGGGCGCGAATAGTAACGATCTAGGCTTGTTTAGTCAATTGAAAATAGTCAAAATAGGCATCTAATTACACAATTTTTTAAATTTTATGAAAAATACACAAATAATCCTTGCTTCGACCTCGCCTTTTCGCAAACAAATACTCGAAAAGCTCGCGATTCCTTTTTCCACAGAAAAACCGCATACAGATGAAACTGCGCTTGAAAATGAAACAGCTGAGCAGCTCGTTTTTCGCTTGGCTGAGCAAAAAGCGTTAGCGGTTGCAAATAAAT
>JAAEPH010000442.1 GCA_024232855.1 Gammaproteobacteria bacterium
AAAGACCCATCAGGCGTAAAGCTCTCCGGACCGTTAAGCAACATGCGGACATCGGCCTCAGCCAGACAGGGCAGCCGCTTCAGGGCGTTCTCCAGCATCGGCTCAAAGTGGTCCCAGTCCTCAGGTAACAGCTGAAAGGCAAAGTCCTTCCCGATTTGTGCGGGGTCGATTGCCTTGCCCAACGGCTCAAAGCAACCTACCAGCAAGCCCCCGGAATCATCACGAATGTAAAGATGGTTGTCGTGATCGGACAGTGTGGGTAAATTGCCCGAGACGCCCTCTATCGGATTGGTTAACAGGTAAAAGTGCTCGCAGGGCCAGACCGGTAGCTCGACGCCGGCCATGGCGGCGTTTTCGCGATTCCACAGACCGGTACAAATCGCGATCGCGTCACAGGCGATTTCGCCAGCGCTGGTTTCGACGCCAATAACCCTGTTGTCCCGGGTCTTGATTCCAGTGATATCCGTGTGCTCGAATATTTTTGCACCACCGGTTTTTGCGCCCTTGACCAACGCGGCACATAGATCCGAAGGCCCGACT
>JAAEPH010000443.1 GCA_024232855.1 Gammaproteobacteria bacterium
AACCTTATCCGTTTTGCGGGCGTCCGGGATTGCGATAGCACTAGCGGCCGTGGTGGCCGTCTCGCCAGAAAAGACAATGAAAGGCTTTCGAACCAACGCGCCCCAGCGGCTCTCGCCCTCGGTCTGGTACAGGTCCAGGTTTGTGGTATCCGCAACGTCGAGACAATTCAACACTAGGGTTTCCCAGACGTCACCTATCAGCGCGAGAGCCGTCGTTATATCGGGGTTCACCGCGCCACCCGTAGGCTGGGTAAACCCAAAAGTCACGCCCCCAGTGTGCGGGCCGACAACAGAAACGACGATATCGTTCGCGCTGGCGCCCTTCCATTTCGATGTAAGCACTACGTCGGTCGCGTTATCTGTAGCGATAACGGGCATATTCAAACTGCCGTTAATTGCGTCCACAATTGACGTGACAATTTCCGCGACGGTCGCGCCGGTCGCGATCGTAAAAACCTCCGAATCAATATTATTCGCGCGAACGACGTAACTCTCGTCGCTGACCTGGGGGCCCTCTGGCGTGATCTCCCCCTCGGATGCCGCGCCGCTCCCATCGTCCACCATCGGATAGACCGTGACAGGGATACTGCCGACGCCGTCACCGTTCGCCGGGAATAGCTGCCGCGCTGCGAGGTGAATGGGCGACCCGAAACCGTAAATTTCGGCAGCTTGTAAAGCGCTGGTTATTTGTTGCTTTGTTTCTGGGTACACCGAACCCGAC
>JAAEPH010000444.1 GCA_024232855.1 Gammaproteobacteria bacterium
AAAGCACTATCCTGCAGTCATATTTGGCGAGCAGGTTAGTAGCAAAGACGGACTCGCTTGGCTCGACACTGTACAAACTGACCTGGAAGGGGCGGGTTACGCCGTCGGGGCTAACGATCTTTGCGCTGCGGGCGTCGGTGCGCCGCACATCAGGCAACGACTCTGGTTCGTCGCGGAAAGGCTGGACCACACCCAGAGCATCAGATCACACGACTGGTGCGAATTACACAGAGAACATGACAGGGAAATCTTTAACGATGGATGCGAGTCTGGCGGGCTGGCCGACACCGAACGCGAGCAGCGCGAGCAAGAACGTGAGAACCCGCGAGGGCGCGGAGCAGGAAGCGAAGCGCAAGGGTTGGCACAACGACCCGCATCTGGCGGCGTTGAGTGTCGGCCCGGCGAAACTGACGGGCTGGCCGACCCCGAACGCAACCAACAACAGCAATGGGGAGGACCCAGAAGCAAAGACCCTGCGCGGGATGAACCCGGGATTGAATCCGGCGGATGCTGCGAAACTGACGGGCTGGCCGACACCGAACACGATGACCGGCGGGCAAACGAGCCGAGGCGGAAAACGAAAGAACGAACTGTTAACGGCGGGGATTGCGAAAGGGATACTCCCGGCCCGACTAACGGCCTCTGGCGTGATGTTGACTGGCTCGGATGCCGGGATGGAAAGTGGCGGCCAGTTGAACCCGGCACATTCCCGCTGGTTAATGGGGCTGCCGCCCGAGTGGGACGACTGCGCGGTTATGGCAATGCCATCAATGCGGAAGTAGCGCGCATTTTTATAGAGAGCTACCTAGAGGCCGACGCCGACCGAGGTAAAATTAATTAACATTTAACGCTATTTCTTGTTGACGTGGCTGTCAATAGCGGCTAGTATCTCTTTATTGAAACATTAATTAAACAAACAAGGGCGAAGAAATGAA
>JAAEPH010000445.1 GCA_024232855.1 Gammaproteobacteria bacterium
TAACGTCAATTTCAATGGGTACAGGGACTGAGGAAAGACTTTATTAAAAAAGAATACCCACGAAATTTACTCAGTTTGTTTTTAAAAACCGCAAAGTCCCTGTGATCCATTGCAAATTTTTGTTATCTCTTTACTATTGATTGTTCTCTAAAATTGACTTCTCGATAGGCCATTCAATAAACGCAAAAATCCAAATTAATACTACATTTACAAATGGGATAAGCAATAAAATTGACCACCATCCAGAAAAACCTGCTTTCCTAGCTATTGGAATGAAAAATAGTATAAAAGGCAAAATTAATATTAGTATTGCAGAAAATATTAGTAATTCAGTAAGCCCAATCATCATGAGTGTTTTTCTTCTATTGATTTAATATGCCAAGTTGAATATGCCAGAATACCAGCACAAACAAACAATCCGATAAATGGAATAAGTAAAGTGAAACTATAACTTCTATTTAAACCTGTTCGGTCAAAAATTCTCCAAGCAGGATAGAATAAAAAAATGGCTACTAAAATTGTTTCGTATAATAATTCTTGCATGATTTCTGGAACTTTTCCAAGATAACGCCTCGATAATTTGTCACTAGGTCAAGGAAAGAGGCTGTTAAAAATGAAATACCTTGACTAAAACTGTATACTTTATTGAAAATCGCTAAGACCTAGTGATCAAATTCATTGACTTGTTAGCAAACTTTCAAGGA
>JAAEPH010000446.1 GCA_024232855.1 Gammaproteobacteria bacterium
AGTTACTATCCTATACTATCCTATACTAATACTCTCCTATACTAATAGTTACTATCCTATACTAATAGTTACTATCCTATACTAATACTATCCTATACTATCCTATCCTATACTAATACTATCCTATACTATCCTATACTATCCTATCCTATACTAATAGTTACTATCCTATACTAATAGTTACTATCCTATACTATCCTATACTATCCTATACTAATACTATCCTATACTATCCTATACTATCCTATACTAATACTATCCTATACTATCCTATCCTATACTCATACTATCCTATACTATCCTATACTACTACTTTCCTATACTAATTGATCTGCCGATCGTCCTGTCCGTGACGAGTGTAGACCCCGGTGGCCGCCGCATCCTCCAATCCATACACGCCTGGCTTTCCTGCCTGCTCATGCCGCTTTCCTCACCCCCGGCAGCCCAGTCACCCACCCATGCCATCCAGGCCTCATCCATTCCCCCTTCCCCCGCCCGCGCCGCCCCAGCCCTCCCC
>JAAEPH010000447.1 GCA_024232855.1 Gammaproteobacteria bacterium
GAAGAGCCCGATCTGCTGCAAATCATCGCCTCACTCGACAGCAGCCGCGCCGATATCATCCTGGTGGAAGGTTACAGGGATATTCGTTTCCCCAAGATCGAACTACACCGCGCGGCCCTGCGCAAACCTTACCTGTACCAGGCCGACGACTCGGTGATTGCTATCGCCTGCGATGCCGACCTGCCAACCGATACCGCCATTTCGGTGCTCGACATCAACGACATCGACGCGATTGCGCGCTTCATCTACGACGACTTTTTTTGCCGGCAATAGCCCGTGCCTACGGCTTGCCGCTGTGTTCATCCGGGTCCAGCGCGACCGAATCGTCCCAGATGCGCCGCCACAGGACGGGCAGTCCACTGAAATCCCGGATCGACGGCAGTAACTCGGGCGCCACCGCCCGCGCGTGCGGATTTTCAAGTTCAGCCACCTTGAAGTTGAACGCATAGTGCGGCTCGACCCCCATGCGCAGATCGCTGATGACGATGTCCTGCTGGCGTAACGACACCGAGTAAATCCCGCGCGAAAACCACTGCAGGCGTTGAACCGGCCAGGAATCTTCGATGCCGGCAAGCAGACTTTCGTCGCTGGGGTAGTGACTGAAGCGTATTTTGCCGTTGCCGTCCAGTAGCGAGTAATAAGCTTCGTAATAACCGCCGGCGTCCATGATCACGGCGCGCCAGAGTAGCGAGTTAAAAGGCGCCGGCAGGGTAAGAATCTTATCGTAGCGGATGTCCTGCGCCTCTATTTCCGACTCGAAACGGTGATTGACCATGAGCTTGGCCGCGACCGTCCAGGACAGGTAGATCGTGCTTGCGATCAATCCATAGCGATTGAACAAATGCCCGCGATCGCTCGTGCGCGTCATTAGCAGCGCCGCGATGACGCCGATCAGCAAGGGCAGCGTGTATAGCGGGTCGATGATAAAAATGGTCGCCCACGCCACCGGCGTGGTAACGATGGGCCAGAAAATCTGGGTACCGTAGACGGTGAAGCTGTCGAGCAGGACATGCGTCGCAAACACCAGGTAGATCATCACCGCCCAGCGCGCCCCGTATCCACGCAGCGAGGGATGAACCCGGTTGATCAACCAGACCAGCAGGGGGGTTGCGAGGAGCAGTACCAACAACGAATGACTCGCGGAACGATGGTAGGTAAAGTCCCTGACAGCATCGCCAAGCGGCACAAACACGTCGAGATCCGGCAATGTGCCGGCGATGGCGCCCCACAGCATCGCCCTGTTACCGATTCTGCGCCCGAGCACGGATTCGCCGACGGCGGCTCCGAGCGCGATTTGAGTGACTGAGTCCATAACGCTCCGGGGTCGATTAAATAATGTTATTCACGACGAGTTATCCAGGAGCAACAGTTTGCACGCTAAGCGACGGCTTCGCAAAAATTCCTGTCAACGAGCATTGTAGATTGTGAGCACTCACGACTGCGCGATATTTGCGGGGCCGATGTCCTCAGCGGCCGTAATCCGTTGCCCAATCGGCGGCGGTACCTGTACCAGGTTTAGCCGCAATATCTCACCAGGCACAACCCGCGCTGAAATAGTGCTATGATCATCCATGCCGTTATTACAAATATAAATCTGGCGCTTGCAAAGTAACAACAAAATATAATCAGTAAAGGACTATCGACTTCTCACACCGGACTTACAGACTCCAGGAGCCTGTCGGACTTAGGAAATCTACTGCGGAAAATGCATTTTGGCCAGATTTTCCTATCCAATTCGTTGAATATGAGTAACTATTCGCCTCATTCGATAGAAAAATCTGACTCAAAATGCCTTTCCCTCGCTACGACTACCTAAGTCCGACAGACTCCTAGTAATGAATCATCTCGCAAGACACGCATGGATTGCGCTTTGTGCCAGTTTGATTGCGCCGCTATGGTACGGCGGCGCCGCTGCAGCTACGATCGACCAGAAAATACTGCCCGCTACCGGCCGCCAGGAAACGATTGCGAAAATTCCGGATTTCGGCCGCTACGCGTTAATCAGTCAAAGCGAGCAAGGTACCGCATTGCGTTATATCAACAAGATGTCGGGGCCATCGCAGATCAACGGCAAGGCCGGGGAAGCCGATGGCCGCATCGACGCTTTTCTCGATATCGGCGATTACAAGCTGGTGACCTATGCCGACGACAAGGGTAGCGGTGAAGTCAAACTGACGGTGCAATCGTTTACCGAAATCAACGGCGAGTTAGCGCCGCAACTGCTCGAGAACAGGCTGGTATCGGCGGCGCTCAGCGATTTCGAGCAGCGCTCGTACTGGATACATGTCAAATCACGGCAGACTGTTTTAATCGAAGCCGCGGGCCGCAGCCTCGGCGATCTGCGCCTGTGGGGTGAGGGTAACTGGCTAATAGACATCGAGCCACGCAACGACACCGTCGAGCCAGACGAGGGCAAACCGTTGCGGGTCAAACAAGTGGCCGCCGATCTGAACCCGGGATTTTACCTGCTGGTTGCCTACGGCGGCCCGTCGCTGCCCTGGGCGGAAACCAGCGGTGAGCAGCCGTTTCATATGCGCATGGGCATTCCGCGACTGGCCGCCAACGGAGTCGACAACAAGGTGACCAGCCCCTTTGGTTACGACCGCTGGCTGGTGTCCGATGCAACCGACTATTTTCGACTCGAACTCGAACAAAATACCCGGGCTTCGATCAATGTTAGCCGATTCGACGACAACTACGCTTTCAGCTATTCAGGTCGCTCCAGTGAAATCACGAAGGAATCCCGTCTGCCGGTGGCCGAAGTCTTTGCCTCGCGAGGCCGAAAAGAAAATTTCAAAGTGGTTACGATCAGTACTGGCGCGGACCGGCCATATACATTCCAGCGCTTCGCCAAAGTTCGTCACCACGTTATCGACAAGCCGGGCACTTACTGGGTCAGCACCTTGCATTCCGGTTACGGTGAGGATTCGCCCGACGCCACGTCATTGCTGACCGATATCACCAAAAGCCGCGGCCGCTACGTCGACAGTCGCGCTATCCTGTTGCGTCACACCGGCTGGCAGCGCCGCTTTAATATTCTTGACAACATGACCTTGATCTTCGAAGTCCAACAACGGGGGGATTACCGGGTCGAGGCCGACGGCATTGAGGGCGAATTTCGATTCGAGCCGTTAACCTCATTTCGTGGCAATAACTATAAAACACCAAAGGCACGAAACCTTGGCGATGCCTGGTCGCTCGATCGCGGCTACTACGTTTTGACCGTCATGCCGGATCGAGATGCCCGGGGCGTCGCCACCCTGTCGGTTTACACCGGCAACCGAAAACCGGACAGGCCGTCCCCGGCTCAGACCTCGTCGCTCTATACATCGGTCAAGGTCGACTGGGAACAGCGCTATCGGCTGGAGATGAACACGCAACCCGGCGTCGTTTCAGGAATCCTGGTGCGCAAGTACCCGCTCGACATGACCGATTCGATGTCGTTACCCCTAGGCGCCGGTAAAAAAATGTCTCTCAGAATCAAAGTGCCGGGTGACGGCGAACTCGCCGCACGGACCGAAGACGACCACCTGATAAATTTTCGGCTGAATCAATCCGGATCGCTCGGTCTCGTGGCGCCGGTACTGGGCACAGCCCGCTACCCGGTTACAGGCGGGCTTTACGACCTCAGGCTCTATAACAACAGCGACCGGGTACAAAACTACCAACTGCATTTCACCGCCGCCGGTGAGCTGGCCGGCACAGCACTGCCCAGCTTCGACCAGGGCAGGCTCGATCATCCCGATTTTCCCGAACTTACCGAGCAGCAGGCGCGGTATCTTGATCTAAAAGCGCGCCAGTGGGCGGGCTTCAACGTCATCGTCGACCAACCCGGGTTATACAAACTCGAATCCACCGGCCTGTTGCAGACCCGTGGCAGTATTCGCACCCGCGTAAATCCCCGGCTCGACCAGCAATCGAATAACGGTGTCGGACGAAACTTTCTAATTCAGCAATACCTGCGAGAAGGCAAATATCAGCTCGCGTTATCGCCTGAAGGCAGCACCGAAGGTCATCTCGGCGTACGCCTGCGCAAAACGGCGCTGAACGATGGTGGCCGCATCGAAGACGGCATTGCGGCGCGCTACAGTCTGGCGTCGGGCGAGGGTCTGGTTTACCGCTTTACGATTCCGAGGGATGGCAAATACCGCCTGCAAAGTTTCGGCACCAATGGCCACAACAACGCCAGGCTCGAAGACGGCGACGGCTGGCCCCTGGTCAAACCGGGAGCGCGAGCGGATTTAAATACTGAATTTCACGCCGGCGAGTACCGCATCGTCGTCTTGCCAGGCGCGCTATCGGCGCGCGTTGTAACGCTGTTGGAGCGTATCGATGAACCACCCGAGTACGAGGGTCATGGCCCGTTTGTCATGGACCTGAACCAGCGCAGCTATAGTCACACCTGGATGGAACCGATCGAAGGCGAGGCGCGCAAGCCCGACGTCTGGACTTTTGAACTACCGGCGCCGGCAACCACCAGCCTCAACCTGAGCGAGGGGATGGAAGCGACGCTGACCGCCACCAGCGCCGGATTTACCCCGGCTAATTTCACCGGCACGAGACCACTCAGGCAAACCCTGCCCGCGGGACAGTACCGTATCGAGGCGCGCGCAAGGCGTAACAATAACCGCTTCGATTACCGGCTCGATCTGGCGCTCGAGGAAATGGTGGTTGGTCAGCGACGCGTCCTGAGTGTACCCGCCGAAATTAATATTGCCGTTGGCCGCGACTCGTTGATCGAGTTTAGTTCATTCGGAACCAATGACGTCAAGGCACAACTGTTCGATGCCGAGGATAAACTGCTCACCAGTAATGACGATCGTGTCAACGACTGGAATTTCGACATAGTCGAGCCCCTGGTCGCGGGTCGTTACAGGCTAGCGGTGCGTCCGGTCGGTAAACCTGGCGCGCAAACCATGATTCGCATGTCCGAACCGGAATCGCTAGCCACCACGGATCTGGCTCTACCCGCCGAATTCAGCGTCAATAAGCCGATGATTCACAGCTACAGCATCGATCTCGACGGGCAAAGCGGGGTTTTTGCGGTGGCCGCGGAATCGCGCGATTCGGTTTCGTTGACCCTGGAAAAACGAAACCCCGGGGGCGTCTGGCAAAGTCTCGCCACAGCCAAAGGCAGCAATGCCTTATTGCTTGCCGCCATCGACAACGCGACGGGTACGGGTAAGCGCTACCGCTTGAAGATCTGGTCGCCGGAGCAGCGCGGTGCCGAAATTCTCGTCGCCGCCGGCATGATGACAACCCGGGTAGTCGATGAAGCCGCGGTTACGCAGGGCGTCAAGCTACGGCAGCAAGCCAGATTATCGCGGCAAATTGCCGCTGTCGGGATTGTACTGGCCACACCCGGCATGTTTGTTGCGCCGGCGCCGGGGGCCGATCGCCTGTACTGGGCAGCGGTCAACGACAGCCAGTTACAGCCCTACGATGGTTTTATTAGCGGCGTCGACAAACTATGGCTGGTAGCGCTCGATACGGCCCAACCGTTGCGAACTTCACGGGTGTTGCTGCAAGACCAGACGCTGCTAATTAACATCGCCGGCGATACCGAGGCATGGATCGACAGCGCTACCACAAGCCAGGCGCAGCAGCTGTTTATTGCCGAGGCGCGGGTTGGACTGCCCGGTATCGGCGTGCTCGACGGTAATCGTTTCGACGCACGCCAAATGGGGGTTGGCCAGAAATCGAGTATCGTCCTGGCTAACGCGGCAACGGATAACAGTTTGCGTCTCAAGGTCTGGAACACCGCCGCGAGCAACACCGTGTTGCCGGTGCGGATCCGACGGTACGGATTCGAATCCGCAACGGTGCAAGACCTTCGTAGCGGATCAAACGATACCAAGCTGGGGCAGCACGGCGCACTGTCCTTCAAACTGAACGGCTCGCTGCAGGGCATCCGATTTAACCTGCCCCGGGGTGTGGCCGCGGTATTCAGCAAGGACGGCAAAACGCTGCGCAGTTTTTGGGCCGACCGCGACGATCAGAATTACCAGCTCTGGAGCGATGCCGATCGCCTTCAACTGCTAAACACAACCGCGACGGAGCGGGTGTTGAATATCAAGGCAAGTACGGCGCAGAATCACGCGCGCCTGGCGCAGGGAGAAATGTTCAAACACCATTTCCCGAACGCCGGGGTCTTCAGCCTGGCGCTAAGCGACGACGTTTCAGAGGCGAGCATCGCTGCAGTCTACGGCGATACCGCCGAATTAATGGTGCAAAATAGCGCTGGCAGGGTTGTTCGCGGCAGCAGCGTACCGATCAGTGGTGATACGGTCGCAAGCCTGGCACATGGCGCAGGGCTCGCGGTTGCATGGCTTAGCCGCGCGCGGGAATTCACCGGCGCTACGGATCAAGATCCAACGGAATCTGGCGAGTTGCAGCTAAGCGGCGCGAGTCAAACCCTGGCCTTCGAACGCAGCCGCGCCGGCTTTATCAATCTACAATCGGCAACACCGGTGATAGCACGGATCCAGCGCAGCGGGTTACACGACGAGGTACGCGTTTATGAAACGGGAATTAACACCACGCTTTTTCTGCCGCGCGGCAAAAGCCGGCTGCGCTTGCAGGCGGTAACGAGCCAGAGCCTGCACGGCGTGCTGCACCTGGCCGAGGTGCCCGAGGTTGAACTCATCGAGGGTCTCGGTGAGCGGGTCGGTTTACTACCGGGCGATACCCGCGTTTACCGCTTTTCACTGGAGCAGAAGCAGGACATCGGTATCGGCGTGCAGGCATCGATCGACGTCGCCCGCGCCTACCTGTTTAATCAGCACGGCGAAATCCTCGGTGCCGGCGTCACACAAAAACACGCGTTGGGGCATGGCACCTACTACCTGATGATAGAGCTGCCGCCCGAGACCGGCGCGGCGGTTGATATGAAACCAGCTATCGTCGGACTCGAGCCGCCCGATTCCGGCCCTTCGAGGGAAATCATGCTCGAATACCAGAAATACAGCTCGCCGGAGGCGTTGTAGGGTGAATACGGAAATATTAAAAACGATTCGCCAGCTGATGGCTACCGTTTGCGTCGGGTTGGCGCTTGGCCTGGTCCAGGTATCGGCACAGGCGGCCGAGTTGGTCGACAACACCCTGCAACCCAGGGATACCGTACTGGTACCCGATACCTTTTTACGGCGCTGGGATCCGGTAACGATATTTTTCGATGACAATCGGGGGGCGGCGGCAGGTACCCCGGAAGACAATCCGGGAAAATTCGTCCGTGTCGAACCTCAACATCCGGGCGCCTATACCTGGCTTAACGAGAACACCCTGCAGTTTCGACCGGCCGAAGCCTGGCCGCCCCTGTCGCGCTATCGCTGGCAGGTAGACGGTAGCCCGGTTGATCTGACCACTTTGATGTCGGCGCCGCGCTCGTCACGACCCGCCAACGGCGCGAGCGACCTGAACCAGCTCGATGACATTACCTTGACTTTCGCAACACCGATCAGTCCGACTACCCTGAAACAAATGTTGCGCATCGAGGTACGCGAACTGCCCGGCATCGATGCCGGCAACGCATACTGGTTAAAACCCGACGACTTTGAAATCAAGGTGATCGAACGCAGCAACCCGGCCCAGGATGCGTCCTACGTGATTAATCTGAACAAACCGGTAGGCAGCGGATACGTGGTTAAAATTCACTTGCGCCTGTCGCTCAACGACAGTCTTGACGAGGCATTTCACCAGATCAGCTTTTCCACCGCCAGAGCCTTCGAGGTTCGGCAATTGGGCTGCTCCGGCAACCTGTACCCGATCACAGCCAACGGCAGCCATTACAACAGCAAGCTTGCGATCCAGTGCAGCAGCAATAACCGCAATATTGAGGTCAAGTTTTCGGCAGCGCTCGGCGATATCGACCCGGTCGCCGCGCGTAATCTGGTTCACGTTACACCCTCCATCGAAAACATCAGCTATAGCGCTAGCGGCAATACGCTGACGCTGCGCGGCGACTTCGACACCGAGCTACTCTACCAGGTCAACCTGCAGCCGAATCAAATGCTTGATGCCAGCCAACGGCCGCTGTCGATCAAGGCTGCGAGCGAGCTGTTCCTGTATTTTCCGGAACAAAACAGTTTCCTGGACTGGGAGATAGCGCAGGGTATTGTCGAACGCTTCGGTCCGCAAATGCTGCCGCTCAAGGGACGAGGTTTCGAGCGCATGGATTTGAGAATTCACCCGATTGATCCACTCGATCGAAGCTTCTGGCCCTTCCCCGCTTCAGCCGTGGTTGTCGATGAACAGCAGCAACCCGCGGCACCGGGTGAAATGCCGGCGGCTTATACCGACCGTAAGCGTAATATTTCGAGATACGACATTCTTCGCCAGATCAAATCGCTGGGTGCACCGAGCATTTCGGAAATCGTTTCGATACCGCTGAAACGCGCAGGAAACCAGGCCAGTTTCGGGCTCGATCTAAAACCTTACATGGAGCGCATGGATAAGCTCAGGCAGCCGGGCACTTACCTGGTCGGTATGCGCTTGCTCGACCAAAGCACCCAGCGCCGCTGGGTGCGCATCCAGGTCACCGATCTGAGCCTGAGCACCGTGCGAGAGCCGGAAAGCGCACGATTTGTAGTAACGTCGCTACAAACCGGCATGCCGGTCAGCGGCGCACGCATCATTATCGAGGGTAACAAGAACAATATTCTCGAGGCAGTCACTGATCGTCAGGGCCAGTATCGTTGGAACGTGCCCAAGAAACTGCGCGATCGCGTGCGCCGCATTATCGTCAAAAAGGATGGGGATGTCCTGTCACTGGATCCTGGCACGCCACCGCAAACTTACGCCAATAATCTGTGGCGACAAAATAGCGATGGCTGGCTGGGTTGGGCGCGCCGCGTACCCGACGGCTACCAGAACAAAGGCCAGGAGTTATGCCATCTTTTCACCGAGCGGCCCGTTTACAAACCCGAGGAAAGGGTGCATATCAAGGCCTATATACGCAATGTCACCCATGGTAAATTCGGCATCCAGTCGCTCGACAAACCAGGTTTCGTGATCAATGGGCCCGGCAACCTCGAGTGGATTTATCCGCTGGAAAACAATGATCGCGGCAGTTATTACCACGCTTTTCTCGAAGACAAACTACCCACCGGCACCTATAACGTACGACTGAGGCATGCTGGTGGAAGCTGCGGCTCGGTAAGCTTCAAAAAAGAAGCCTACCGCCTCCCCAAGTTCCAGATAACGCTCAACGGTCCGGATAAAACCGGCCTCGACCAGCCGTTCGAGATCAGGCTGACCAGTGAATATTACGCCGGCGGGCAAGTCATCGATCGACCGGTGCGCTGGCGCGTTACCCAGTTTCCCTATAGCTGGTCGCCGAAAAAGCGCGATGGCTTCTTTTACTCCACCGACGCCCGTTTCAGTAACCAGGGTAGCTTCAAGGCCGAGCCTCTGTCCTTTCCCGATGTCAGCACCGACGATTTCGGCGGCGCCAGCATCCGTATCGATCCGACCAAAACGCGCAGCTCGCACGCACGACGTTACATTATTGAAGCCACCATCACCGGCGCCGATGATCAAACGGTCAGCAATACTTTCGAAACCAGAGCCCTGCCACCGCTGGCATTGGGCTTAAAAATCCCGCGCTATACCCAAAGCCTTGACGATATTGATGCCGAAATTCTGGTCACCGATCAGAACGACGAGACGGTCCAGGGTCAACAGGTAACACTGCGACTGCAACAACGCCAGTGGCACTCGCACCTGCAGGCCGCCGACTACTCGCAGGGTGTGGGTAAATACATCACCGAGGTGGTCGACGAAACCGTCTTCGAAACCACGATGGTTACAGCGGACGAAATCAGCAAGATCCGGCTGCCAATCGACAAGGCCGGGGTTTATATCGTCGAGATCGAAGCCCTCGACAAGCTCGGCCGGCTGCAGACGGTTAAGGTCGATCTGTTCGCCGGAGGCGACGAGCCGGTAACCTGGTCGCGCGCGCCGACGCAGGTGTTCAAGGTCACGCCGGAAAAGAAAAAGTACGCGCCTGGCGAAATCGCCAAACTGATCCTCGAAAGTCCATACCAGCGCGCCCGCGCGCTGGCGATCGTCGAACAACCGGACGGTATCAATCGCTACGAATGGGTTAACGTCAGAAACGGCAGCGCGGTCTACGAAGTGCCAATCAACAAGACCGACATGCCGCGGCTACCGGTTCACTTCCTGCTTTTGCGCGGGCGTATCGAGCAAAACCAAACCAGTAATCTGGACCTCGGCAAGCCATCGACGCTCGCGGCCACCACGCTGATCGAGGTAGATACAGTCGAGCACCAGGTTTCCGTGGCGCTCGACTACCCGGGAAAAGTGCAGCCCGGTGACGAAATCGCGGTCACGATCAAGCTCAGCGACGAGGACGGCAATCCGCTAAACGGCGAGGTGACACTATGGCTGGTGGACCAGTCGGTGCTCGCGCTCGGACGCGAGCAGCGCCTGGACCCGGTTCCTGACTTTGTCCCGCATCGCGACGCCTATACCAGTCTACGCGATACGCGTAACCTCGCACTCGGCTTTTTCCCGTACCAGGAACAGCCCGGCGGCGGTGTGGCCGATGCGATGGCGTCCAAAATGGTCCAAGCGCTCATCGATAACGTTACCGTGCGTAAAAACTTCAGCCCGGTGCCTTATTACAACCCGGGCATCCTGGTCGATGACAGCGGGCAGGTCACGGTCAAGGTCAAAATACCGGACAATCTGACCAACTTCAAGCTACGCGCCAAGACGGTTCACGCCGCCGACCGCTTCGGTTTCGACACCGGTTCGATCTCGGTACGGTTGCCCGTCATCGTACAACCGTCGCTACCGCGTTTCGTACGCCCCGGCGACAGTTTCACCGCAATTGCGATTGGCCGTGTGGTCGAGGGCGGTTCAGGTGACGGCCGTGCCGAAATCAAACTTGATGGGCTCGAGCTGGTCGGC
>JAAEPH010000448.1 GCA_024232855.1 Gammaproteobacteria bacterium
GATATTGCCATACACCGGTTGGCTAGTCCACATGCGTCGGCTGTATATTTTCCGGCCTGCTTCGCTGTCGCTCTTTTGTTTCATTAAGTCCCGATAACTGGTTTTACTTTGCTCGGTATTGTGGAAGGTTACTGGCCTTCCGCGCTCTTTAGCCGGCTTCTTCATGCAGCGGGTTTGTAGCTGACAGTTGCGACAGTCTTTGAGTTCCCCTCTAAGTCTGGTGTAGCGACGGCTTGTGGTTTCGAAGTGATCACCGAGGTAGTGCAGTTCTTTGCCGGCAGGGCAGATGCAGTGCTGATTTTCCAAGTCTACGGTGAAGTCTTCGGAGGGGATGACGGCATCTCTTTTACGCTGACCGTTCCGTGTTTTTTTGCGGTTTTCTTTGTGACGATTATAGGTTTCTGACTCGCCAAATACCGGGTTACGTTTTCTAAATTGGTTGTCGGGGACGACGGCATCGATGTTTTCTTCGAAGAGGTATTGCATGTTGTCTTCGCTGGA
>JAAEPH010000449.1 GCA_024232855.1 Gammaproteobacteria bacterium
AGAATTCTGGAATCGCATGCCTGGCTTTCCTTCTCTTTCTTTCATTTTCTCTCTCCTGATTAATCTTTTCTATTATTTTTCATTCATCCATGGATGAATAAAAGAAAAATAATTATAAGAAAAGATTAAGAGAGAGAAAATCCGTGCTTAAGCACGGGAATCGGGGAGACAGAACTTTCCCTGGATCAAGATCCGCCGGCTATCTTCTCTTTCATAATCCTTTGTTTGCAATAAAAAGGGAAAAGAGAGACGCAAACAAAGGTTGAAAGAGAAGAGCCAACAGGCGGATCAATCATTTTCTCTTCACAAATCTTTTCTTTCTCTTGGTCCAGCATATTAATAAGGAATTGAAAAAGAAAAGCTGGACCATTAAGAGAAAGAAGATTTGAAGAAGGAAAATGATTACAGCACTGGCTTGAGCGTTAGCTCGTTATGAAAAGATGAGATTTGTTATCCTTGATGACCAGGCGAAGAGTCGCTCCTTCAAGAGCTCTTAGACGATGAACGCCTGGTCAGGATAACACTCATCTTTTCACGAGTCTAACCGCCAGTGCTGGGACACAATCCAGAGTCTTATGATTTCATCTCCAAGATTCCCCGCATAATCCTTTTTTCTTTATTGAATGCGGGGATAATCTTGGGATTGAAATCAAAGAATTCTGGAATCGCATGCCTGGCTTTCATTCCTTGG
>JAAEPH010000450.1 GCA_024232855.1 Gammaproteobacteria bacterium
CAGTCGACCTGCAGGTCGGGATGTAGTTTCCTCAGCTCGTGCGCGATAGCCAGGTCGCGTCGTCCATGTCCCAGGCCAATCGGAGAAGACAGGTATAGCGCTTTCTTCGCGGTCCCTTTATGCGCCTTCATCGTCGGTTTCCAGGTTCCCAGGTGCCGGGCGAGGAAGTCACGCATCAGCGTGTTGACCTTTGCCGGAATCCTCCCCTGTGGACCGTGTCCTGCCCGCGGAATAACAACCAGTTCGCCACCTGTCAATTCAGAAACAACTCGACCACCCTCGATTGGTGCAACGACATCGTCCTCCCCATGAATCACCAGGGTCGGGCAGCTGATTCTCCGGTAGGCCGCCTCGTCGAGCACGAGATCATCCGGATCAGCGGTATCCATGGTTGCGATTAATACCTCTTCGTTGGTTTCGTGTCCCCAGTTGATGGCGTCTTCGATTTGCTTTGTCGAATGGGGATCGTTGAATATCTGGCGTGAGAAAAAATCGACAAAATCGGGGTAATTCTTGCGCCAGTACCCCCGGTTGAACTTCTGCCAGCCCTCATGGCTATCGAGATCAAGATCGAGATCATATTGACCATACATCTTGTACTCGTAGGTCTCCGCCAGCGGGGTATTGGTGCCAATTAAAATAACCGCTTCGATTCGATCGGGATGGTAGGCGGCAAGTGCTGCCGCGGTAAGCGTGCTTGCCGAAAGCCCGAATACAATAGCCTTACTGGTGCCGGTTTCATCCATGACGGCGAGGCTGTCTTCGACATAGTCGATCAGGCGGTGGGCGTCGGGGGCGGTCGGTCGGTCCGACTTACCATTACCGCGAGGGTCGAAAGTAACGCAGCGAAAATGACTGCTGAAGTAAGGGATTTGAGCCTTATAGGCACGCGAATGAACCAATGACCAGGTTGGTATAAATACAATCGTGTGATCCCCTTCGCCGTAGACTTCGTAGTGGATATTGATGCCGTCGCGATCGATCTTGCCTTCGGTATGGGGTAATTTGGCACGCATGACTAAGCTCCCGTGATTGTTTGGGTTTCGATCAGACCGATTAGTTCGCCGTAGCGTCGCAGTGCCTGGCGGTAGGGTATGCCCTGCTCTTC
>JAAEPH010000451.1 GCA_024232855.1 Gammaproteobacteria bacterium
ACGGTCTCCTTCCCCCATATTGGTCTTGCCAACTATGTTCCCACCTTGATTTAGCACAAATGAGTACTATATTGGAGTAGTTGTATGAATAGGACAATGTGTGCTGCTCACTGTAGGCCTATTGTTGAATATACATGTGCACAGAAGTAGGTTGAATGTTACTCCAAGTACTTGTACCCCATGCAGTGGCATACATGTGTGCAAAGACAAAGAATCCTTGTTAGTCATTGTGAGCAAAACAGTTGGAATTGGTCATGGATTGTTAGCCAAGATCTACTGCTTATCCTATGCTAGTTAAAATGAGTAACAAACAGTCATACTTTGGTCTATCAGTTGTTGTCTAATTCCATGCGTAGCAAGAGTTAAAGTACTCCTGTTGTAGATGTTGCATTGAATCCCATTAGATGATGAACTGCTGCACTGAGGCCTATTAGTTTGGTTGGTACTTGTTACAGAAGTATGAAGGAGATTGAATGTTACCCAAGTGCTTGTATATCCCATGCAGTAGCAAAGTTGGAAATCCTCCATGCGTTTAGAAAGACAATGATCCACCAGTTAGACTGTGACCAAATCAGTAA
>JAAEPH010000452.1 GCA_024232855.1 Gammaproteobacteria bacterium
CTAGGGGAAATGTCCCTGTCGTAGACGAGGCCTGGATGAAGCCGTAAGTGTCTCCTGCGCTTGTAAGCGCGATTCAAAGCAAGGCTCTCCATGCCTTCAAACTTGCCGCCGCTCGTCTTCATGGCGCCCTGCATTTACAATCATCGTAGGAGAACCTAGAATTTAACGAAATTGATAGACTTGATTCGCAGATGAAAAAGAAATCCGAAGATCCAAGGCGCAAATTCCTGGTCGAGGCGTTAACCCTGGGACTGTTCACCGGTTTTAACGTGTCGGGACTGGTTCAGCCGAGTTTTGCCATGGGTGCTTTCTCAAAAAAGCTTCCACCGGGAAAATCGATTTACAAGATCGAAGGGGATGTGTTCGTCGACGGGAATCCTGCAAATCTCGATACCGTGATTCGCGCGAACTCGATGATTGAAACTGGCGCCAATGGCAAGATCATATTCGCGGTCGGCACCGATGCCTTCATATTGCGTGACAACAGCAAGTTGCAACTGGGCGGCGCGGGGTTACTGGTTCAGGGAATGCGTATTTTAACAGGCAGGGTGCTATCCGTGTTTGGCAAGCGCGAGGTGCCGCCTGCGATTACCACGATAACCGCGACGATCGGTATACGGGGGACCGGGATTTATATCGAATCGGATTCGGAAAAATCCTATGTCTGCACCTGTTACGGGCAGACTCGAATTCGCGCGAACACCGATCCAAACGTAACGATCGATATCTCCACCAAGTATCATGACAAGCCCGTGTACGTGTACCCGAGCCGAACGACGGGCAACAATCTTATCGTCAAGGCGCCGGTCATAAATCATAGCGACGCGGAGCTGGATTTGATCGAGCGACTGGTCGGACGCAGGGCTCCCTTCGTGGGCGGCGGTGGTGGGGATGGCGGCTACTGACCACGACTACCCGGCCCAGGGTAGAGCATAGTCTGGCTTTAGTCTGTCAGTAGCCGCGATCGGGATCGACGATATTGCTTAGTGCCTCGCCGTTACGGTAACGCGTCAGGTTTTGCGCGAACATGGCCACCGACTTGAGATCCCAGCCATCGTAAACGGACGAGCAGTGGGGCGTGACGATGACATTCTCGTGACGCCACAGCGGGTGATCGGCCGGCAGCGGTTCGGTCGCAAACACGTCCAGTGCGGCACCGGGTATTGCGCATTGAGGATGCAATCCCCGGGCGCCTCGAATCGAAACGGCGCCAGCGAGCCCGCGTTGTTGGTATATCGCTGCCGACCAGGCAACGCATCGCGAACACCGCGTAAGCCTCGGTATACTTGATCGGTACGTGGCCTCGAGCACGCCGGCGACCGGCCGCTTGGGCGTGGTCAGGGTCTTGGCGGATCATGTCTCGGCTAACATCGGGTTACGAGGTTGGATTTATCGTGCCTTCTGCCAATGAGTAATATCGGTTGAACGAGCATGGGAGTCAGACGCCTCCGTCAATCGACGAAAAACCTGACACCACTGGCCCGGCGATGTCAAATGCCCGGTCAGTTTGCAAATGTCGTATCGAAGATGAAACGGTAAGCCGGTCCGGGCTTCATTAACTCTTTACAAAAAGGTGAACAGAATTGGCAACAGGCCCCTGACCGACTTCCTGGGAAGGCATAACAGTTCCTTTGCCAGGTTAATGGCCGGTTGAGGATTTTATGCCTTGATTTCGGATAGGTGAAACATTATCCCTCCGTCACCTTTAATTGATTAGCACCCTAATGTTTCTCATAATGAATGGTCAACAACAATCCATCCAACCGACCCGATAATTCGAAATATTGATGATTTCAAGGATCAAACCTCACTATCTCTACAGCATCCTGGTTGTTGGCATTCTGGTATTGACCTTCTGGATAACCTGGTCTGTTAGCTGGCAACAAAGCTTGCAGGGACTGGAACAGGCAAACCAGCAATATCTCGAGCAGTTTTCCGGCCACCTCGATTCGCGCCTGTCACGATTTCGTTTCCTGCCGCAACTGGTGGCAAAAAATAACCTGCTTTCCGAGTTGTTGAGAACTCCTGACAGGTTGTCGAATGTGCAGGCAGTTAATCGCTTCCTGAAAGAAGTGAACCAGATTACCGGTGCATCGGACACCTACCTGATGGATACGACAGGGTTGACGATTGCCGCGAGCAACTGGCGTGAGAAGCTGACTTTCGTCGGTCAGAACTTCAGTTTCCGGCCATATTTCGCGTTGGCCATGCAAGGCCGGGTGGGTCACTATTTTGCACTGGGCACAACCTCGAAAGAGCGTGGTTATTATTTTTCCTACCCGGTGCGCCACGCGGCCGGGATTGTCGGTGTTCTGGTCATCAAAATGGACATGTCGAACATCGAACAATACTGGTCAAATCAGAATACCCAGTTTATGGTCAGCGATCCCGATGGGGTGATTTTCATTACCACTACAGCAGACTGGCTGTATCGAAGCATCCGACCATTGAGTCAACAGGATATGGAGAGAATCAGGGGAACTTTGCGATATGGGGATGCTTCCGTTAATCCACTGACTTATCAGCCCGGTGGCAAGGTTTCCGACAACAGCCGTATCGTCAAGATGGGGCTGCCTGGACAGGAGGTCACGCGCTATCTGGCAAGTTTATATGAAATGCCCGAGGCTGGATGGTCTGTGCAGGTCTTGACGCCTTTGCATGAACTGACCAGCGGAAGCCTGGTTATGGCCCTGACCGTTTTGTTACTGGTGATTTCGATTTTATCCATTTCTCTGTTGGTAAGGCTGCGTATCAAGCGCCAGCACGAAAGAGAGCGGATTCGTCGGGAAGCACAAAAGCAACTTGAAAAAATGGTATCGGAGCGAACTCAGGATCTGGAAAATGAAATCCTGCTGCATAAAAAAACCGAAAAAACATTACGTGCGACCCAGGATGAATTGATCCAGGCTGCCAAGCTGGCCCTGGTAGGTGAAATGTCGACCAGTATAAGCCATGAATTGAATAACCCGTTGGCGGCGATTCGTAGTTATGCGGATAACGCCAGGCAGTTTCTTGCCAAAAACAAAGGTCAAAAGGTCGATGAAAACCTGGGGCGTATCGCCGGGCTGACCGAACGCATGGCGAAGATCAGTAACCAGCTCAAGTTCTTCTCTCGTAAATCCAGTGGACAACTGGAGCCGACAAACCTGAATCCCGTCATTCAAACGGCGATAGAGATTGCCGGTCCACAGTACCAGAAAAAGCACATTCAAATAAATAAACAAGGGGTAGAGTCCGCTATTTATGCCGATGTGGATATAATTCAGCTGGAGCAAGTTTTGATAAACCTGATCAGTAATGCAGTCCATGCCATCGGTGATGAAAATGAAGGGGAGATCGGTATCAGCACGGAACAGGTCGAAGGGTCGATTTTTATTCATGTCGACGATTCCGGTCCGGGCATCGACGAAGAGGACCTGTGCCGAATTTTCGAACCCTTTTTCACCACTCGAGATGCTGGCCTGGGATTGGGCCTTTCCATTTCGTCAAGAATTATTACCAGCATGAACGGCAAGCTGTCCGCGCGTAATTTATCCGGGGCCGGCGCGCGATTTACCATTTCACTGCCGGGCTATACTCAATCCAATGACAGCTCCTGACGTTTATTTCATCGATGACGAGCTGGATCTGCGTCTGGCCAACGAACAAACCCTGGAACTGGCGGGTTTCACCGTGGCTCTTTTCGAAAAAGCCGAGGATGTACTACCGCGGCTCAGTGATCAGGTCAGTGGGGTCGTGGTGAGCGATATCCGCCTGCCGGGCATGAATGGCCTGGACTTGTTGCAGCAATTGCAACAGGTGGATGCCGAACTGCCGGTAATCCTGATTACCGGGCATGGTGATATATCGATGGCAGTCGGCGCGATGCAAAAGGGTGCTTATGACTTTATCGAAAAGCCATTCTCCTCCGAGCGCCTGGTCGATACCGTTAAACGGGGACTGGATACAAGACGGCTAACGCTGGAAAACCGCGACCTGAAAATCGAGCTGAACGAGCAGGACACGTTGGGACCGAGGCTCATCGGCAAAACGGCGGTGATGAAATCCCTGCGTCGGTCAATCAATCAGCTCGCCGATACCTCGGCGGATATTTTGCTGATGGGGGAAACCGGCACCGGTAAGGAACTGGTCGCGCGCTCCCTGCACGAGAAAAGTTCACGTCGGGAGCGGAATTTCGTCGCAATCAATTGTGGCGCAATACCGGAAAACCTGATCGAAAGCGAACTCTTCGGCCATGAGCGAGGGGCCTTTACCGGGGCCGAAACGCAGCGCATCGGCAAATTTGAATATGCCGACCATGGAACGGTGTTCCTCGATGAAATTGAATCCATGCCCATGCCGACACAGGTCAGATTGTTGCGCGTGTTGCAGGAACGCAGCCTGGAACGGCTGGGATCGAATGAAGGCATCGACCTGGATATTCGCATTATTTCGGCCAGTAAACTGGATTTGAAAAAAGCGGTAGAAAGAGCCGAGTTTCGTGAAGACCTGTTTTATCGTTTAAATGTGGTGACGCTGGAGTTGCCGCCACTCAGGGAACGACGTGAAGACATTCCTTTGCTGTTTCAACATTTTCTGTTGTATGCCGCCGCCAGGTACGGCAAGGAGGCTCCAGCCACTCCACCCGGCCTGAGCCAGAACATGATGTCCTTCAACTGGCCCGGCAACGTCAGGGAGTTACATAATGCGGCGGAACGTTTCGTATTGCTGGGCGATGAAGGTGGCCTGCGCCTGGATGACCAGGGCAGCGGCTCTCCCGGTGCGCCAATGTCCCTGCCGCAACATGTCGAGATCTTCGAACGGGCGCTGATAGAACAGGCGCTTTCCGAATCGGGCGGTGTCATCAAGCGGACCATGGAGTTACTTGGACTGCCGCGCAAGACCCTGTACGACAAGATGCAAAAATACGGTCTCGATAAACGAGGATTCAAGTAGTTCTTACCCCGGTCCCGGCGGAACGATGTGCCGATTGCCCCACTTTCGGAACTGTCGAACGGGTGGATTTCCGCCCAAACCATGATTTCCTGATTTTCCCCTGATCTGTATTTATTGGCTTTATTTCAATAACTTACAGAAATATCTCGCAATGCGAGCGGGTTGGCCCGCAATTTGCGGCTTATATCTTATTGCTCGGATCACGTGAGCATATTTTACTATTCCAATCAGGAGGTCATATTTCATGAATATCAAACGCAGGTCTTTTCTGGTCGCCGGTTCGGCGCTGCTGGCAGCCAGCATGATGATGCCGGTTGCCGCGACGGCCAAGGACAAAATAGTTTTCAGCGGCGGTCCCGCCGGTGGCACTTTCCAGGTGGTTGCCAACGCCATGCAGGTTTACGATCCCATCAAAAAATCCGCGAACATCCGCGTCCGCGCACAGTCGTCCGCCGGTTCCGTGGAAAACCTGCGCAAGGTGAATTCTGGCAAGGCGCAAATGGGTGTGGTTTATTCCGGTCACGTCTATCTGGGCCGCAACGGTCAAATGAAAAACGACACCAGGAAATATGAAGATGTTCTGGCGGTTGCCTGGCTGTACGGCGCCCCGGCGCAATTGGTGGTACGCAAGGATTCCGGTATTAAAAGCACCAGGGACCTGGTCGACAAGAAGGTCGGTGTCGGTAATGCCGGTTCCGGTGCGTTCGCCAACTGCGAACTGTTCTTCACTCACATGGGCGTGTGGGACAAAATCGAACGCAATGCGATGGGCTACAACGATGCGGCGCAGGCTTTCGGCAACAATCAGCTCGATGCTTTCTGGTTGTTCACGGCATTCCCCAGCGGCGCGGTTATCATGGCCGCGCAGACCAACGACATCGAACTGATCGATCTGGGTAAGGACGCCGAGGACAGCGGTTTCTATGACCAATACCCCTACTTCGGCAAGCTGTCGGTACCACCGGGAACCTATCGTGGCGTCGAATCGGAAACACCGTCCTTCCAGGATTCGGCACTGTGGGTTGCCAATTCCAGGGTATCCGACGACAGCGTTTACGAGATGCTGTCCGCGATCTACACCGATGAAGGCCTGGCCCATATGAAAGAGCAGAAAAAGACCTTCAAGCACATGAGTAAGGAAACCGGTACCCAGGGAGTGGTTACGCCCTGGCATCCCGGTGCCGTCAAGTTCTGGAAAGAAAAGGGCATGATGTAAAAAATCCTTGCACAGGGGCGAGGCTTGCCTCGCCCCTGTGCATTTGAATCGCCCGGTTACTGATCCGGAGATTGATTCAAAATAATATCGAGGGGGATCGAATCATGCAGTTTGAAAAATTAAACAAGGTCGAGCGCCTGGCGTTCGATGCCATGGCCATCGGGCTTGTTCTGTTTTATTCCTATTCCGCCGTACTGGAACCGGCGGCTACCCAGTATCACCGTGGCGTTTATGTCGTCATTACCTATGTGCTGGTATTCATGCTTTACCGCAGCCCGGGGCTGGTTGGACGTATCTGGGACTATTCCCTGATCCTGGTGTCCATCGTCACGCTGGGATACTGGGTCGTCAATTTCGAAGCCATCAATTACCGTGCCGGCGCGGAAACCGAGCTCGATCAGTGGATAGCCATGGTCGGGGTGGTGGTCGGTGTCGAGGTAGCTCGCCGTGTGGTTGGCGCCGTGTTCGTGGTCATCGGCACAATCATGCTGCTGTATGGCGTATTCGGCGATAGTGAATGGATTCCCGAGGTTTTGCAGCATG
The DNA here is from genome assembly GCA_024232855.1 of Gammaproteobacteria bacterium. Classification (GTDB taxonomy): domain Bacteria; phylum Pseudomonadota; class Gammaproteobacteria. The sequence goes on from JAAEPH010000452.1 coordinate 6,695, forward strand.
CGGGCGATACCTTCCCCTACCTGTGCACCAGTATATTTTACAAGAGCGATGGTGTTTTCGGCATCATGGCCAACGTGCTGGCCACTTATATCATTCTGTTCGTGATATTCGGCGCCTTCCTCGAAAAGAGCGGCGCACAGCGTTTCTTTATCGATTTCCCGCTGGCTGCCGTGGGTCACAAGATCGGCGGTCCCGGCAAGGTTTCGGTAATAGCCAGTGGCCTGTTCGGGTCCATTTCCGGTAGCGCGATTGCCAATACGGTATCCACGGGCGCCTTTACCATCCCGATGATGAAAAAAGCCGGATTCCGCCCGCACGTGGCCGGCGGTATTGAACCGGCTGCCTCCCTGGGGGGCATGTTCATGCCGCCGATCATGGGTGCCGGCGGTTTCATTATGGCGGAAATGACCGGCCTGCCTTATTCCCAGATCATGCTGGTGGCGATTTTTCCGGCGCTGATGTACTTCTTCAGCGTGTTCATGATGGTGCACTACGAGGCCAAGAAATATAATATCGTCGGCGAAAAATCCAAGGAAAGCCCCATGGAAATACTGCGCAAGGAATGGTTTTACATCTTGCCACTGGTGATTATTACGATCCTCATGCTGATGGGCTTTTCACCGGGTTACTCGGCCATTCTGGGGATCGTGACCTGCATCGTGGTGAGCTGGTTCCGCAAGGAGACGCGGGTTGACCTGAAGGGCTTTGCGCTGGCATCCCGCGCGGGTGCGGAATCCAGTCTCAAGATCGGGGCCACCGTCGGCGTCATCGGCATCATTATCGGCGTGCTGACCTACAGCGGCCTGATACTGACCTTTGCCGACATCGTCATTGAACTGGCGGAGGGCAAGCTCTGGCTCACCATCCTGTTCGTGGCGCTCGCTTCCCTGATCCTGGGTATGGGCGTACCGGTGACGGCCGCTTACCTGATTACCGCCGTGGTTGCGGTTCCGGCCCTGACGCACCTGGGGGTTAACCTGCTCGCCGCGCATATGATCGTCTACTGGCTGTCGCAGGATTCCAATATCACTCCGCCGGTCTGTATCGCCGCTTTCGCAGGGGCGACTATCGCCAAGGCCAACATGTGGGCGACCGCGTGGGTTGCGTTCAAGTTCGCCAAGTTCCTGTACCTTGCCCCCTTTATATTCGGCTACGTACCGGCATTCGCCCTGGACGGTTCGGCAACCGATATTGTCATCACCTTCGTGCTGGTATTTTTCGGCACCTGGGCCTACAGCTGGTTCCTGAGCGGTATCTGGATGAAGCGTAAACCGCATGTCACTGCAGAGGAATAACACCATGTCGAGCCAAAACCATTTACCACGGATCGAGTACAAGAAAATTCTCTATGTCACCGACCTGTCCGAGTCCGGCCGACAGGCATTCCCGCATGCATTTGCCATAGCCCATCGCAATAATGCCTCGCTCACGGTTTTCCACGTGGTGGAAAACCGCGACCTGCAGAGCCTGGAGGGCTATATCAGCGATGATTTATGGGAAGAGTTGAGCAGCCGAAACCTGGAGGATGCCAGAAAGATCCTGCTCGAGCGCAAGCGCGAAAACCTCGCAATCAGGAATGTCGAACAGTTTTGCAAGGACTGCCTCGCGGATCAGCCCGAACAACCTGATCTGAATTACGAAATGAAAGTCGAGGTCGGTGAACGCCTGGAAAAAATCCTAGAGGAAGCGCATGACGGCGGATACGATTTACTGGTAGTCAGCAAACACGGTAATCGCGCATCGGTAAAGGATGCGGTCATCGGCGATACCACGCGGCGCATCATTCGCCGTTGCATGGTTCCCGTGATGGTAGTACCGCTGGAGGAGTAAGAAGACAGTGGATAGGGGCAGACCAAAATGGCACTTACTTAAGCTCAAACGGCTGTCATTGCGATACCCGAAGGGCATAAATACCCGAAGGGCATAAAGGAGCGCCAGCGACGCGGCAATCTCCAAATGCTCGATCTTAAGCAATAAAGATTGCTTGGCTTCAGCCAAAGCAATCGCTGCGCTCATGGGCAGGCCCCGCTCATGGGCTGGGCCCCGCTCGAGGACAGGATGCCCCAGTGCCGGGTGCGCCGGGAGCGCAGACCGGCCCGCAATGACGATAGTTTTGGCTTATGCAAGTAGCATTTGGACCCGACCCCAAGGGTTCCGGCGTTGGGAAATCGAAGCCTCGAAATCAGAAATGTGAACACTTCAAAGGCGTGGACGCCGGGAATGTTTTTGCGGGATTTCGCGCGACCGGGACGCCGCGCTCCGATACGTCGGAGCGCCGCAAAAATATTACCGGTGGTCGCGCCAATGATGGGATTACCCACAGCGTGGAAGTTTGTGGGACGGCTACGTCGAATCGACCCGCTTTCTCGAGGATGACGGGGAATTAGGTATTTCCGGCTGAGGAACTACCTTGTGAGTTCAACCTAGAAAACGCAGTATCGTGTCGAGTTAAATCCAGAACCTTGGGATCGGAAAGGAAGCCGTGAAACTGGTTATTGTTACCCAGTGGGTGCGTTCAGCATGCTGAGCAATTCCCACCAGAAGAGGTTAGCCGCCAA
>JAAEPH010000453.1 GCA_024232855.1 Gammaproteobacteria bacterium
AAAAATCGCGCAGTATATTGATTTCACAAGGAAATATCCGAAGAAGTCTCGTATCGGTGATTACGAGCGACTGAGGATATATTTCTTGTGGAATCAATAGACAAGCGAGATTGTGCATATTTATGAATTTTCCGGGTTAGAACGGTCGTAATAGTAGCAACGGATACCCTATGCAAAGGATTGCATCATGCTCACGGCAAGGACAGCCGAAGGGGATGTGGCGCCGGGATACGAACGCCACCGGCCGGAAAAGACCCTTCTCTATCAGATTATCGAACAACACTACCCGGATTTCCTGTCAGCGATGGAAGCGCAGGATCGGCCGCTATCGGGTTATGTGCAGGACGAGTTCGAAGCCTTTCTCCAATGTGGCCGTCTGGAACAGGGTTTTCTACGCGTACGTTGCGAAGAGTGCAAGCACGAGCATCTGGTCGCCTTCAGTTGTAAGCACCGCGGGTTTTGCCCGAGCTGTGGCGCCCGGCGGATGCCTGAAAGCGCCGCCCTCCTGGTGGATGATGTATTCCCGCGCGAGCCCATCCGTCAGTGGGTACTGAGTTTTCCGTTTCAGTTGCGTTTCCTGTTCGCCAGTTATCCCGAGCTGATGGGAAAGGTGTTGGGTATCGTTTACCGCACCCTGGCAACCCATATCATCCATAAAGCCGGGTTTACCAAGTTGAGTGCCCACACCGGGGCGGTCACCCTGATACAGCGATTCGGGTCGGCGTTGAACGTTAACGTACATTTCCACATGCTCTATCTCGACAGCGTCTACGCCGAGGATGCCTACGGGAAGGTTCGCTTTCACCGCATAAAGGCGCCCACGGTGGACGAATTGGGTCTGCTGGTGCATCGGATCAGCCAACGGGTGGCGAAATTCCTCGAACGACGGGGTTTTCTGTCCCGCGTCAATTACTTTGGCCGGTTTGGCGACAATTATGTTGGCCGGTATTTATATATAAATCCTGTTGTTGCGCCGCAGGCGCTTTATTCCAGCAATCCCCTGTCACGGTGCAGTGTGGGTAATGGGT
>JAAEPH010000454.1 GCA_024232855.1 Gammaproteobacteria bacterium
CAGAGTCCGGTACCACGATCAATTGAACCGCCAGAACAGGGAAAGGTCGTGGCAATTCCTCATGTCGGTGGTCTTCACCATGTGTACCGGCGCGCAGCTTAATTTTTCGTGATATAAAAGAGGAGGCTGTTCATGGATGGAGTTTTTGGTAGGGACACGGCGGCACGCAAACAATCTTGACACCCAGGCGCCGTCGTCCTGGTGAGATATGCGAACTAGATTCTGGCGTTGCGCAATCGCAGTGCGTTACTGATCACCGACACCGAGCTGAAACTCATCGCCACCGCGGCAATCATGGGCGATAGCAAAAGCCCGAAAAAGGGGTAGAGGACACCGGCCGCGACGGGCACGCCGAGCGAGTTGTAGGCAAAGGCGAAGAACAGGTTTTGACGGATGTTGCGCATGGTCGCGCGGCTCAGCCGGCGCGCGCGCAGGATGCCGCGCAAATCGCCCTTGACCAGCGTGACCCCGGCGCTTTCCATGGCGATATCGGTGCCGGTGCCCATGGCAATACCGACATGGGCCTGTGCCAGCGCGGGTGCATCGTTGATGCCGTCGCCCGCCATCGCCACGATCCGGCCCTGTGCCTGCAGCGCCTTGACGACATCCGCCTTCTGCTCCGGTGACACCTCGGCCTCGACCCGGTCGATCTCAAGCTGTTGTGCTACCACCGCCGCGGTGGCGCGATTGTCACCGGTGAGCATGACGATGTCGATACCCTCGGCGTGCAGCTCCCGAATCGCGGCGGGCGTGGATTGCTTGATCGGATCGGCCACGCTGATCAAACCCGCCGCGACGCCATCGATCGCGACCTGCATTACCGTCTGGCCCTGTGAGCGGCCCGCGTCGGCGGCGCTGCCGAGCGCTTCGAAATCGGCCGCCAGCGCCTGCATCAACTTGAAGTTGCCAAGCGCTACCTGGTGGCTATCGACGACACCGCTGACACCCTGCCCGGTGATCGACTCGAAACCATCGACACCGGCGAGATCGATTCCCTTCGCCGCGGCAGCCTGCACGATGGCCTGAGCGAGAGGATGTTCGCTGGCGCGTTCCAGGCTCGCGGCCAGGCGTAAAACGGTATCTTCGCCAAAGCCGCCTGCCGCCTGTACCGAAACCAGTTGTGGGCGACCCTCGGTCAGCGTGCCGGTTTTATCGACGATCAGCGTATCGACCTTCTCCATGACTTCAAGCGCCTCGGCGTTGCGAATCAGGACCCCGTAGATGGCGCCCTTGCCCGTGCCCACCATGATGGACATGGGCGTGGCGAGCCCGAGCGCGCAGGGGCAGGCGATGATCAGTACCGCGACGGCATTGACCACGGCATAGGCAAGCCGTGGTTCGGGACCGAGCAAACCCCATAGCAGCATCGTCAACAGGGAGATGGCCACCACCGCCGGGACGAAATAGCCGGCGACGAGATCGGCCAGTTTCTGGATTGGCGCGCGTGAGCGCTGCGCGTCGCTGACCATTTGCACGATTTGTGCGAGCAGCGTTTCGCCACCGACCTTCTCGGCGCGCATCAACAGGCTGCCGGTGCCGTTTACGGTCGCACCGATGAGTGAATCACCGTTCGCTTTCTCCACCGGCATCGGTTCGCCGGTTACCATCGATTCATCGACCGTGCTATTGCCCTCGGTAACCGAGCCGTCGACCGGAATTTTTTCGCCGGGCCTTACTCGCAAAATATCACCGGCCTGCACCTGCTCCAGCGGGATGTCCGCTTCGCTGCCGTCGGTGCGCAGGATTCGCGCCAGCTTTGGCGCCAGACCCAGCAGCAGCTTTATCGCGGCATTGGTATGACTGCGCGCGCGCAATTCCAGTACCTGCCCGAGCAGCACCAGCGTGATGATAACGGCGGAAGCCTCGAAATAAACCGCTACCGTGCCGTTGCCCTGTTGCATCTCGGGCGGAAAGATGCCCGGCAGCAACAGGGCCGCCAGGCTGTAACCCCAGGCCACGCCAACGCCAATAGCGATGAGCGTGAACATGTTCAGATTACGCGTCTTCAGCGACATCCATCCGCGTACGAAAAAGGGTCGGCCGCACCACAGCACCACCGGTGTGGCGAGCACGAATTCGATCCACTGCACGGTCTTCAGGGCGAGCGTCTCAGGCAGCAGGGCGGGCGCCATATCTGTCAGCATGGCGAGCACGAACACCGGTAACGACAGCGCCGCCCCGATCCACAGGCGCCGGCTCATATCGATCAGTTCTTCGTTCTTTTCCTCGACCTCGACGCTGCGGGCTTCCAGCGCCATGCCGCAATTCGGGCAGTTGCCGGGTTCATCCTGCACGATCTCGGGGTGCATCGGGCAGGTATACTCGGTGCGGGTGTTCAAAACCGGCGCGCCCGAGACTTCCAGCGCCATGCCGCAACTCGGGCAACTGTCGGGGTGGTCCCGTTCGACCTCGGGACACATCGGGCAGATGTACAGGGCCCCGGGGATGGGTTCCTGCGAAGCCGCGGATTTCTGCGCTTCACCGCTCAGGTATCCAGCGGGGTCGCCGCTGAATTTTTGCGCGCAACCCTGGCAACAGAAAAAGTAGCGGGCGCCACCGAATTCGAACGAGTGCTCGTTCTCGGGTGTAACCTTCATGCCGCAGACCGGGTCGGTCATCGGCGCGGAAACCTGTTCGTCGTTAGCAGTTTGCATCGATCGGGATACCTGAAAATAATGGCCGGGCTGGCGACGGGATAACGGCAAACGCGATCTCCGCCAGGCGCCTGTTACTGTCCACGGCCGGGAATCGAATTGTAAACCCTGTATAAGCTACAGGGGCAAGCGATATTACTGAAAATTCCGGTTCCGGGCCCTGCGGCGGTGGTTTTTCGCTGGCGCCGCAAAAAAAACCGCCGAAGCGGGTAATACAGAGGGTGAGATGCGAGCAGCCGGGACGGCCGCTCGCGGCGGGGATTAGCATTGTGCGCTAGCGTTGTGCGATCAGGCGGTCCATGCGTTCCAGGTCGTTGATTACGCCCCAGGTGCCGCCGGCCTCGTAGACTCTATTCTCCCACAGGTCGAGGCGTTTCATGTAATCGCGCGGGTCGATGTTATCACTGCGCAGCTTGGTGACATTGAGTGCGACCACATGGATATCGGGTAACGAAATCGGAAAATCGCGGATATGCCCTCTTTGCAGGTCTTCTTCGAGATCCGAGAAAATCAGCACGTACTTTTCACCCGCGCCGGTCTCGTCCAGGTACTCGCTCGCCTGCAGCATGCCGCCGGTGATGTCGGTATGCCGGCTACCTTTTTTGGTGTCGGCGACGAATTTATCGATTCTTGCCTTGAAGCTGCGCTTCTGCTGGTTGGCGGTGCTCGGGCGGTCATCGAAAGTGACGCGTGCGATGATGTCTTTCTCGCTGAAGCTACCGCTGTCGATACGCGCGATCGCAATCGAGTCGCCGCTGTCCAGTGTCGCCAGCAGGTAGCTCATGATTTTCTGCGCCTTTTCCATTTCCGCGGTATAGGTGCCCGAGGTGTCGAGCAGCAGGTAAACCGCGCGCGCTCTCGATTCGGGTTCATCACAGGCCGACAGGCCCAGCGCCAGCAGGGTGGCGAGGATAATTCTTTTCATGACCGTTGCTCCAGGTAAAGTTCTTCGGGTTCGTCGTTATTTACGGGACCTTGCCGGTGCTTGATCGCGTTGCCGGCGAGGCGTTCGATGCCGAGCGGCAGCATGATCAACAGGTCGTACAGGCTCACCAGCATGTGGCTGAGCTGGCGCACGCTGGCGCCGACCACGCGGGTTGCCAGGGCGAGGATGTGGACCAGCGCCAACGCGATCAAACCGAGTACGGTGCGCATCGAGTGAATGAAGGATTCCAGCGGAATGGCGACGAAAGCGAGCGCAAACGGCAGGATAAAGCCCATTACCATTTGCCCGAGCGATGGAATCCAGCGAAACTCGGCCTCGGCAACAATACCGCTGGCGGACAGTGACTGGGTCAGCGCTTCGCGGTCGAGCGCGAGCAGATCGCGCATGTAGGCGAGCGAAGCTTCGACCGTGGCGAGAATCGCCAGGATGCTGAAAGTGATGACCAGCATGCGTTTGCGCAAGCTGTCGTCCATCGAGCCGATCACCGGGAACAGGTGGGTGATGCGTAGCGATTCCATGAGGAAAAGCCCCATCGCAATCTCGACCATGATGATGACCAGCGCGGCGATGTCGGAGGTGCGCATCGGCCCGATGTAGCTGCTGCCGCCGACCATCTCCGACATCGGCATCGCGATCAGCTGGAAGTTGATCAGTCCGCCGAACACGGCGATCACCAGCACCAGGCTGGAAATAAAAAACTGGGTCAGCGACGATGACGACAGGGTACGGGCGGCGGTGTCTTCGTCGGCGCGAATGGCTTCATAGAGATTCATCTGGCGGTCGATTTCACGCGAGCGCTGGTCGAGCCCGTCGATGGTCTCCTTGACGCGGGTGAGCGAGTGTCCGAGATCGCGCCACTGCGGTTGCATGGCGCCGAGTAACTTGTGCCGCTGCAATGTCGTTTTGCGATAGGCCTTCTCGGTTTCGCGATGCGCGTTTTCCAGCGTCTTGCCGATATTGTCGAGAATGCTGCACACGGTCGCATCGCCGCTGCGCGGAATGCTGGCAATCGCGTCGACCGCCTGCAACCAGGCCGGCGGCAGCGGCGGCGCGTCGGTCGCCGCCTGGTAGTCTTCCTCGATGCGGTCGATGGTGTCCGATATCTGGCGGTGCAGCGCCGGGTAGGCGCCGAGGTCGCGCGTCACGACCGCGTTGACGCGGTGAAACTCGCGTTCGATGCTGCGTTCGCAGGCTTCCTGGCCGAGCGACAGCACCACGTCCCTGTTGCGGCGCTGCAAAGCGGTTTCGAGATTACGCAACGCAGCCGCAAGCAGTCGGCAGGCGACGTAAACCGCGCGTCCGCTGGTGTGGATCAGTGCGTGCGCCGGATTACGCGCCAGGTAGGCGGCCAACACCAGGATCGCAATCCAGATCGCTGCCGATACGCCGGGCTGGTTCGACCACACGGTCAGTATTTCGTTAAACATGAGTAAATCCTCGTCGCTGATTAAGTTGAGGTGAATCTAGGAGGGCGCTGTGAAAAATCGGTGAAATTGGGCAAAACAGGCTAAAAATAGTGTTAGCGAGACGATAAATCTCGAGTGTTTACGTTCACCGTTTCCCGGTGCAGCCGCTCGAGGCGGCGATATACAGAGGTTTTATGGATAACAGGCAGGCTCCGGCGCACTGATGGCAAGGATATTCTGGGTAGAGGACCAATCGCACTGGATCAAGAAGTTTTCAGCGGTGCTCGAAGCCGAAGACTTCGACGGCGGTCCCAATTCGATAGCCATCTATCACTTTGCCGAGGCCGCGCGCCAGAAGATCGCACTAACCGACAGGGAATCCGCACCCGACGTGGCGCTGCTCGACGCGCGCATGAACGGCAACGACCAGGCCGGTTTTTCAGTGTCTAACGCGCTGCGCAAGAAATGGCCGCGCCTGCCGATTATCTACCTGTCGGAGCATGCCGGCACAGATATCGAGCGCGCCGCGCTGGAGCAGTTTTCGGCCACCGATTTTATTGCCAAGCACCAGCATAACGTCGAGCAGGTGTTGTGCTGGCGGATCAGGGCAGCACTGCGGCAGGCGTCGATCGATAGCGACCTGTCGGCCACCATCAACGTCATCACCAGTGGTGAATTGACGATCGATCTGAATACCTGGAATGTTTACTGGAAGGGGCAGCGCCTGATGAACCCAAGCAACGCGTGCCGGCCACTTGCGCCTACCCCGCGCAAGCTATTGCGCGAGCTGGTGGAGTCCTCACCCCGACCGCTTAGCGCGGGGCAGATCGCCGAGCGACTCGATAGCGACGCGGAAAAATTCTCTTACGCGAGTTACCGTCAGCACATCAAGACCTTGCGGCGTGCGTTCGATGCCGTCGATGCCGGCTTCATCGGACGGTGCACACGCGGTGTAGGTATTGTTACCTTCGGCGACGAAGGCGCTTACTGCTGGATCCCTGCGGACAGGGTGAAATGAATCCTGTGCGCATGCACTATCCCTGGTTAAGCTCGCTGGCGGCGCTGCTGGTTGTCGGCTGGCAATGGCTGCTGCTGAACCCGTCCGCCCTGGGCGGTGATCTGCCGGTGCCGCTGGCGCGGGCGGATTACCTTTGGCTGGTGCTGTTGTTGCTGGCGGTGATCTTCGACATGCGCCTGTTTCTCAGGGCCAGGAACCGATATCGCGATCAACTGGCGCAATACCGGGATCAGATCGCTGAACTGTTCGACTCCAGGCGCCAGCTGGGCACGCGCGCGCGAATCTACTCGGATCATGCCGATAAACTGAAGATGTTCATCAGCGAGCGCCTGCTCGAATACATCGAGTACGACGAAAAATTCCTGCATTTCAAGAATATCGCCTCCGAGGTGCGTCACAATGGCGTCATCAGCTACGACAAGGCGCAAACCGCGCTCAGGCAGGCCCGGCTCGACTGCGGCGATGGCCGGGGGCAACAATTCAGCGAGGCCGCCGACGCCCTGCTATACCTGTGGGATTTACTCGACCTCGCCACCACCGACAATATCGCGCTGCACGTGACCAATCACATTTATGACTGCGAAGAGCATTATTTTCAGGCACAGCTGAATCAGTCCGGCGATGATTCGGCGGCGCCATTCCAGCCGACGTTCCGGATGAGCCAGGCCATACGCCGTGCCCTGCTGCCGATCACCGAGGATCCCGATGCCCTCGGTCTGAACCGGGACTGGCCTAAAAACGGCGTCTATGCGGACGAAAAGTTCAAGATCCTTTTGCGCGCGGATTGTGATCTGCTGGGTAGTGAAAACCACATGGTTTTACTGATCGAGAATCTGCTCAATAATGCCCTGTATTACTCGCAGCAGAAGGCGAGTGGGCAGCGCCACAACGGCGTCGCGCTTAGTCTCGCGCACAGGGCCGGCGAAGCCGTGTGCAAGGTTTACAACCGCGGACCACGCATCAAGGACGATGAAAAAGACAAGATATACCAGCTCGGATTTTCGTCACGACGAATTCGGGAACACCATGGCAAGGGTCTTGGGTTGTATTTTGTCCATGAAATAACCCGTGGATTCGAGGGCAGTATCGCCTTTGCTAACATCGAAAATCGGGAGCAGGTGATTTCCCTCAGCATCAAGTTGAGCAATGGCGAAGTGCTGACTCGGCGGATCGGAATTGTCTCTATCGATGGCAAACCGCTGTGCCGGTTGCCGGATTCGGGTGAACGGGTCAGCAAGCGCCACGAATGGTCTTGCCCGGCGCCGATTATGAGCATCGAGGTCAGCCCGGAGAAGGTTTCGAAACCTCAGCTGATCTCCGACCTGGCGATCGGCGAGGACAGTAGTCATCTCGATGCCAGCGAGCCGATGCGGGCGCACTGGCGGCTCGATGTCAAAAACCGCAAGCGTTCCTCGAAGCTGGTATTTCTGCCGCTGGATGTGCGCGGTGTGGAATTTGTCGTGCGCATCCCGACCGCCAACTCCCGCCTCGACAATCAGGACTAGTCTGCAAATGCTTCCAAGGGAGGTTCTCGCGGAGGCGCAAAGGCGCAGGGAACGCCGAGGGCTTTTTGCAGGGTGGGTGCCTGGGTATCTGTATTCAACCTTCGACATCCCCTGTATTCCTCCGCGCGCACAGCGTCTCCGCGCCTCCGCGAGAACCTTCTGAATCAGCCCTGAATTTACGGAGCAGCTGGATAATCTCGCGCGCAAGGCCGATAATCCGCCGTTATGAACGATGCAATTTACTGGTCGGCCGCCAGGCTGGCGCGAACCATCAGGGCCGGGGAGATGTCTTCGCGTGAAATCGTCGATGCCTGTCTTGCGCGCATAGAGGAAGTCAATACGGACATCAATGCCGTTGTCCAATTCGTCGCCGAGCGTGCGCGTGCCGAGGCCGTCGAACTGGACCGGCTCACCGCAAGCGGACAGTTCAGGGGTCCGCTGCACGGGGTTCCGATCACGATCAAGGATTCGCTCGATAGCGAGGGTATCGTATCGACCGGCGGTACCCTGGGGCGCAGGGAGTTCGTACCGCGGCAGGACGCGCCGGTAGTGGCGCGCCTGCGTGCCGCCGGTGCGGTGTTGCTGGGAAAGACCAATACCCCTGAACTGACCCTGAGCGGCGAAACCAATAACCTCATTTACGGGCGTAGCTGCAATCCCTACGACACCCGGCGCAGTCCCGGCGGCAGCAGCGGCGCTTCGGCCGCCATCATCGCCTGCGCGGGCTCGGCGCTCGAGCTCGGTTCGGATACCGGGGGCAGTATTCGCGAACCGGCGCATCTGTGCGGTATCGCCGGAATCAAGCCGACCTCGGGGCGCACGCCGCGCAGCGGCCACATCGTGCCCTACGGCGGCGTCCTCGATTCGCTGACGCAGATCGGGCCCATGGCGCGCTACGTCGAAGACCTGGTGCTGGCCCTGCCGATCATCTGCGGCCCCGATGGCCGCGATCCGGCGGTCGTGCCGGTTGCCATGGGTGATCCCGTCGCGATAGACCTGCGGCGCTTGCGCGTCGCCTGGTATGCGGATAACGGCATCGTCTCGCCGGACCCCGAGATACAGCGCGTGGTCGGCGAGACCGCGCAGGCCCTGCAAGGTCAGGTTGCCTTGATCGAAAATCACTTGATGCCCGGCATGCGCGAACTGGTAGACCTGACCACCGAACTGCGCGAATCGTCCAACGCCGGTGTAATCCAGCGATTACTCGAGCGTTACGCTACGACGCAGGCGGGGCCGGACCTCGATGGCTACCTGACTGAGAAATCGCTTGCCGCCAGCGACCGGGTTGATCCCGCGTTACTCGAGGCGATCGACGAAGCACGCAGCCGGGCGCTAAGCCTGTTTACCGACTACGATGCCATTCTATGTCCGCCTTCACATGCGTTGGCGCGTCCCCACAAGGCTTCGCACGGCGACAGCTTTGACGACTGGAGCTACATGACCATTCAGAACCTGCTGGGCTGGCCGGGGGCCACGGTGCGCGCCGGGAGTAGCGCCGGGGGATTACCGGTGGGTGTGCAGATCGTTGCCGCGCCCTGGCGTGAAGACATTGTGCTCGCGCTGGCGCTGAAAGTTGAATCGCTGATGGGCGGCTATCAACGGCCACCGATATAATCCACGGAGAGGTTCTCGCAGAGGCGCCGAGCCGCAGGAGTCGCGGAGGGGTGCAAGGTTGTCGAATTATTGAACCTAGAAAACGCAGGAGGGCGCGAAAAAGATGTGCACCAAAAGTAGGCGCCATGAGGCGAGCGATTGATTTAGCCCGGAGAATTCATAAATATGCGCAAAAATCGCGCAGTATATTGATTTCACAAGGAAATATCCGAAGA
>JAAEPH010000455.1 GCA_024232855.1 Gammaproteobacteria bacterium
GATCTCGTTTTCACTATATTGGTGCATAGAGCCGCACTATAATGATGCACATAATTGGCACAGTTAATGCATACACATAAAAGTAAGTCCCTAGCATATCCCACACTATAAAGCAACTTTTAAGTTACACTTTTAAGTTATACTTTTAAGTTATACTTTTAAGTATTACATTTACGTATAACTATATAGCCTTTCTGAATATAGCTCTTATCTCTCTATTATTCTATTTAACTATATAGATCTAACATAAAAGTATACCCATAAACGTTATGCCGTTAAAGCATTAGCATATAGTAAAACAGAATAACAATAAATAAAACATATATTCAAAAAAGCTATATGGATATACCTTTAAAGTATACAGTACTATACAGTAGTATACATTATGTGTATACCTTTAACGTTTCCATTCATTATGTTTATTATTTATTATATGTATGTTTATCCGTTTAAGTATTCACCATATGGATGATAAACCTTGTGAATGTATACGTGGAAAGTATTCACCAGGATGATAATACCTTTATAGTTTACGTGAATGGTAACCTTTGAAGTATTCACCAGGATGATAATACCTTTATAGTTTACGTGAATGGTAACCTTTGAAGTATTCACCAGGATGATAATACTACTATAATTATGCTGAATAGGTGGAGGGGAGGTATTCACCTGGATGATAATACTAGATAGTAATACACGGGAAAGTCACATTCATTTGAGTGATACTGGATATTTCACAGAAAGGGGTTGCTTTTTAAAATGGGGTATGGTACCCTGTTAAGTGACTCTACATCCATAAAGTACTCCCTAAAAGTTTCCAAACCCATAAGGCAATACTCTACCGATATTTCCATAGAGCATCACCTTTCAGAGGGTTATTAAGTGTTACCTATCTCGATATTTTCAGGTAGATCGTAGAAGCCGAAATATTCAAAGGCCATCCTCAAAATTTGAATATTTGTTAGGTATGGCACTTTAGAGTATTGCCTAATGGTATGACACTTACTGTTAAACGTTTTAGGTACTACATCTGGTAGATACTTTATAATCAAATCCTTCTTACGTATAACTTCTCCGTCTAATATATATTTAGTGATCCTCTCAGGTTCTTTAGTTAAAGCTTGCTGTAAAGTAAGACCTCTTAGTTTAATATCACCCTTTACATTACTTTTATTCTTATTGAATAACCTACACAGCTCTGCAACATTACCAGTAACTTCTTTACCATCTTTCATTACAGTATATTCTTCTATATGTTTATACTCTAAAGCTTCTTTTAAAGTCATACCACTTTCAGTACGTTCCCTAATAGTAGTAGCACTAGTACCAAAAACCCTACACAAGCTTCTCCTAGACGGATACCATATATTTTCATACTCAACACTATTATCTTCTAGGTTCTTATTAGAAGTTGGTTTTTTAAATTTATAACCTAAAGCTATCTCTTCATAGGTGAGTCCTTTACCTGAACTTCTAATATATTTCAATTCCTCTAGGGTAATACCAACAATAGATAAGTAATCATCTCTACGAATTTTTATACCATTAACGGTTATCTCTGTA
>JAAEPH010000456.1 GCA_024232855.1 Gammaproteobacteria bacterium
CCAGGGTGCAACCGAAGAGAATCTGGCCGCGATGCGCGAGCAACTGGGTCTCGATCGGGCCGCCCCGATCCGTTACTTCGAATGGCTGGCCAATGCCGTGACCGGGGACTTCGGCAAGTCGCTGGTGTCTCAAAAACCGGTCTCGGAGGCGATTGGCACCCGTTTTGCCAATACGTTGTTTCTGGCGCTCTATGCGGCCGCGATCGCGGTACCCGTGGCGATTTTCCTCGGGGTGTTGGTGGCATTGTACAGAAATTCGGTTTTTGACCGGGTCGCCAACGTTCTGACCCTGACGTCGATTTCCTCACCGGAATTTTTCCTCGGCTATATCCTGATTCTGTTTATATCGGTCAAGGGCGGATATTTTCCGGCGATAGCCAAGCTGGACGATAGTATGAGCTTTTTGGATAAACTCGAACGTACCTTCTTGCCGGCCTTGACGATGGTGCTGGTGGTGGTAGCGCACATGATGCGCATGACGCGGGCCTCGATCATCAACCTGCTGGCCTCGCCATACGTTGAAATGGCCCGCTTGAAAGGCGTTCCCGCCTGGAAGGTAATCGTCAAGCATACGCTGCCGAATGCCTGGGCGCCGGTTATCAACGTCATCGCGCTGAACCTTGCTTATCTGATCACCGGTGTGGTGCTGGTGGAGGTGGTGTTTGTTTACCCCGGCATCGGACAGTTACTGG
>JAAEPH010000457.1 GCA_024232855.1 Gammaproteobacteria bacterium
CCTTTCAATTCCTGGCGCCGATGATTCTGCTGCTGGCGACGGTCGGCGCCTACGCGGTGCGCGGCCTGACCATCGATGTCGTCGTCATGTTTCTCGCCGGTGTCGTCGGCTTCTTCCTGCGACGCTCGGGCTATTCGGTGGCGGGCATCGTGCTCGGCCTGATTCTCGGCAAGATCGGCGAACAGACTTTCGCCCAGGCGATGCAGATGCTGCACTTCGAGTGGAGCGGTTTTTTTGACCGCTGGATCGCGTTGGGATTGTTGATCGCTGGATTCCTGACGCTCGGCGGCAGCATCTACGGCGCATTTTTCAAGAAGGACAAACCGCCTTCGACGGGCACCATCGGCTAGCCCAGCCAGGCCACCAGTACCGACAGGCTGACTCCGCCGGCGACAACTCCCCCAACAAGGCGCCGTTTCAACAGAAAGTAGACGCCAAAGGCGATCGCCAGCGCGGCAATGCGAATTGACAGGGACACGTTCGCGAGCTCGCTTTCCGGCATGATTATCATGCGAAACACCAGACCCGCCACCATGGCGTAGGAAACGCAGGTGACCCACTGGAAGATCGCCCCGCTGGCATCGATGCGCTTTACCACGACGACCCCCAGCGCGCGCCAGACGAAGGTCGCCGCGCCGCAGCCGAGCACGATCGACCATAACGATTCAGCCGGCATCGCGGGGCCTCCACAGTTTGCCCAGGGCGAAGCCGAGGCTGCCGCCGACAAATCCGGTAATCAACAGATCGACCGAAGGCAGCAGGTAGTGGGTGAGCGGAATCGTCGCGCAACCCAGCAGCATCGAAAAGCGTTCCGCGCGACCCGGCACCGCCGACAGCACCAGCGCGAAAAACAACGGGCTGACGAAGATCAGGCCGAGCACGATGGCGGCCGGCAGTAGAACCGCGCCGTGATAGCCGAGCAAGGTGCCGGCGAGGGCGGCCAGCAGGATCGAACTGGCAAAGCTGATGTAATAGCGATGCCGATACGCGGGCTCGATTCCCGGGAATTCACGCAGGCAAACCGCCCATGAATTGATCGACAACAATTGCGCATCGAGCAGCATGCCGGGCAGGCTCGTCCTGCCGCGCGACATCGCCGGCACGAAGGAAACCACCATCGGCAAGAAACGCGCATTCGCCAGCGAACAGGCGAACACGATCGCGACAAACCCCTGCCCGTTCGCGGTCAACTCGACCATCGCCAGCTGGCCGGGCAAGCCCCAGATCAGCAGCGAGGCCAGCGCCGCCATCTCGGCGCTAAATCCTGCGCCGCGGGCGAGCGAGCCAAAGCCCATCATCGTGAACAACAGTATGAATGCCGGCAGGGATAAGGCATCCTGCAGCGCCTTGCGCATCACCGCGCCGTTTCCGCTAACCATACCCTGCCCCGCGCCATTGTTGCGTCATTACCTGTTATCGCCTTACAGGACGATGAGCCAGGCGCTGATGGTAAACACCGACAGTCCGGTCGACAGCAATACCGTGCTGGCCGCGGTTCCCTGCCCGCGATCATACATCGTGGCAAACAGGTAGGCATTCAGTCCCGGCGCCATCGCCGCCATCAGCACGAGGGAACGGGTAGTCGCCTCGGGCAACTGCAGTAGCGACCCCAGCAACAGTGTCAACGCCGGTTGCAGGATCAGCGACAATACCGAGATCAGGCTTGCCTCTCCGAGCGAATGGGACAGCGTGTAGCGCGTCAGTACACCACCGAGCGCGAACAACGCCACCGGCAACGAGGCGCGCGCCAGCAGATCGATAGCGCCGATTAAAGCGGCGGGCGGCGTTACCCCGCTGATATTGACGATAAAACCGAGACCGATGCCGATCATCAGGCTATTGCGAAACATCGCATTGATAACGATGCGCACGGTTTGTGCGGCCGAACGGCCGTCGGCGCGCAACAATTCCATCGTGGTAATGCCGATCAGGTAACAAATCGGTGCATTCACCGATACCAGCGCAAAGTTGGGCGTCATGCTGTCAACACCCCAGGCGCGTTCCGAAATCGGCAGGCCCAATAACACCAGGTTGGAAAACAGGGCGGCAAACGCCACGCCCACGGCTTCCCCGGGGCGGCGCCCGAAGAAACTCCGGGTAACGAAAAAGGTAATCGCAAAACAGGATATCGCCGCGAGGGAATAGGAACTCAACATGCGCCAGTCAAAGGCCGAAGCCAGGTCGATGGTCGAGGTTGCGCGAAACAGCAGGCAGGGAATTGCGAATTGAATCGCGAATTTCATCAGCTGATCGACGGGCTGATCACCGATGATCCGTCCCCTGACCGCCAGGTAACCCGCAGCGACGACGATAAAAACCGGGGCGACGATGTTGAGAATTTCGACAGGCATGAAACTTGAGCGAGAAGATACGGCTTCCGGAAAAAGGCAAACATACCAGCGAATACAGTAGCAAGCACGCTTTTCAGGCCAATGCCTGCGATACAAAAGATAGATCAAGCAGTAGACTCGAACGGCGCTATCAAATTATGCTTGAGCTATCAACCGGAGTTCAATATTGCTTTGTTATCGTCCATGCCGGAAATTCCTGTATTTCTGTTTGCTTGCCTTTCTCGGGCCGGGCAGCTCGGCGGCGGCACCCGTGGAGCAACGCTCGCTATCGCTTGAAGGTCAGATTTCCAGCGACGGTAAAATGGTCGAGTTCAACTGGCCCAGGGCCACCGGATCGAAAGTCGGCCGTGTCAGTATCCAGCGGCGGGTTTTGGGCCAATCGGGCAAACAGTCCTGGAAAGACCATGCCTCGGTTCGAGGCTTCGCCAGAATCTACCGGGATAAGAATATCCAGCCAGGTATCGCTTACGAGTATCGAATTTCCCGTCCAAGCAAGGAACGGATCGAAACCGGGTACTGGACTACCGGGCTGAACCTGCCGGCCGAGGAAATCCGGGGCGTGGCGCTCGTGGTCGTGGACGAAAACTTCGCCGACGAACTGGCCCCGCGCCTGGACCGTTTCATGCTGGATCTGACCGGCGATGGCTGGTCGGTGGTTCGCCGCGATACGCCACGTGGCAGTGACAAGGATCCGGTAGTAAACTTGAAGGCCGCGCGCGAATTGCGCGCTTGGATCCAGGATCGTTATAACGCCGCGCACTACTTGCCGCATGCCCTGATCTTGATTGGCCGCATTCCGGTGGTCAAAAGCGGGCAGTCCAGGCCTGACGGGCACAAGGTTCGGCCGCTGGAAACCGATTTGTTCTATGCCGATACGAACGCAGTCTGGCTTGGCGACGGCCAGGGGGCATTGAAGCACAGCACCGTCCCGGGCGACCACATTGAAATGCAGGTCGGGCGGATTGATTTTTCCAGGATGGGTGACGAGTTCGGCGAGGAAGTATCGCTGTTAAAACGATACTTCGACAAGAATCATCACTGGCGGCATGGGCGCCTGGGAGACTTGCGGCAAGCCTACGGCGACAGCGGTCACCTGTTCGTGGAACTCGATGCGTTGCGCAATATCGTCGGGCCCGAAGACTTCGTGTCGGGCAGCCATCATGACGCGGGTACGCGGCAGCCGTGGTTGCTTGGCGTCGATTTCGGCAAATCGAAGTATTCGAAATACACCTCGACGACGCCGATAAAGAGCGTTTTCACGATCAACTTCGGCAGCGGCAAGCTCGATTTTTCGCGGCGGAATAACAGAATGAAGGCCATGATGGCGCAGCAATGGTATGTCCTGACCACGGGATGGGGCGGCCGGCCGGCCTGGCAGTTGCACCACATGGCGCTGGGTAAATCCATTGGCTACAGTCATTTACGCACGGTCAACAACGGGACTTATTCGAAAGGGGGGCATGAGTCGCTGGAATATACGCCGACGGGATCCTACCCATGGGCAAATCCGATCTGGGTCAACCTGCTGGGCGATC
Organism: Gammaproteobacteria bacterium; assembly: GCA_024232855.1. Lineage (GTDB taxonomy): Bacteria > Pseudomonadota > Gammaproteobacteria. The sequence goes on from JAAEPH010000457.1 coordinate 3,887, forward strand.
CGACATTGCGCCCTTTCCCGTTGCAACCGGTACGAAATTTGCGGGCTGAATCGAGGGACGGCGACGTTCAACTCGAATGGAGCGTGGCGGATAACGAAGCCGGGACACGATACCGTATCTACCGCGCGGCAGATCGACTCGGGCCTTACCAGGCACTGAACCCGTCCGAATTGCACGACGGAAATCGGTATGTCGACAGCGACCCGATTCCCGATGCGTGGTACATGGTTCGGGCTCATTCCCTTAAAAAAGTCCATGCGGGATCATTTTATCGCTTCTCCCAGGGGATATTTACGACGCTCGATAACCAGCCGCCCCGGGCTATGGATCAATCCATTTCAGCGCCAATGGGAGAAGAGATAAAGATACGTCCAACGGCGGCAGATCCTGATTCGGGCAACGACCTGACCATTGCGCTGATCAGGGGCGGCGATGGAGGCCACCTCGTCCACTCGAAAAATGAGTGGACATTTATTCCCGAGGCCGGATTTTCAGGCCGCGTCAGTATTCCCTTCACCGTGTTTGACGGAGTCGCATCGGATGAAGGACTGATCAGCATAGACGTCCTGCAACCCTAGCCCGCATCGCTCACCGATTTCCTACTGCGCGCGCGTTCGGCATCGAGCAAGGCACGTTTACGCTCGAGCCCCCAGCGATAACCGCCCAGCCCGCCATCACCGCGCAGGATTCGATGACAGGGCACCAGCACCGCGATTCGATTCGCGCCGCAGGCCGACGCGGCCGCGCGCACGGCACGGGGCTTTTCGATCCCCTGCGCGAGTTCCGAGTAACTGATGACGTCTCCATCCCTGAGGCTTAACAGAAATTCCCAGACCTTGATCTGAAACGCGGTGCCCTGCAGATCCAGCGGGATATCGGGGCGCGGCTGCTTACTCTGGATGTAGGCGTTGAACGCATCAATCCAGTGATCGAGTTGCGCGCTCGATTCCCCGTCGTATGCCTTTAGTTCGGCATGAGGGTACTCGGCGCGTAACTGCGCCTGCAGCGCGACGCAGTCGCCGCCGAACTGCGCGAAACAGACGCCGCGATCGGTGGCGGCCATCAGCAGAGGTCCGAGCACCGTATCGCGGCAGGCCCAGTTCAGGGTTTCACCCTTGCCGCCGGCGCGATAACGTTTCGGCGTCATGCCGATGCCGTGCATGGGCTGGCCGTAAACCCGGCTGCTGGAGCCATAGCCGGCCTCGTAAATGGCTTCGGTGATATCGGTTCCGGCACGCAGCAGGGCCTTGAAGCGATCGCTGCGCGCGGCCTGCTGAAATTTCTTCGGCGATACGCCGAAGATCGATTTGAACACCCGCTGGAATCGCGACGGTGACAGGTGCACCCGCTGCGCGAGGGTTTCCAGGGTCAGGGATTGATCAGCCTGCGCGGCGATGTAACGCGCCACTTCGATGAATTTGCACAGGGTCTGGTCGCTTGCTTTCGACATGGTCACTATCATACTCCGTCTGTTTAAATCTGATTACCATGTTATTGCGGCAGGCAGGTACAAACTCTCCGTTTATTGCTGACATTCGACCAACGGGCCTTACTTGAGAGAGAAACCTGAGGCGATGTAGGGGTCAGTACACCGGCATCAGTATCCCCTCGAGCCAGATAGTCTCCTGCTTGAAATAGGCTTTCACGGAACCGTCTTCGCCGATATCCAGCATCACGCGCAGCGCCGTCGATCATGATGCCGTAAACGGGATTTCTGACCATTTTCCTGAAATTGGCCAGCGGCCCGGTGTTTACCCTGGTTAGCGGGCGAGCCCAATCACCAGTTTGGATCTAAGATCTTTACACAACGTAGTTAATATTGAGTTCATCGTTAATATTGAGTTCATCTAATTTGGCTAGAATCAGCCAATCTCTGCATAGCGGACAAAACGGTTGATTTTGCTGGGTAACACCGATAAGGTTCGTTGTGAATTAAAAGTCCGGGAGACCGAAAATAAAATAATTACCCGGCTGAAAACGAAAATAATTTGAATCAAGACATCTAGCCGAGACAATCCTGCCATGCCAAGTGAAAATTCCCTCGTACGTTTCGTCGATATCCAAAAGAGCTACGACGGCGAATCGCTGGTCGTCAAAAGCTTGAACCTTGATGTAGCCAAGGGTGAGTTTCTGACAATGCTGGGGCCATCCGGCTCGGGCAAGACCACATGCCTGATGATGCTGGCGGGATTCGAGCCGGCCACCCATGGTGAGATTTTTCTCAATGATAAGCCGATCAACCGGGTACCGCCACACAAGCGCGGTATTGGTATGGTATTCCAGAACTATGCCCTGTTCCCGCATATGACCGTCGCCGAAAACCTCGCCTTTCCACTGGAAGTGCGGGGTATGGACAAGTCGGAACGCGAACAACGCGTCAAGCGTGCACTCGACATGGTTCAGCTCGGGGTATTCGGCGATCGCCGACCGGCGCAACTATCGGGCGGACAGGCACAACGCGTGGCTGTGGCGCGATCGCTGGTGTTTGACCCTGATCTGGTCTTGATGGACGAACCGCTGGGCGCCCTCGACAAGAACCTGCGCGAAGTAATGCAATACGAAATCAAGCACATTCATGAAAATCTTGACCTCACCGTGGTCTATGTTACCCATGATCAAAGCGAAGCGCTTACCATGTCGAACCGCATCGCGGTATTCGACGATGGCATTATCCAGCAATGTGCGCCACCCGAAGTCCTTTACGAACAACCCGAGAACGCTTTCTGCGCCAATTTTATCGGTGAAAATAACCGTTTCCTCGGTAACGTTATCGAAGACAACGGCGATACCGTCAAGGTCGAGGTAGACAGCAGCGGCGACAGCACCGTGGTCGCCAAGAAAGTGAACGTTAGCGGAGTTGGCGGTCGCAGCACATTGTCTCTGCGCCCCGAACGCGTCACCGTCAACCCGGAACCCGGTTCCTTACCCAACATTTTTTCCGGCGTCGCCGAAGAATTGATTTATCTCGGGGATCACATCCGCACACGTTTCACGGTATTGGGTCACGACGATTTTATTGTAAAAATTCCAAATTCAGCCAATCATGCCCACCTTGAAGAAGGCGGTACAGCTAACATCGGCTGGACTGCGGAAGACTGCCGAGCACTGGATCCATCGGACTAGTTCCCGATAGATGTAAAGTGATTCGGCATAATTCGTTTATTTATAACTAGATATTGAACAAGAGGAGCGTTTTTAAGATGAACAAAATTGTTAAACAAACCCTGCTTGCCGCAGTAGCGTCCACCGTGGTGGTCGCGGCGCAGGCGGAAACCACGTTGGTTATCGTGTCCTGGGGTGGTGCCTACACCAAGAGCCAGCAGCGCGCTTACCACGATCCCTATATGAAGGCCAACCCCGGCATTAAGATTGTCAATGATGATTCTGCCTCCGAGGGCGCTTCAAAACTGCGCGCCATGACGGAAGCAGGCAATGTCACCTGGGACTTACTCGATGCAGAGGCGCCAAATGGGATTACTTTATGCGACGAAGGCCTGGTTGACGAAATTGACCATGACACGCAACTGGCAGATGCGCCCGACGGAACCCCGGCGAGTGTAGACTTTGGTCAATCGATTGTATCGGCCTGCTATATACCGCAGATTGCCTATTCAACCACAATGGGTTATCGCAGCGATGTATTCGACGTAGCACCTACAAAGATGGCAGATGTATTCGACTTGGAAAAATTTCCTGGTAAGCGTTCCCTGGAAAGACGCCCCGATCCGAATCTCGAATGGGCCTTAATTGCTGACGGTGTCGCGCCAGAGGATGTGTACGATGTACTGGATACCGAGGAAGGCGTTAAAAGGGCATTTGCAAAACTTGATACGATAAAAGATCAGGTTGTCTGGTGGACCAAGGGTTCACAGCCGATGCAACTGCTTGCTGACGGCGAAGTAGTGTTTGGTACCGGTTACAACGGTCGGTTGTTCGAGGCTATCAACGTCGACAAGCAGCCCATTAAAATGCTCTGGGACGCGCAAGCACTCCAGCTGGATGGCTGGGTGGTTCCCAAAGGTGGTAAGAATAAGGAAGAAGTTATGAAATACCTGCGCTTTGCAACCGACACGCAACGCCTTGCGGACCAGGCAAAATACATTTCATATGGTCCCTTGCGCGCCTCTTCGGCCCCTATGGTCGGCAAGCATGCCGATCTGGGCATAGAAATGGGCCCTCATATGCCTACGGCACCCGAAAATATGAAAGGCGCGATTTTCTATGACTTCGAGTGGTGGGCAGACAACAAGGATGATATGGCTGAACGCTTTGAAGCATGGCTGGCCAAGGAATAGGGGCTGGTCTTAACATTCGCAACACGCCCGGGGTTCTGCTAATGAGCCCCGGGTTTAACTGACGAAGGATTTACACGATGGCTGAAGCTGAAGCAACAACTGAAGTGATTACAACCGCTGATGGCGTTCCGTTGAAGCAAGCCCTCAAAAAAGCGCTCTGGGAACGGAAAAAAACAGCCTTGTTGCTGGTCGCGCCATTGTTCCTGTTTATCCTGATCACATTCATGATCCCGATCTTCGATATGTTGCTTCGAAGTACGGACAACTCGATTGCTATCGAACAATTCCCCACCGTGGTCGAAGAGATAAAAGACTGGGAGTTAAGTTCCGAAGAATTACCCAACGAAGCCACTTTCCAGGCTCTGTTCAAGGATTTCAAGGTTGGCGCCGAGGCAAAAACGATCAGCCGACTCGGCAGACGTCTGAATTATGAAAAGTCGGGCATGTCCGGCCTGTTCAGAAAAACGGCACGCAAGATAAAAAAGCTGGATCCCCCCGAGGAGGCGACCAAGGCAATGATTGCCATCGACAAAAAGTGGGGGCAATTTGAAACCTGGCAGCTGATCAAGCGCGAAAGCACCAAGTATACGAGTTCCTATTACCTTGCCGCAGTCGACGCCCAAAAGAATAGCGACGGCTCCTTTTCCATGCGAGCCGAGGAGCGGCAAGTCTATCTAAACCTGTTCTGGCGAACCATCAGGCTCAGTTTCACGATAACCTTTCTTACCATAGTTTTAGGTTATCCGATTGCCTACCTGCTATCGACCGTAACGACCAGGACCAGCAACCTGCTGATTATCCTGGTTCTGCTGCCCTTCTGGACTTCACTGCTGGTGCGAACTTCATCCTGGATCGCACTGCTGCAAAAAGAAGGGGTAATCAATGACATACTGGTTGGTACAGGCTTGTTAAGCGATGACAATCGACTGGCGATGATACATAACGAAGCCGGCACCGTCATCGCGATGACTCACATTTTACTGCCCTTCATGGTGTTACCGCTTTTTAGCGTGATGAAAACCATCCCGCCGAGCTGGGTGCGCGCCGCGCGCTCCATGGGAGCTACCCCGTTTACCGCGTTTCGACGAATTTATTTCCCGAATACCATCGCCGGTATCGGCGCAGGCGGTATCCTGGTTTTCATACTGGCGATTGGCTATTACATTACACCGGCGCTGGTGGGCGGCACCAAAGGCACCCTGATCAGTAACTTTATCGCTTACCATATTTCAACCTCGCTTAACTGGGGTCTGGCGGCGGCTCTCGGAACCATATTGTTACTAATCGTGTTGGCGCTTTATATTCTTTACGACAAGGTCGTCGGCATCAATAACATGAAACTGGGGTAGACAGATGGCCTTACCGATCCACGCCACACTTTTCGAGCGCATCTGGCACTATTGTTTCCTGACCATCTGCGTATCTATATTTGCCTTCCTGATCTTTCCGATCCTGATTATTCTTCCGCTATCGTTTAACGCGCAACCCTATTTTTCCTTTACCTCGGAAATGCTTCAGCTGCAGCCGGAAGCTTATACCACCAAGTGGTATCAGGAATTTTTCACCAGCCTGAACTGGCAGGGCGCGGTCAAGAACAGTTTCATCATCGCGTTCTTTTCGACCATTATTTCGACTTTTCTGGGTACCCTGGCCGCACTGGGTCTGAGTCGCCCCGATTTCCCGTTCAGAACCACGATTATGGGATTGCTGATATCGCCGATGATCGTGCCGCTGATCATCTCCGCCGCGGGTATGTTTTTCTTTTATTCGAGAATCGGCTTACAGGGTACGCATATCGGCGTCATATTGGCGCACGCGGCACTGGCGACGCCCTTTGTGGTAATTACCGTTACCGCCACGCTAACCGGGTTTGATCACAGTCTTACGCGCGCGGCCGCGAGCCTCGGATCTTCACCGACCAATACTTTTTTCAAGGTCACGGTGCCGTTGATCATACCCGGCGTTATCTCCGGCGGCCTGTTCGCCTTCATCACCTCGTTCGATGAAGTCGTGGTCGTGTTATTCGTCGGAAGCTACAATCAAAGAACCATACCGTGGCAAATGTTTTCCGGAATCAGGGAACAGATCAGTCCGACCATTATGGCCGTTGCTACGATATTGATCATGATATCGGTTGCGTTACTGGTATTTCTGGAGCTGATGCGCCGTCGTACCGAGCGCCTGCGCGGTATTACTCCTCACTAGCGCCAGGGGAATAACCTACCTGGTGGACAACCCCCGCGTCTACCAGCTCATCAATTTCCGGCCACCACATACCCTCGGGTGGCTGGGAAAATATTTTCTCCAGGAACCGCGGTGATACTCCCTGCTTTATGAAAATCGCCATATCCTTCGCCTGTTCGTTATCAACATCGATAGAAGGAATAATGCTGTAAGTCTTGTATTGGTGGAATCCCAGTCTCGCGTTCGTTCCCAGTGTTCGTGTAGTGCCCGCGACAAAGGCCGTGGTACAGGATGACAGGCATTCATCGAGGGAAACTGTCTTTAACCCGTTCTCTCTTATAACCCTCGCCAGTCCCCTGCCCTCGTATATCTGACCACCCTCACTGTCGAGAATTATCCCGGCAATTGCCGGATTACGCTCAATCAATTCCGCAACCTTGTTGGTAATGCCGATCTGAAAGGGACCGCGCAGGTGGATCAGCGTATCCCGTTCAATCAGATCGAGCGAGTACTCGGGCTCATCCAGCGGCATTTCCCTGAGCCTTAAATCCTGCTTGAAAATCTGCAGAGACTGGTAGGTTTCTATGCTTGTGAGCAGGGTTACCGCGAGACTGGCTACAAGAGCGATCTGTGCAACATTCGCCCAGGTTCTGCCGCTATCGGTTTTGATACGATGATCGCTAATGCGTAAGACACCAACTACCTGCCAGGAATAAATGATCACTTTTGCGATAACGAGGTAAATGACTACTGCACTGGTAACCGCCATTTCATTTTCGATATAGGGTGGGAATATAAATCGTCGAAAAATCTCCAGTGCAACATACAGCATCACCAGGTTGACCCAGAACGCCCGGGCCAACGAGACATTCCCCCACCAGTGTTGCAAAATGTAATTAATCAAACCTGTGTCCACGGGTCGTATTCCCGGTTGCGGACCAATCCGACTATTAATATTCAGCGGACTGGGTTTCAGTCATTTATACTACTATATACAAATTTACCAAAAGGGAGATAAACATCGTGTTAGTAACCCTAAAACAATCGCTGCTTGCTTCGCTGATCGCGGTTACTACGGTGGCACATGCCGAATTGAACTTCGTTTCATGGGGAGGCGCTTACACCGAGTCGCAGAAAAGGGCCTACATCGATACCTATCGCGGTGACGATATCAACCTCATCGAGTACGAGGGGGGTCTGGACGAGATTCGTTACCAGGTTAATTCGGGCGACGTGATCTGGGATATCGTCGATGTACTATCCCACGAAGCGCGGGTGGGGTGCAACGAAGGCCTGTTCGAGGAACTCGATCGGGATATGTTCCAGAAAACCGCCGATGGTACCTCGATGGATGACGACATCATGGTGCAAGTCCCCAATAATTGCGTTGTTCCTCAAGTCTTCTGGTCTTATGTCGTCTTTTACCAGGAAGGCAGCTTCGAGGGTGAACAACCGCAAACGATCGGCGATTTTTTCGACCTGAAAAAGTTCCCGGGCAAGCGAGGACTGCGCAGTTGGCCAAATGGATTGATCGAAATGGCGTTGATCGCTGACGGTGTCGCGATCAAGAATGTTTACAAGGTGATGAGCACGGAGGCCGGCATTGATCGGGCATTCAATATGCTCGACAAGATCAGGGATGACGTGATGTTCTGGTCCTCGGGCGCGGAGCCGCTGGAACTGGTGAAGTCTGGAAAAGTCAGCATGTCGCTGGCCTACAACGGTCGTATCGGTTCCGCGGTTCTGACCGAAGGCGAAAATTTTGTCACGCTGTGGGACGGGCAGGTTCTCGATGAAGATTGGCTGGTATTGGTGAAGGGCGCGGCGAATATGGAGGCAGCGAAAAAGTTCCTGATTCATGCATCCGCGCCGGCACAACAGGCGGAACAGGCCAGGTATATCAACTATGGTCCGATGCGCGCTTCCGCGTTTGACATTATTAAAAATGGCGAACCCTGGTTTCACAATGGCAAGAATATTATGGAGCATATGCCAAACCGGCCCGAAGTCATGGCGCGCTCAATTGTCGCTAACCCTGAGTGGTGGGCTGACTTCGGCGAGCCTGTCGATGAGCGCTACCTCGCCTGGATGGCGACGACAGGACGCTAGCCGAGGAGAAGTTTGTGTTGGCATTTCCGGTAATCCAGTCTTCAACATAATGAACCCGTAAACATGAGAACCGGAGACATGGTGTACTACCTGTACACCGATAAAAACGGTACTCCAGTCAAAATCGCCGGGGTTGTCCTGGGAATTGAACCCGATGGCGTTCTTATCCGTATTGGACGCTACGACGTTCAAACCAATAAAGTAAATACGCTTGAATCGGTAGTTTCCGAGTCGACGCTGAAACCGCGCTCGGTTCCCTGGACCTTTGAAGATGAATTACAGGCCAGGGCCTAGCCCACATTTCTCACCGGTTTCCTCGGCAATTGCTCCTGCATTTGCTCTACCTCCTGCGGCCTACGTCATGGCGCGCAAGATGGGCGGCAATGCCGAGCTGATGTCGAGCATCGTCACCTTCCAGGTCATCGTCGCATTCTTTACACTGCCCCTGTTCATCTACATCGCCGATCAACTCTAACCCTCCTACAGGTCGTTCCTGCGCAAGCAGTAATCTCACAACTTACCTCGTTATTGATACTCCCAGTAACGGCGTGGCCGCCGAGGACAACACTTACAAAGTGGTGGTCAGGTTGGTGGGATCAGGACGAAGTTGCCGAAGTGGTTTTTTTTGAGGAATTCCTGTTGGGCCTGCGCTATGTCCTGGAGAGGGAAGGTTTTTGCGACTAGCGGGATGATTTCATCGGCTTCGATGTAGCGGACCAGGTTCGGGAATACCGGTTCGTCCCAGGCGGTGCAGCCGATCATGCGTATATCCTTGAGGTAAAAGTCGCGCATGTCGAGATTTACCATGGGCCCTGCAATCGCGCCTGATGACGCGTATCGTCCGCCGCGCCCGAGCAGCTTTAAAAGCGCGGTAAAGCCGTCACCGGCGACGTTGTCGATGATGACATCGACGCTCGAAGCGCCCAGCTCGGCCAGCAAATCGGCGTCGCGTGGAATAACCCGATCGACACCGAGACTTGCTACAGCGTCCATTTTTGCTCTCCCTGCGATAGCCGTAACCCTGGCGCCCCTGCGTTTCGCCAGTTGCACCACGGCCGAGCCCACTCCGCCCGAGGCTCCGGGGACGAGCACGTGATCGCCTTCGGCGACAGCGGCGCGGTGCACCATGTTTTCGGCGGTTCCATAAGCGCAGGGAATAGTCGCCAGTTCGACGGCGCTCCATTGACAGTTGACACTGAAAACCTCGCTCGCCGGCACCTTCACGAACTGCGCGAAGGCGCCGTCGAAGTCCGAGGCCATCCAGATATTTTTGAGCGAGTCGAAACCCTGCACACGCATACAGGCCCGCACCAGCACACGTTGGCCGGGTTGCGGATCGACGACGTCATCGGCAACTTCGACCACTTCACCACAGCAGTCCGTCCCCTGGATAAACGGGAACGGCGTGGCTTCATTCCAGCCTCCGTCTGCGAGTTCGTCGGCGTCCCGTTCGCTTCCGGCAAACTGCTCGGTGCCGCCGCTAACCGAAGACGAGTACCAGCCCAGGCGAGTATTGATCTCGGTGTTGTTGACGCCGGCGGCGAGTACCTTAAGCAACACTTCCCCGGGACCGGCGATGGGCATTGGCACATCGCGATAATCAAGCTTGTCATAGTCGCCATTCGCCGTGGTGACGACGGCTTTCATAGTATTCTGACCCGACTTCAGATCAAAGCGGGCGGGATTATTCCGCGTCAGGTAAGACAGGTCAGGCATGATTTCAAGGACAGCTTTGAAGGCATTTCAGCATACTTGGCGGACGCGGCATTGTCGACACCGCAGACATCAAACCGGTGATAAAAACAACGCCGAGGCGCGTGTCAAAGCTGCTGCTGCCGCGGCATGCGTACCCAGTAGTCAATCCTGCGCAAGCGTCTGGAGGTTCTCGCAGAGGCGCTGAGATCGCTGGGATCGCGGTGGTTTTTATAAATGGCTTCAACCGAAGCATCGGATCGAATGGCACCATGCCAGACTTACGCATGGGTGTTTACCCGCTAAATCCCCAGCGGCCTCGGCGCCTTCGCGCCTCTGCGAGAACCCTTCCTGGGTAAGCTAGCGTCCCTTGACCTTTACCTCGTAACCGGGTTCCTCCGGCTCGTCATCGAGCATTTCCACCGGAAAGCCGAGCGCCAGCACTTCAACCCCTGTTTTTTCCTCGAGACGGCGGATAATATTCGGCGACAGTTCACGCGGCCCGTACCTTTCCTGGCCCTCCTCGAAAATACGTTGAAACAACGAACCCAGTTCGAGCTCGAGGCCCCCGCGCCTGGCGACATCGTTGAACAGGCCGATATCCTTGCACACCAGGTCCATGGTAAAGCTGATATCGCGACTACCGTTCAAAATCACCTGGCTCTCGGTTTCGTGCACGAAGGAATTGCCCGAGGAAATGCGAATCGCCTCGTAGGTGGTGTTCAGGTCCATGCCAGCGAGCTTCGAAGTCACCAGGGCCTCGCACACACTCAGCAGGTTCGCGGTCGCCAGGTAGTTGGTGACGACCTTCAGCACCGAAGCCGAACCGAGTTCACCGGTGTGCAGGATGCGACGCCCCATGGTGGTGAGCAACGGCAGCATGGTTTCGAAGGTGGCGCGTTCGCAGCCGGCAAATATCGCTATATTGCCAGTCGCGGCGCGATGGCAACCGCCCGATACCGGGCAGTCGACCGGTTCGGCGCCAACCGCCTTAACCTTTTCACCGAGACGCACAACCTCGCCCTTGTCGGTGGTGCTCATTTCCGCCCAGATCTTACCCTCGCCGAGACCGGCGAGCGCTCCATCCTCGGCCTCCATCACCGCGGCGCTGGCTGCGGGGCTTGGCAGGCAGGTAATCAGTACGTCGACGTTTTGCGCCATTTCACGCGGGCTGCCCGCCCACTTCGCGCCGGCGTCGAGAAAAGCTTGCGCAATGTCGGCATTAAGGTCGCGGACCGTCAAATCGACGCCGTTACGCAACAGGCTGCCGGCAAGTTTTCCGCCCACGTTTCCCAGCCCGATAAATCCAACTCTCAGCATTGCATTCTCCCACATAAAATTTCGAAACTGCGCGGCATTCTACGCCCTCCGATCAAACCCGGTAAACAATATTTTCAAGACCCGGCGATCGATAAACCTGACACTGGATTTGAACTCCTGCCGTCTTTATACTCGCCTTCCCGAACAATCTTAATTTTCAGTCGAGACCTGTCAGATGGCTAAACTCACTACCGTGTACTGGCGCGATATTCCTGCCCAGGTCATTGCCAAAGAACGCCGCGATACCGCCAAGATCGTACTTACCGAACGCTTTGCCGAAGCCATCGACAAGGCCGCGATGCGCGCCAAAATGGCGGGTACCGATGCCTACCTCGAACAATGGCGGCGCGTAGTGGTTAACTGCGGCAGGGATCTGCAGGCCGCGGTCGATGAAGCCGCCTCAAGACTGGAGCAGGAGTTCGACGACGAACGCCTCAAAGCCCTCGTTAAAAACGGCGGTAACGCATCCTGATCGAGACCGGGGGGTTCGACGAGGATTCGAACTCGTTCCTTCGAGGGGGACACGGCACATTTTTCGGTGCTTGACGTGCCGGAATCATATAGCTCGACGAAAAATCGTGGCATGTCCCCGAGGGTTCGGGGCTTCGCCCTTGAAAACTCAAGCCCGGTAGCGGGATTACCCGTCGGGCGACTAGCGGCAGGATAGCCGCGGGACCGGGCCAGGGACGGCCCATCGGAGCTCGACGGGTAATCCCGCTACCGGGCGTTCGAAGGGATCAAAATGACTGCTACTGTCCTAACGGCAGGATCAGGTCGGGGCCTTCATTGCGCGAGTTGCTGACGCTGCTGTTGACCGCGTAGTACTCGTAATCCGGCGCCGTTTCCGCAAGCAGGCGATCGGCCGCGGTGGTGTCATCCGCGCGACAGTCGAGCCAGTCGGCGTAATCCCGCGGCGCGATGTAAACCGGCATGCGCTGGTGCAGCTCCTGCATGGCACCACGCGCCTGCGTCGTCAGCACCGCGCAGGACTGGATTTCATTACCCTCGGCATCCTGCCAGTGTTCCCAGATGCCCGCCATGGAGAACAACTGGTGATCGATGTGACAGCAATAGGGCTGCTTGCGCCCGTTTTCCAGGCGCCACTCGTAAAACCCGTTGGCCGGCACCAGGCAGCGGCGGCGTTTATAGGCGTTTCGAAACGAGGGTTTTTCGGCGACGGTTTCGGCGCGGGCATTGAACATGCGATTGCCGATGCTCAGATCCTTTGCCCAGGACGGGATCAGGCCCCAGCGGTAGAGATCGAATTTCCCCTCGCCGAAAGCCAGCACCGGCGTCGTCGGCGCGATGTTGTAGCGCGCCGTAAACAGGTCGGGCGGCGGTGCGTTGTAGTGCTCGATGATCTTCCCCGCCCTGGCATCGAGAAAAAAACGTCCACACATAGCGTTATCGGCACCTTTAAAATCCACGTGAAAGCCGCATAATAGCGCAGTTTCCCTCTGTCGATACCGATGTCCCTGCTACAGGCCAAAAATCTTCACCACAGCTACGGTGACCACGCGCTCCTCGATGGCGTCAACCTGACCCTCGAGGCCGGCGAACGGGTGTGCCTGGTGGGACGCAATGGCAGCGGCAAGTCGACCCTGCTGAAAATCATTGCCGGCCGCGTCAAGGTCGACGACGGCGACATCATCCACGGCTCCGAGTTGCGCATCGCCGAACTCAGCCAGGAGGTTCCGCGCAGTTTTAGCGGCAGTGTTTACGACTGCATTGCGCTGGGGATCGGCAAACTCGCCAGCGTCATCACCGCCTGGCACCATGCCGCGCTCGAATCCGTCAGCAACCCGGACGCGCTCAATCGCATGCAGGCCTACCAGGATCAAATCGAGGCGAATGCCGCCTGGAACCTGGAAACCCGCATCTCGAGCACGATTTCGCGCCTCTCGCTGTCCGCGGACCAGCCCTTCGATGACCTCTCCGGCGGCATGAAACGCCGCGTCTTACTGGGGCAGGCACTGGTAGCCGAGCCTGATTTGCTGCTGCTCGACGAACCCACCAACCACCTCGATATCGACTCGATCCTGTGGCTCGAAAACCTGTTGCTGGGATTCAACGGCACGCTCGTATTCATTACCCACGATCGCAGTTTCCTGCAGCGGCTGGCGACTCGCATCATCGATCTCGACCGCGGTAAACTGAGCAGTTGGCCCGGTGACTATCTGCGATACCTGGCCTCACGCGCGGCGCAACTCGAAACCGAATCGCGTCACAACGCGCTGTTCGACAAAAAACTGGCGCAGGAAGAAGCCTGGATACGACAGGGCATCAAGGCGCGGCGCACACGCAACGAAGGGCGCGTGCGCGCGCTGGAGAGGATGCGCGAGGAGCGCGCCGCACGGCGGGAACGCAGCGCTACGGCGAAATTGAACGCACATCAGGCGGACGCTTCCGGCAAGATCGTCATCGAAGCCGAAAACATCAGTTTCGCCTGGGACGACAGGCCGATCGTGCGCGATTTCAGCTGCAAGATCCTGCGCGGCGAAAAGATCGGCATTCTCGGCGCCAACGGCAGCGGCAAGTCGACCCTGATCCAGTTACTGCTGGGTCAGTTGAAACCACAGAGCGGCTGGATCAGAACGGGCACCCGGCTCGAAGTCGCCTACTTCGATCAGCACCGCGAGGGGCTGGACCCGAAGAAGACGGTGCGTGACAATCTCGCCGCGGCCGGTGACCAGGTCACCATCAACGGCCGTTCGCGTCACGTGGTCGGTTACCTCAAGGATTTCCTGTTCAATGAAAAGACCATCCACATGCCGGTCAAGGCGCTGTCCGGAGGGGAGCGCAATCGCCTGTTGCTGGCGCGCCTGTTTACCCGTTCATTCAATTTGCTGGTGATGGACGAGCCCACCAACGACCTCGATATCGAAACCCTGGAATTGCTCGAGGAGTTGCTGGTCGAGTACAGCGGCACCCTGTTACTGGTCAGCCACGACCGCGAATTCATCGATAACACGGTCACCAGTACGCTGGTGTTCGAAGGCCCCGGCGTGATCAACGAGTACGTCGGCGGCTATCGTGACTGGCAGCGCCAGGCACAGCCGCTTGAAGCACCCCAGGTCAAAGCCACGCCGGCAAAAAAATCCGCGCCCGTGTCCCGCGCACGCATTCCTGACCAACGTGAATTGCGGGCTCTGCCGGGCAAAATCGAGAAACTGGAAGCGCGTATCGAAGCCCTGCACCTGCGTTTCGCCAGCGCCGATTACTACCAGCAAGAAGCAACGCTGATTCGCAACGAGCAGCAACAACTGCAGGCGCTGGAGACCGAACTGGCGGACCTGTATCAACGCTGGGAAGAGCTCGAAGGCTAGCCAGCATCTCTCACCGCTTTCCTCGGCACAACTCCAAAACGTCGGACTGCTGCATTGCCCTGAACCGAAGAAGTTCTCGCTGAGGCGCGGGGAGCGCGGGGCGATAAAGAGGTTGTCGAAATTTGATTTAGAGATGCCCCGGCACCCACCCTGCAAAATATCCCCCGCGCTCTCCGCGCCCCTGCGCCTCTGCGAGAACCCTTGTCGAGTAGTCCAATGTTGTGGGCACAAGTAGGTCAATCCTCGGCGAGATCTTGCCAGACACCCCCGGTAATCGTGTGTAACTGCGCGGGCGACATGCGGAAAACCGATTCCGGCGTTCCTGCCGCAGCCCAGACTTCAGCATGGCGCTGTAGCGATTCGTCGAGCAGGCAGCGCAATGGCATGGCGTGGGCAACCGGCGGCACGCCGCCGATCGCAAAGCCTGTCTGGCGGCGCACGAATTCGGCGTCGGCCTTGCCCAGTTCGAACCCGTTTTGCAGCTTTACCTTGCGCAGATCGACCCGCCGATCACCCGCGCACATGATCAACACCGCCTGTTCGTCGGTTCGATTTCTGAAAATAAGCGAATTGGCGATCTGGCCGACCTCGCAACCCAGCGCATCGGCGGCGAGCTTCGCGGTGCGCACCGCCGCCGGCAGGATGCGGATTTCGAACTCGATCCCGAAACTACCGAGACACTGCATGACGCGTTCATTTGCGGGTTTCATATTGTCGCTACCTGAATCCGGTATTCATCCGCGTACGGCCAGGTTACCGCTGCGCAAACCGTTCCGTCGTCGGTCACGCACTCGGTCTATCCCTTGGCGTACCAACCGTTATCGACATAGAGCGCATTACCCGTGATGAAGCTGGCTTCATCAGAGGCCAGAAACACAACCGCCGCGGCGACCTCTTCCGGTTCACAGATGCGGCCCTGGGCTTCGGCCAGCGCCCCCTCTTCCCAGGCCTGCCCGGCACTATCCAGCTCGCTGATTTCGCGTAAGCCGTGCGCGGTCTTGACGAACCCGGGACAAACCGCATTACATCGAATGCCACTATCGCGATACTCCGCCGAAATAGTGCGCGCGAGCTGGAGCACCGCACCCTTGGTCATGCAGTACAGTGACTCGAGCGGGTAACCCAGCTCCGATGCAATCGATCCCGTGATAACGATCGCGCCGCCACCGTTGTCACTCATCTCCCGGACCGCGCGGCGACACACCAGAAAGGCGGAACGCACATTGATATCCATGAGCCGATCGTAATCGGCTTCGGTGGACTCGTGCAGCGGTTTTACGGTAATGGTGCCGGCGTGGTTGAAGAGCACGTTGTAGGGTCCTAGCGTTTCAATGACCCAGTCAAACGCAGCCTCGACCTGTACAGCATCGGCAACGTCAGTCTGGATAAATTCAGCGGTGCCGCCGTTGTCGCGAATTAACTGGACGACCTCCTCGCCTGCTTCCGACTGAATGTCCAGGATCGCAATGCGAGCGCCCTCCCTGGCAAAAGCGAGGGAAGTCGCCCTTCCCATTCCGGCGGCGCCACCGGTGATTACCGCGGTTTTCCCGGCCAATCGACCGGGCCGGCCAGTCGTTTGCGCGTCGGTTATATTACTGTCATTGTTCATACGTTGTTCTCCACAATATTGCTAGTTGTGCACTTACGGACAATCCCGTCCCGCTTCAGATCGGTCACGAATCCGCGTGCTATTTACCTGCTGTCTTGAATTTCTGGGAAAAAATCGAGAAAAGTTCCTGTTGAGACGATATCTGTAGTTTGGCGTAAACATTTCGACGATGTATTCGCACCGTACCCACGGCTATACCGAGGCTGCGCGCTATCGATTCCGAGGAATGTCCCTCCAGGATCTGCGCGACCACCTGGATTTCCCGCGGCGTAATTCGCGGGCCAAACATGGCACTGACCATGTCCTCGATAATGCTTCGGTTGAAACCGTTTTCCGGCTCTGGAGGCTTGATCTCGAAGCTGTCGTGCAAATTGCACCAATGTCGCTGCGACAGACTGTTAACAATCGGTACGACATTATCCAGCAACCTGAATTCGCGCGCCGAAAACCGCGAACTGTCGCCCCCACGCATCAGCGATATCACGACAGCTACACCGTCCTGCAAATACATCGTGTAGGCGATTTCCTCCGCCAGCCCGGTCTGAATGTAGTACGAGCGATAATATTCGCTCTGGTAAAAGCGATCGGGCGCTACATCGCGCAATCGGTATAACCCGGCATCGACCTTATGACCGCAGGCCTTGAAAAACGGGTCGAGCAGGTAAGGGCCCTTCAGATATTCGTCGACAAAAACTATCTGCTCGACGGGTGAAAAACTGTGGTACAGGCACAGCGGCCTTTCGTTCTGGTGATACGCGAAAGAGACCGAGTAATCGAAAGGTACAACGGATTCCAGCATTTCGACCAGGTGGGCAGTATAGTCCTCGCTGCCTATCGAATCGATGCATCGCGATAACAGCAACACCCACTCGGCATTCCCGAGGTCGGATTTTTTTATTCGCGCGGAGCTAGCCGCCATTCGTTTTATCCCGTTGAAATCCTGGGCACATAAATTATGTATTTATTATTTGATTTCGGGATATATACCCCAAATAATAAATTTTGTATGTATTTAGTCGATTCACATGGTAGACTATTTGTTCTGCAAAACTCAAGAATAAAATACAATGTTGGGGGAGTTACACTTGCTGGAAGACGGGAATGCCCGATCATTCCAGTAATTCGAACGAAGTCGATATCGAATTTCGAAATGCCACCAAACGTTTCGAAAACGTCGTTGCGGTCGATGACGTGTCCCTCAGCGTGGAACGGGGAGCCTTCTTCAGCTTCCTCGGACCGTCCGGCTGCGGCAAAACGACTTCATTGCGATTGATTGCCGGGTTCGATCAACCCAGTGAAGGCGATGTATTTATCAGCGGCGCCTCGGTCGTCGGCATCCCCCCGCACAAACGTCCGGTAAACATGGTTTTCCAGCAGTATGCGCTGTTCCCGCACATGGATGTGGCAGAAAACATCGGTTACGGCCTGCGTCAGCGCAGCCCGAAACCGGACCGGCAGGATATAACCCGGCGCGTCGACGAAACCCTCGAAATGGTACGTTTGAGCGGCTATGGCAAACGCAGAGTCTGGGAATTATCGGGTGGACAGCAGCAGAGGGTGGCTTTGGCGCGCGCACTCATCAACCATCCAACCTGCCTGTTGCTGGATGAACCCCTGGCGGCACTGGATCGCAAACTGCGCCGCGAGATGCAGATCGAACTGCAAACCCTGCAACGGGATGTGGGCATCACTTTTATTCTGGTCACCCATGATCAGGAGGAAGCGTTGTCGATGAGTGATCGTATTTGCATCATGCGCGAGGGTCGTATTGTCCAGTCCGGTAGTCCACGCGAGCTATACGACGAACCCCTTAACCGCTACGTCGCCGACTTCGTCGGCAAGACCAATTTTTTTGATGGCGAGATAATCGAGGCACGTGATTCAGCCATCACCCTCAAGTCCGAAAGCGGCCAGGTACTGGTTGGCGTTCAGCCGAAAAAAGCGGCGCCCCTGGTAAACGGGAGCAGGGCCTGCGTGGCCGTTCGTCCCGAAATGATTTCAATAAACGCCGCCGACAAAAACGTCGGCGACGATAGCATCGCCCTGCACGGAGAGGTGATGAATCGAATTTTTCTCGGCGAGCACTCTGAGTACCTGGTGGCTACCGTGGAATATGGTGAAGTAATGGTGTTATCTCCAAAATCGGTTGAAAACAGTAATAGAAGTTTTGCACCGGGTGACCGTGTCTCGTTGAGTTGGAGACCGGAATCGGTTCTCGTGCTTGGGGATACCTAGGGCTGTACTGCCAATCCGTCAGTAACAGTCTTAATTTTTAACATAACGGAGCGAATTCGAAGAGGAGAACAAGATGAGTAAGGGTAATGATGACAACAATAAACCAATAACAGCGAAGAAATTCATGAAAGAGCTTCATCGCTACCAAAAGGGCTCGGTGACGCGCAGGCATTTCCTGGGAGTAACCGGCCTCGGAGCGGCAATGGCGATTATGGGCACTGCCGTGCCTTCACTGTGGTCGGGCCGGGCCAACGCCTTCGGTGACCTGGGCGATCGACTGGTTTTTTCAACCTGGCCGAATTACCACAACCAGACCAACCTGGATGAATTTACCGAAATGACAGGCGTGAATATCCAGGTAAACGCCTTTGGATCGAACGAAGAAATGCTGGCCAAACTGCAGGCAGGCGGCACCGGCTGGGACGTTTTCGTGCCAACCAACTACACCATCTCCAACTATGTCGAGCTCGACCTGATCCAGGAACTGGATTTGTCGAGGTTACCGAATTACGACGCCGCGGCCAATAACCCGAAATTTGCCGGACCCGCCACGGTTAACGGCAAGGTGTATTGCGTACCGAAGAACTGGGGAACGACCGGGTTTGTCGTCAATACCAAGAAAATCAAGAGTGGCCCCAGGTCATGGAAAGACTTTTTCGACGTGACCATGGGCAAAGGCTCGGGACATACCATTGTGCACGATTACCAGTTGACCACGATCGGCGGCGCCCTGTGCGCGCTCGGCTATTCGTTCAATTCAGTCGATGCCAAGGAGCTCGCCGAAGCCGAGGCGCTGCTGATCAAGTCCAAGCCACACCTGTTCGCGATCACCTCGGACTACCAGCCGGGTATGCGCAGCGGCGACGCCTGGATGTCCATCTGCTGGAACGGCGACGGCACCCAACTCAATAACGATCTGCCCGAAATGGCTTATGTGATCGCTACCGACGGCGGTGAAATCTGGACCGACTTCTACGCCATTCCCAAGGATGCGCCACACCTGGATGCCGCTTACGCCTTCATCAACTTTATGCAGGACCCTTACGTGCAGGCGCGCGAGGCAGCGGTGCATGGTTATGCGCCCGCCGATTCCCGCGCCATCGCATTGCAGCCGGATTCCCTCGGCAACGACCCCATTCTGCATCCCGCGGCAAACTTGATGAACGGCCTCGAATTCGGCGCGGCGGTGACGCTGACTGACCCGATCCGGGCCGAGGTAATGGCTCGCTTCAAGTCGGCCTGATTCCGGCTCGAAAGCGGACGACGATGAGAGAAGATGGCAAAACGAACTTCTGGTTGACGGCGGCCCTGCTGGCGCCAACCTCGATGTGGTTCCTGTTCATGCTGATCCTGCCTCTCATCGTCATCCTGGTTTTCAGTTTTGGCGAGCGCGCGGCGGTGGGCGGTTACGCCGCCGGATTTACGCTCGAACAGTATGCAAATCTGCCGTCACGCCTGAAGGCGTTCCAGAACACCATGGTGATCGCACCGGTCGGCACCCTGCTGAGCCTGCTGGTGGCCTATCCGCTCGCCTATTACCTCGCCCTGCGGGTAAATCGGCGCTACAAGCTGATACTGCTTGTCCTGGTCATCGTCCCGTTCTGGACCAGCCTGCTGGTACGCACCTACGCGTGGATTTTCATTCTCGGCGGCCGCGGCATTCCGACATTGCTGGAATTCATAGGAATCGAGGGCGTGCGATTGATCAATACCCCGGGGGCGGTGCTGGTTGGAATCGTCTATGGTTACCTGCCATTGATGGTGTTTCCGATATTCGTATCCCTGGAAAAACTCGATAAAACCTTACTTGAAGCCTCCAGTGATCTCGGCGGCTCGCCGTTAAAAACTTTCATGCAAATTACCCTGCCGCTTTCGACGCCGGGAATCGCGACGGGTTGTATGCTGGTTTTTATCCTGTTGATGGGAGAGTTCCTGATTCCGGCCTTCCTCGGCGGCGGCAAGGTATTTTTCATCGGCAACGCCCTGGTGGATTTATTCCTGCAATCGCGCAACTGGCCGTTCGGGGCCGCCGTTTCCGTCACCCTGGTAGTAATCATGCTGATTACCGTCACTCTCTATATGCGATTGATCATGCGCGGCAAGACCGGCCGCGATGAGTCACTGATGTAAGCGCGGATGAGCATGCGAATTTACGCCATCGCGGTATTCCTGTTTCTCTACGTGCCGATCGGCATCATCGTGCTGTTCAGCTTCAATGCCGGGCGCCATGCCAGCGAATTGCGAGGTTTATCGATCCAGTGGTACGGCAAGGCGCTGTCAAACCCGTTTGTCGGTGACGCCTTTACCACCAGCCTGATCGTCGCCCTGTCGGTAGCGGTTCTGTCGAGCCTGATGGGCACCGCAGCGGCGCTCGCCTTGCAGCGCCTGAAAGGAAGCCTGCGAGTGCTGTTCGATGGGTTGATCTATATATCGGTGATGATACCGGGAATCGTCATCGGCATCGCGACCCTGGTGGCGCTGGTCACGGTCTTTGATTTTCTCAATCCGATTCTGGCCTCGCTCTGGCCCGAAGGGGTCAAGCCGCCGAAACTTCACATGGGCTACGCCTCGGTCATTGCGGCCCATACGCTGTTTACCATGTCGCTGGTCATCATCCTGGTACGCGCACGCATTGCCGGCATGGACCGCGCGTTGATCGAGGCATCGATGGACTTGTATGCGACGCCCTGGCGCACCTTTTACCAGGTCACGCTACCGCAGATTTACCCGGCGATCCTGGCCGGATTTCTGCTCAGTTTCACCTTCAGTTTCGATGATTTCATTATTTCCTTTTTTGTCGCCGGCGCGAATACCACCCTGCCGATCTATATTTTTTCGTCGATTCGCAGGGGGATAACACCGGAGGTGAATGCCATCGGCACCATGGTTCTCGCGGTATCGCTTATTCTGCTGATGACCGCGCAGTTCCTGTTGCGCTCACGCGTCAACCGCTAGCTCGCGGTAGCCAGGTCCCCACGCGCTAACGATCTCCGTGAAAATCCGCGTTCGATGCGAATTCCCCCGGCCCACCAATTAGCTGTGCCCGGCGATACGCGTAATGTTATGATGACGCCATTCTAAAGTGTTCAGTTACCGAGTGAAAAACGAAGAGGTCTTCTCAGACAAGTTAACCGTTATCCCCAGAAACCGGCACAGCATATCGAGGAAATCGATCTCCGATTCCGCGCTAAAGGTGTTGTACCGTCTGTCGAAGTCGGGCCATCGGGCTTGCCTGGTGGGCGGGGGTGTACGCGATTTGTTGCTTGGGATTCATCCCAAGGATTTCGACGTGGCTACCGATGCCACGCCGGAAGAGGTGCGCGCCCTGTTCAAGAACAGCCGCATTATCGGGCGGCGCTTTCGTCTGGTGCATATCCGCTTCGGCCGCGACATTATCGAGGTAGCGACCTTCCGCGCGCACGCCGAGGATTCGCCAAAAACCGAACTGGATAGCAACGGCCGCATTCTGCGCGACAACACCTTTGGTGATATCGAGGAGGACGCGATTCGCAGGGATTTCACCGTCAACGCGCTCTATTACGATATCGCCGACTACAGCCTGCTCGATTACGCCGGTGGCCTCGATGATATCGACAGGCGGCAACTGCGTCTGATCGGCGACGCCGCGACCCGCTACCAGGAAGACCCGGTACGCATGCTGCGGGCATTGCGATTCGCCACCAAGCTCGATTTCGACATCGAAGCTTCCGCGGCGAGCGCCATCCATGACAATGGCCACCTGCTGGCGGTGGTTCCTCCGGCGCGCATGTTTGACGAAGTCATCAAGCTGTTTCACTCCGGTAGAGCGGTGCGCGTTTTCGCACTGTTGCGCGAATTCAGCCTGCTCAAGTACCTGGTGCCGGCGCTGGATGAATGGCTACGCGACGACCCTTCCGAAAACCTGCTCGATTTCATCGACCAGGCGCTGGTCAATACCGACACCAGGGTAAATTCCGGCAAGCCGGTGTCACCGGGTTTCATCTTTGCGGTGCTACTGTGGCCGGTAGTGTTGCAGCAGGCCAACCAGATACAATCGGACCGGCAGCGCATGATTCCGGCGCTGGTGCAGGTCGGTGAAACGGTGATGAAACGCCAGGTTCGCCACATCTCGATTCCACGCCGCTTCAGCCAGATGGCCAGGGACATCTGGAGCACCCAGCCGCGCTTTCATCGAACCCAGGGGAAGCAGCCACAACGCATGCTGGAATTCCCGGTTTTCCGCGCCGCTTACGATTTCATGTACATCCAGGCGATGGTTGGCCTGTTCCCTCACAAACTCGGCCGCTGGTGGACCGATTTTCAGGCCGATCAGGAACCCAGCCATACTGCGGAACCCGCAAAACGAAAGCGCCCGCGACGGCGCCGGCCCCGACGCGATGGCAACTGAGCAGGTTTTCATCGCGCTGGGCGGCAATATCGGAGATTCGAGCACGATTATCGAACAGGCGATCGAAGCCATCGCGCGTATCCGCGAGTGCAAACTGCGCGGGCGTTCATCGTTATACCGCAGCGCGGCGCTGGGTGACGTCCCCCAGGACGATTACATCAACGCCGTGGTCAAAATCGACACCAGCCTGCAACCGCTGACGCTGCTGCTGGAATTGCAGGCAATCGAACACGCCTATTACCGTAACCGCGACGAGGAGGGGCGCTGGGCGCCGCGTACGCTGGATCTGGATATTATTCTTTTCGGCGATCGCAACATCGACGACAGCCACCTCGTCGTACCCCATCCGGAGTTCGCGAAACGCCGCTTTGTGCTCGAGCCGATGCTGGAAATCGATGGCGACCGCTTCGTTCCGGGGTACGGCAGCCTCGGCTACCTGACCGACCAGGCGCCGGCGCTCTGCATGACAAAACTCGATAAAAACCATGGCTGATCGCTTTCGCTATCTCGTTGTCGAAGGCCCCATCGGAGTGGGAAAAACCAGTCTTGCGAGGAAACTGGCGCAGGAATTCGGCAGCGAGTTATTGCTGGAAAAGCCCGGGGGAAATCCGTTTCTCGCGGACTTTTACAAAAACCCGCGACAGTACGCACTGTCGACGCAGTTGCATTTCTTGCTGCAGCGCGCGCAGCAGGTACAGGATTTCGGCCAGACCGATATGTTTCGCAGCGCCTACATTGCCGATTTTATGGTCGACAAGGATCGCCTGTTTGCACGGATGACCTTAAGCAGCGACGAACTGGCCCTCTACGAGCAAATCTATGCCCACCTGACGCTGAATGCGCCGCGGCCCGATCTCGTCATCTACCTGCAGGCGCCGCTGGCGACGCTGCGCGAACGCATCACGCACCGCGGTATCGGTTACGAGCAGCAAATCCGCGACGACTACCTGCTGCGCCTGTCCGAGTCCTATACCCGCTTTTTCCATGATTACGACGACAGCGCGCTGCTAACGGTCAACACTCAGTCGGTCGATTTGATCAATAACGCCGATGACTACCAGGCCATACTCGAAAAAATCAATGGCATCCATTGTGGACGCCATTATTTCAATCAGTCATCATTCGCCCTCTAAAGAGGCCAGCTCATGTATATCCCCCGACCACTCGAAGACAGGGTCACCATCCCGCAGCTGAAAAAACTCAAGCAACAGGGTGAAAAATTTGCCTGCCTGACCGCTTATGACTACAGCTTTGCGCGTCTGATCGAGGATTGCGGGGTTGAAGTGGTGCTGGTCGGCGACTCGCTGGGCATGGTTATTCAGGGCCACGAAACGACCATCCCGGTCACGCTTGACGAAATCGAGTACCACGGCAGGGCGGTCGCCGCCGGCCTCGATAACGCCATGTTGATGCTCGATATGCCCTTTGGTTCGCTCAATTCACCGCAGCAGGCGCTCGACAATGCCAGCGAACTGCTGAAGCGGACCCAGGCCCAGGTGGTCAAACTCGAAGGTGGCGAAACCCAGTTGAAAACCGTCGAAACCATGGCTCGCTTCGGCATTGCCAGTTGCGCGCACCTCGGCCTGCAACCGCAGATGGTGAACAAGATGGGCGGCTATCGAGTGCAGGGTAAGGCAAAAAGCGCTGCCGAGCAGATGATTGCGACGGCGCGGGAGCTGGAACAGGCAGGTACCGATATGCTGCTGCTCGAATGCGTGCCGGCGACGCTAGCTGCGGAAATCACTGCATCCCTCGAAATTCCGGTTATCGGTATCGGCGCCGGCGCCGATGTCGACGGTCAGATCCTGGTGCTGCACGACGTGCTCAACGTAACCGTGGGTAAGAAACCGAAGTTCTCGAAGAATTTCATGCAGGGTCAGCCGAGCATTCAAAGCGCCATCAGCCGCTATGTGCAGGAAGTCAAGCGCGGCCAGTTTCCGGACAAGACCCACACCTTCGCCTGAGGACCGAGCCATGTACCATGCCACCAGCGTTATCGAACTGCGGCAGTACGTGCAGCACTGGAAGGAGCATGGGCAATCGATCGCGTTTATTCCGACCATGGGAAACCTGCACGCCGGGCACATGTCGCTGATTGAAAAAGGCCAATCGCTGTGCGACCGCAGCCTGTGCAGTATATTTGTCAACCCGATGCAATTCGGACCCAACGAAGATTTCAATCACTACCCGCGCACGCTCGACAGCGATTTCGAACAGCTCGAAGCGATCGGTTGCAACCTGGTGTACCTGCCGACCGCCTCCGAGCTATACCCGGAGGGCCTCGAAAAGATCAGCCAGGTACAGGTCACCGACCTGACCGACTATTACGAGGGTGCGCACCGACCCGGTCATTTTACCGGGGTGGCGACCGTGGTACTGAAACTGTTCAACATCGTCAAGCCCGATGTCTCGGTGTTCGGCAAGAAGGATTACCAGCAGTATCGCGTCATCAGCAAGATGGTCGCGGACCTGAACCTCGACGTGCAGATCATCGGCCAGGAAACCACGCGCGAGGCTTCGGGCCTGGCGATCAGTTCGCGTAACCAGTACCTCGACCCGGAGCAGACCGGTAAAGCCGCCCTGATAAACCAGCTATTGCGCGATTGCGCGGGCCAGATCAACGAGGGCGAAAGGGATTTCAAGGCCGTCGAAGCGCGCGCCGTCAACCGCCTCGACGAGGCCGGTTTCAAAACCGACTACTTCAAAATATGCAATGCCGAAACCCTGTTACCGGCCAGCGCCGAAAACCGCAACCTGGTCATCCTGGTAACCGCCGGGCTCGGTGAAACGC
Source organism: Gammaproteobacteria bacterium (assembly GCA_024232855.1). Classification (GTDB taxonomy): domain Bacteria; phylum Pseudomonadota; class Gammaproteobacteria. The sequence goes on from JAAEPH010000457.1 coordinate 29,835, forward strand.
GTTTACTCGACAATATCGAGATTTCGCTGTGGTAACCAGTGCGGTTCACGCGTACAGCAAACGCATTGCCTCGATACGTCGGCGCACCCGCTCGCGTAACGCCGGGGGTTCCAGCACTTCGACTTCATCGCCGTACTTGAGAATTTCCATGACCAACTCGGTATCCTGGCTATAGGGTACGTGTAACAGGTAACAGCCTTCCTCGTCATACTCGCCACGCTGCTGCGAGTGCCAGGTTTCACGTGATACCCAGCGGGCAACCTGAGGGTTGAAGCGCAACGTTGCGGTGTCTTTCGCGGCGCCGGAAAATATGCCGTAACCACTCTCCAGCTCCCGGTTCAATTCGGCTTCGTCGATTTCGATCGCCGCCTCTGCCGAAATCTGTAACGCCTTGATCGCATCGATCGAAAAACTGCGCAAACCCTGCCGCAGGTGACACCAGGCGTCGAGATACCAGTTGTCACGGTAGTAAATCAGTCGTTGTGGCGATACCCTGCGTTCGCTGCGACTGTCGCTCGGACGGCTGTAATAGGTCATCTCGACGCAGCGCCGCGACAACAGCGCCTGGCAGAGATCCTGAAAATACTCGCTACGATATGCCTTGGCCGCGAACGGGATGATACGAATGCGTTGCGAGATTTCGTCGGCGCTGTGATCGCCGTCGTCGAGCAGCGTGCGGATGCGTGAACGCAGCGGTTCGATGTGCTTCGTCAGTACTCCCGGCTGCAGGTTGGCCAGCAACGCATCCATGCTCAACAGGGCCTGGATTTCGCTGGTGTTGAACCATAACCCCGGTAGCTGAAACTGCTCCAGTGCCGCGCCCGCCTCGTAACGGTAGCCACGCAGCTCGGGGTCCCAGACAATCGGCGCGGCAAGCCGATCGCGCAGATACTCGAGATCGCGCTTGAAGGTCGCCGGGGAGACTTCGAGCGCTTGCAGAAACTGTGCGCGTGTGACGACGCGCCGGTTGCACAGCATCTGGTCGATCAGGTAAAAGCGTTCGGTACGATCCATGGCGAATATTCCTCAATGTGGCTCACCTAATGAGCTACCTGGTACGGGATAATAGCACGGTCTGTTTTCAGGGGAATCAAATGGCCTGGTTCAATCGAGTTCTTTACAAGCTTTCCGCCTATTGTCGCTGTCGCGTGATCAACGGTCCGGACCAGCAGCCTTACCTGGAACGCTACCACCTGATGCGCCTGCCGTTCGGTTACCGGGTATACCTGCATCGCTTCGTCGCCAGCGACCCGGGCCGGGGCCTGCACAACCATCCGTGGAAACACGCGATTTCGCTGCTGCTGTGCGGCTGCTACCGCGAAACGAGAATGTTGCGGGCGGATGCCAATCACGCGCTGCAGCAGCGCGAGTTACACCCGGGGCGACTCAATTTCATTTCCGGCGATGTCTTTCATCGCATCAACCTCCCGCGGGGATCGGAATGCTGGAGCCTGTTCGTGCACGCGGCCAGGACCAGTGACTGGGGTTTTTTTCAGCAATGCGATTACCAGGGCGGCTACCAGGATCACAACGAAGTCGTCACCCAGGCGAGCAATCCACTGTGGTGGAAGCAGGCCTTACGCCCGATTCATTGCCCTCAGATGCGCATGCCCGCAAGCGGTCAAAGCGCTTAAACCGACAATTCTTCAACAACGGAGCCAGCCAGCAGCTATTTTCAGGCCAGACAAGGGAAGGTCGACAAGTGCCAGATCACATCCACTTTGCTCAGCCATGTAAAGCCCCGGCCAACCTGACCCCGCGCCCACATCAAGAAGCCGCATACCTGGTCTTAAACCCAGCATGACTCCTATACGCTGAGCTTCATCACGTGTGGTCCAGCTACTGCCTCCATAGTCACATCCGCAAACCTGACGTTCAATCGATAACATGACAGTCGACTGTAAATTTGTGTAGGACTGTTCGAATCTTTCGGTCTGGGCTAACTCTTCTGGACTACGATTCATTTACAGCCTCGAAAACCATTAAGTAAAGTCTCTTTAGCCCGGAAATTTCATAAATTTGCGCGAATATCGCGCAGGCCATTGTTTTAAAAAGAAATGGGATTTCACAAGGAAATTCCCGAAGAAGCCTCGTATCAGTGATTACGAGCGACTGAGGGCCTTGGTGCCCCTTGAGGGTAAATATTTCTTGTGGAATCAATAGACAAGCGAGATCGTGCATTAGTGTGAATTTTCCGGGTTAGGACACAGGGTGTGTGAAAACTCGAAGTATTGGCACTGGTGCAAAAATGCCTCCCACTCATAGTTAAAAAACAAGTCGATATTTGGTTAAGTTACCCACTTTTAGATCATATCTGATCGAAATGACGAGCGCATTCACCACTTTTGATTTTCGAAAATAGTTTTCACACAGCCTGGGCACTTCCCCGCCCCAGGGAAATCAATTCTGAACGCCTGCTTCCTCAATAGGAGACACTAAACATCGCGTCGCGAGAGGCAGCGAACGGCACATTGGAGTCATTGCAGGCCGGTCCGCGCTCCCGGCGCGCCCGGCACTCGGGCGTCCTGCCCTCGAGCGGGGCCCAGCCCATGAGCGCAGCGAATGCTTTGGCTGCAGCGAAGCAATCTCTCAACATCGCGCCATTACCTGGAGATTGCTTCGTCGCTACGCTCCTCGCAATGAC
>JAAEPH010000458.1 GCA_024232855.1 Gammaproteobacteria bacterium
ATGAATCCCGTGGCTATGGGTATGTTTTTACGAGCTTGTGCACTCGTGGGTAATGTACTTACATCTAAATCCAACTTGTTCATTGTGCTCCTCCTGTGAGATAACTTCGTAAGCAGGTATGTGCTGCACGATTATGTGTACCTTCACCTACATGGATTTGATCACCAACACCTTTTCCATGTACTTGATTCCCGTTTCCTGAGTGGTACTGGTGACCGCTATTGTAGTGCCTCTGGTTCCCTACGTGGTGGTGCATCTGGTTACCATCGCCCCAGTGCGTTTGATCCCCTTCGTCCCAATGTGATTGGTCCCCTTCCCCCGTGTGGAATTGAGCACCTTTACCGCTATGGTGTTGGTCGCCTTCGCCTAGATGGATTTGGTCACCTGTACTGTGATGAGTCTGCTCACCTTTACCGTAGTGGTATTGATCGCCCTTGCCTTCGTGGGTCTGGCTCCCCTTGCTATTAAGCAAGTGTGTAATATCACCGTTATAGTGATGAACAACATCCGCAGCCACCCCTATTTCTACAACTACATGGCAGTC
>JAAEPH010000459.1 GCA_024232855.1 Gammaproteobacteria bacterium
GCAGGCGGGCGGTGTAGGCCAGATTACCGGCGCGATGCAGCAGCTCGACCAGGTGACGCAGCAAAATGCGGCGGCCTCCGAGGAGCTGGCGGCGACGGCGCAGGAGATGCGCGCCCAGTCACGCGCGCTGCTGGATGTCATTTCTTTCTTCCGGCTGTCGCAGCAGGGGGCGCCAGTGAAGGCAGCGCCAGCAGCAGAGGCAAACGATTCGAATATGTTTAACGGAACGGATTTAAGAAGCGAGTCATCGCCAATGCGAAATATTGATGCTACTACCGCTGCGATCGACGAAAGTCAGTTCGAACGTTTCTGAGGGGACTGAAATGTCACAGCAAAGCAGCGCAGTCGCAGTGGAAGAAGAACCGGTCAGGTCGGGCAATGTGCAGCAGTTCCTGACCTTCGTGCTCAACGACGAAGTCTACGGCATCGGCATTTTGCAAATCCGCGAGATCATCGAATACGCCAACCTGACCGAGGTGCCGTTGATGCCGGACTTTATCTCCGGCGTCATCAACCTGCGCGGTAACGTGGTGCCGGTGGTCAACCTGGCGCGGCGCTTCGAGCATGAACCGAACAAGATCGGCAAACGCACCAGCATCATCATCGTCGACATCAGCGGTGACGATGGCGAGAGCGTCGAGATTGGAATCGTGGTCGATATCGTCAACGAGGTGATAGAGTTGGCCGCCGCCGAGATTGCGACGCCGCCGTCATTCGGCGCCAGGATCCGGGCGGAGTTTATCGAAGGCATGGGCAAGATCGATGACAGGCTGATGATTCTGCTGGACGTCAACCATGTGTTGTCGATCGCCGAACTGTCGGCTATTTCCGGTATCGGTAACGACTCAACCCGACGCCAGTCAGTGATGGATAACGTAACCACAGGGGATCTTGAGCGTGGTTAATGCGACTGTACCCCGGATCGACCAGGAGCCTGTATCAACCAAAGCTTACCAGGCGATTCGGGAGTTTATTTACCAGGAAGCCGGTATTGACCTGGGTGGTGCCAAGCAGATGCTGGTGAGTTCGCGGTTAAACAAACGATTAAGACATTATACTCTTCAAACATTGGACGAATATGCTGACCTGCTTAAAAATCCCGCGGCCGGCGAAGAACGTCAGATGGCAATCGACTTGCTTTCAACCAATGAAACCTACTTCTTTCGCGAGCCGGGACATTTCGAGCATCTGCGTAAGGAGGTATTGCAATCCCATCCCCAGGATCGGACATTTCGACTCTGGAGTGCCGCCAGTTCTAGCGGTGAGGAGGCCTATAGTCTCGCCATGGTGCTGGATGATTTTTTCGGCAGGCGCACAAATTGGGAAATATTCGGTTCGGATATAAGTCGGCGAATTATTCAAAAGGCGAATAGTGGGCTTTACCAGACGCATCGTATAGATGCGATACCAAAAGATTATCTGAGCCGATACTGCCGCAAGGGAATCGGTCGCTACGAAGGGTTCTTACTGGTCGATAGCAAACTGCGCGACAAGACTCGGTTCGCCGAAATTAATCTAACCAGAAACCTGCCTGATGTAGGGCTGTTCGAAGTCATATTTCTGCGCAATGTGCTGATTTATTTCGATGATCTGACCAAGGAAACGATCGTGCGCAACCTGATATCGAAGTTACGTCCGGGTGGCATTTTGTACATCGGCCATTCCGAATCGATCAAGGGAATGAATCTGCCACTGACTTTAATTGCGCCGACGACTTATCGCAAGCAATAGTCGAATTGTGGATATCAAACGCTTAAAAATTAAAAAGGAATCAAATGGAACACGGTATCAGAAAGGTTTTCCTCCATCCCGGCGATTTTGTATTTGCCGAGCCGGGGACTCATGTGCATACGGTACTGGGTTCCTGTATTGCGATTTGCCTGTGGCACCCGATCTTGAAAATTGGCGGGATGTGCCACTTCGTGTTGCCGGCTAGACCCAGGGGGGAGCCGGCCGGCAAGGGTCCCGACGGCCGCTATGGCGCCGAAGCGATGGAATTGTTCGATCTCGCTCTGAAATTGCATCAAACCGAATATTCACAATACAACGCAAAAATATTTGGTGGTGCAAACATGTTTGGGAAGAAGGCAAATTCGAAGGAAGACCTGATCGGCGAAAAAAATGCGGCTGCGGCAATGCAAATGCTGATGGGCCGAAATGTTGAGATTAGCGTGGCCCACGTCGGTGAGGAGGGCCACCGTCGCATTGTCATGGATGTCGGTAGCGGCAATGTCTGGGTCAAACATAACCTTGATGGTAATCCGATATCAATGAAATCCCAGAGCGGGAAGGTCTAGGTAACGATTTTATGAGCAAAATTAAAGTATTGGTTGTCGACGATTCGGCGGTTGTGCGGCAGGTTCTTACCGGTATCATCAATGATGCAGCCGGTATGGAGGTTATAGATACTGCTCAGGACCCAATCTTCGCACTGCAGAAGCTGACAAGTATCCAGCCTGATGTGATTACCCTCGATGTCGAAATGCCGCGCATGGACGGCTTGACGTTTCTCGAAAAATTGATGCGCGATAATCCGATCCCGGTCGTAATGTGCTCCACTTTGACACAAAAATCATCCGAGACCAGCGTCAAGGCGCTACATCTCGGCGCACTCGAAATCGTCGCCAAACCGACCTCCAATTTGAAACAGGAATTAAAACACCAGGGTAAGATAATAGTCGATTCGATTCGAGCAGCATCAAAAGCCCGCCTCGGAAAACTGAAAGTCCCGGCAGCGAAACCACCACTTATAAAAGTAGATGAAAAACGCTCCGCCGATGTCATTCTGCCCAAACAGGCCACCGTACAGGCCGCGCCGTCGAGCAGGATAGTTGCTATCGGTGCATCGACAGGAGGCACGCAGGCGCTCGAATATGTGCTTTCGTCGTTGAGGCCGGATATGCCTGGCGTCGTGATTGTGCAACATATGCCGGAAGCGTTCACCGAGGCTTTCGCCCGGCGACTGGACAGTATTGCAACGATACATGTCAAGCAAGCCGAAGATGGCGACCTGGTGGAAACCGGAAAGGCTTTGGTTGCGCCGGGTGGTAAGCATATGGTTGTCGAAAATCGTGGGGGTAAACTCTATGTATCGATCAAACAGGGACCGCTGGTCAGCCGGCACCGCCCTTCGGTGGATGTTCTGTTTCGTTCGGTGGCCCAGAATGCGGCAAAACAAAGCCTCGGCATTATCATGACGGGGATGGGTGACGATGGCGCCAACGGTATGAAAGAAATGTACGATGTCGGGGCTTTCACGGTGGCGCAGGATGAAGCCAGTTGTGTAATTTTCGGCATGCCCGCGGTGGCGATCGAACGTGGCGGGGTAAGAAAAACAAGTTCGTTGGAATCTATCCCCAAAATGATAAACTCCTTCGACCGCCCGGTTGAATTTCGCGTATTTATTTAGGGCCAAACTGCAACCCCTGCCTTTTATGAAATTCCTGTATCCGGGGCAATAGTTGCTCACACACTGCCTGTAACGCCAGCGAAGCAATCGCGTTCGGCTCCAGGCTCGATACGGGTTGGTATTTATCGACTGAATTTCGAAGCGCCTGATCCTCGGGTATCTTCCCGAGCAGGCGGAGATTTTCCACTCGAAGATATGTCTGCAGCAGGGCCTGCAATCGGGAAAACCTGGCGCCTGTCACCACACTACTGTCGTCCCGCGGCTTGACCGCGGGCTCCAGTGCGTCCGATATTTCCCTTTGCCTCTGGATACCGCGGTCGGAGCCGCGGTATGACGGCATTAAAAACAATCGCAAACTTTGTTTTTTAATCCGTCGCCTGAAGGCGAGGGGTTTACGGATCCCTATCGAGAACTCTAAAGTTAAATGCATTTTGGACGTTATATCACTAGAGCACCGTGTTTTATTTGAACACGATTAGATCGAACTATTTTCGCATCATGTGGCCAGCGACGGGTTGGTGAGCGTAAAGAGGTGAACTGAAATCATGTCAAAATTGTTGCAATCTATCGACGATCGAACCCGACTAGCCGGCACCAACAGAATCGAAATTTTACTGTTCAGCCTCGGCGTGGATCAAATCAGTGGTCGCGAAGAGGTATTTGGAATCAATGTATTCAAGGTGCGGGAGGTAATGCTGGTACCCGAGATAACCAGGGCTCCGGAGATGCCTGATGGGATCGAGGGTATGGTCAGTCTTCGCGGTAGTACCGTTCCCGTGATTAATCTGATTCGCTATATCGGTTTTGGCGACGAGTGCAAGCCTAATATCATGATGGTGACCGAATATAACACAAATATTCAGGGCTTTCTGGTCAGTTCCGTCGATACCATCGAGCGCCTGGCCTGGGAAGATATACGCTCACCACCTTCGCTTTTGGATAGCCAGCACGGTGGCCTCATCACAGCGGTAACAGAAATGGATGATAGGGGATTAGTCATGATAATGGATGTCGAGAAGGTGCTGGTCGATGTCGGCGGTATTAGTCAAACGGAATCGAGTTTCGGAAATATTCCTCGCATTGGCGACATTTCTCGCAGGGTTATATTTGCCGATGATTCGAGTGTTGCGAGAGAGCAGATCAAGCGAACTTTTGAAGAAATGGGCGTCGAGTACCACGCTACGGTAAACGGTCTTGAGGCCTGGAATTTACTTCAGGAAATCGCAGCCGATGCGGAATCCAGAAACCAACCGGTCAGCGAGCAGATACAACTCATTTTGACCGATATAGAAATGCCTGAAATGGATGGTTATGTACTTACTCAAAAGGTTAAAGGGGATGACCGATTCAACGATATTCCCGTCGTTATGCATTCCTCGCTAAGTACCCAGGCAAACGAAATTCTTGGCAGGAGCGTTGGTGTCGATGCCTATGTTCCCAAGTTCAAGCCCGAGGAATTGGCGAGCACAGTCTTGCAGTTACTTTCGGAAAGCCGGGAAAAGCCCGTATTAGCCGCAGACATGGCTGAATGAAATTATCGGGCTAGCCTATCGAAGCGGTGCCTGTAGCATGAAGGCGATTGCCGATAACCTCGGCCTGCACTACTCAACGGTGAGCAAGATCATCAAGACCTGGGAGAATTCAAGATTCAAGTAAAAAGCGGACGGAGGGATTATTCTCTAATCCCTCTGTTCCCTTTCCCGTCCCCTTTTCCCTATGTTTTTCGGGCCGGCTCAGGGGCGGTCGATGTGGCGCTGGATGGCGAGCCTTATTTCCTGCCAGGCGAGTTCCATGTGTTCGTCGAGGATGCGGCGCACTTCCCGCTCAAGCGCGGGATTATCGGCCAGGTATTCCCGCTTGACCGGGGCCGGACTATCGATCGGGGGGTCGCTCAGCTCCAGGCCCGGATCGCCGAGTTCGATCTCCATGTCACCCGTTGGCATGGCGATGTTTTCGTCGTCGGGAGAATCGTCCAGGCCCAGGTCGGACAGGGTGATCTCCGCACTTTTTTCGATGAGATCGGTCAGCACCGGGATGTCGTTGTGCTCGCTCATAGATTGATGTGGTTGAGCGGGTAACCCCGCTCCTTGTAGTAGCTGTAGTGCGCGCGCGCCTGTGCCTTGTTCTCCTCCGTCACCAGTTCGATGACACGCTCGAACTGGGCGAAGTATGAGGGTACTGAGTCGGACAAGTTGATCAGCAACTGGCGATCACCGGTCGGCTCGGGATTGTCGTTTACCAGGATCGGCGTGACGAATCCCTCGTTTTCCTCGCTGTCATGGGGAATGAAACTGTCGTCGGCGAAGGTCCACAGCTTGCGATCGAGTTGCTGGCTTTGCTGCGGGTCCCGCGTCAGTAGCAGGGTCAACTGACGGCTGTCCCAGGCTTTCTGGCAAAGCCGGCATACCACCTGGTCGTAGCGGTGGCGCGCGGGATCGAGCTGGTAAAAATCGACCCGTGTCATTACTTGACCTGGTTGAGTATGTACTGGGTTAGCAGGGGTACCGGGCGGCCGGTAGCGCCCTTGTCTTCACCGGATTTCCAGGCGGTGCCGGCGATATCCAGGTGCGCCCACTTGTAGTCCTTGGTAAAACGCGACAGGAAACAGGCCGCGGTAATGGTGCCGGCGTCGCGCCCGCCGATATTGGCCATGTCGGCAAAATTGCTTTTCAGCTGGTCCTGGTACTCGTCCCACAAGGGTAATTCCCAGATCTTGTCCTCGATTTGCTGCCCGGACTTGATCAGCCCATTGATCAGCGCGGGGTTGTTGCCGAGTACCGCCGATGGCACCTTGCCGAGTGCGATAATACAGGCGCCGGTGAGGGTGGCGATATCGATCACGCAGCGCGGTTTGAACTTTGCCGCATAGGTGAGGGCATCACACAGGATCAGGCGACCCTCCGCGTCGGTGTTCAGGATTTCGATGGTTTGTCCCGACATGCTGGTAACGATATCGCCCGGTCTGGTGGCGATGCCGTCCGGCATGTTTTCCGTGGCCGGAATAATGCCGACGACGTTGACGGGCAGTTGCATCTGCGTGACAGCCTTCAGGGTTCCGAATACCGAGGCCGCACCGCACATATCGAATTTCATTTCATCCATGGCCTGGCCCGGCTTGAGCGATATGCCGCCGGTATCGAAGGTGACGCCCTTGCCAACCAGCACCACCGGTTGCTCGGCGGCCGCGGCACCGCGGTACTTTATCGCGATCAATTTCGCCGGCTGGCGGCTGCCGGCGCTGACCGATAGCAACGATCCCATCTTGAGGTGTTTCATGTCAGCTTCTTCGAGCACGTTGACGCGCAGGCTTTTATCCCCCCTGGCGAGTTCCCTGGCCTGTTTCGCCAGGTAGGTCGGGGTGCAGATATTGGCCGGCAGGTTGCCGAGATCCCGGGACAGGCTCATGCCAGCACTGATCGCGACGGCTTCGCCGATCGCCTTTGCGGCGCGCGCGGCCTCACCCCTGGCTACATTGACATAAACCTTGCGCAAGCCCTTGCGCGCCGCTTTCTTGCCACTTTTGAGGCGCTCGAAGCGGTATTCGCTATTGCCGAGCAACAGTGTCGCCTGGCGTACCTTCCAGGAGAGGTCGCGCCCTTTCAGGGGGATGTCCGCCGGGCAGATTTCGGTATCGCGGGCGCCGCTGGCCGTCAATGCCTTGACGATGGCATCGATCACGCGCGCGAAGTTGCGCTCGTTCATTTCGCTTTCCTTGCCGCAACCAACCAGCAGCACGCGCTGCGCAGCGCCGGCAATACCCGATGTCAGCAAGAGGGTCTGACCGAGTTTGCCTTCCATGTCACCGCGCTTCAATATGGCGCTCAGCATTCCCTTGTTGGAGCTGTCGACTCGCTGCCCGCCTGCCGACAGTTTGCGGGGCTGGGTGACGGTGATGACCTGGCAGGCGCTGCGGGCTTTTTCAGCGGTATTGTGTTTTAGTGCGAATTCCATGATTTTCCCGGTGTTGATAGTAGTGATAACGCGATAAGATACGTGAAGCACCAGAAAAAACCAGTCGTAAATGCGTAAATATTCAGCCTGCTTTAAGCCGGTACCTGCCAGGCTTGAATGCTTGAATCGAGGTTAGCTATCGATAAATGACCAGCATGCTTTTTTCACCACAGTTCGTCACCAGGGCGTCGCGGTGCCGCCGAGGCGGGATGTACGCAGCGGAGGCGGACGTTGACCCCGGATCGGGGTCCGGGGCAGGCTGCGTTTATACGACGTCAAGCCAGCCGGCGGGAGTTCGCCCCGCCCCGGCGAGCTTGTCGGTGTCCGCGGCAGGAGAGTGGTGAGGAATGCAGCCCGGTATTGTTACCAACTACCTGAGCCGTGAAATTCTCAAGACCAGCAGCGCTACCCTGCTGGTCCTGTCCGTGATCCTGGTGAGTAACGCTTTTGGCCGGGTGCTGGCCGATATCGCCGACGGCGAAGTGCCGCAGCAGGCGTTGTGGCCGGTGCTGTTCGGTCAATCGGTAAACCTGCTGTCGATGTTGCTGCCGATCAGTTTGTTCCTGGGCATCGTTTTTACCTTCGGGCGCATGTACAAGGATCACGAAATCGTGGTGATGAACGCCTGCGGTATTGGCTACCGGGAATTTTACCGGCCGGTACTGATCGCGGCCGCGCCTTTTTTGATACTCAGTATATACACCAGCGTCTGGCTCAACGCCCAGGTGCTTAGCGCCGCACAGACTGCCATCGATAGCGAGGAAAATCGGCATGAGTTCCAGCAGGTCAAACCCGGGCAGTTCAACCAGAGCAGTAGCGGCGATCTCGTTTTCTTCATGGAATCGGTCAGCGATGACAAGCAGGAATTACGAGGCATCATTATCAACGAAGGCGGCGGTGATTCGATGGTTATCGAAACGGCCCGCAGCGGACGGCGAAAAATCGATGAGAAAAGCGGTGACCTGTTCCTGGTGGTCGGTCCGGGCGAACGTCACGAGGGCCGCGCGGGTGATAATCGCCAGAAAATCATCAGCTTTGATCAACACGGCATTTTGCTGGAAAAGATATCGAGGACGGCGAGGCGCGAACCGCACAGTAATCAAATGACCCCGCAACGCCTGTTGCGCTCGAAGAAAATGAAACACCGCATCGAAATACGCTGGCGCATCGCCGTACCGATAGTGTTGGTGGTGCTGGTGTTACTCGCCGTTCCGCTATCGTATATCGCACCCCGGCAGGGTCGCTACGGCAAGATTGGCCCCGCCTTGCTGGTTTTCATCGTCTACCTGAATCTGATGGCGTTTACGCGCACGCAAATCGAGGACAAGGTGATCCCGGTAGCGATCAATTTCTGGTGGGTGCACCTGCTGTTTCTGCTACTGACCGCCGCGCTGATTTACAAGCGAAACCATGGCGTTTTGCTGCGCCGGACCAGCGCATGATTGTCAACCGCTATATTCAACGCAATATTCACCTCGGGACCCTGGGCGCGTTGCTGCTGCTGGTCAGCCTGAGCCTGTTCTTTACCTTCGTTAGTGAGCTCGATGATATGGGCAAAGGCAATTACGGCATTCTCCAGGTGCTGGAGTACCTCGCGCTCAGCACGCCCGGTCAGATCGTTGAATTCCTGCCGCTTGCGGTGCTGCTCGGCAGCATGCTCAGCCTGGGCGCGCTCGCCAACAACAGTGAACTGATAGCAATGCAGGCCTCGGGCATCACCATACAACGCCTGCTGGGCTCGGTGTTGCAGGCGGCCCTGGTGGTCGCGCTACTCGGTTTTTTACTGGCGGACTGGATCGTACCGGATAGCGAAATCAATGCACGCAGGCTAAAAAGCCTGAGCCTGCAGCAATCCAGCAGTGTGCTCGACTCGAAACAGGGCCTGTGGATTAAGGACGAATCAAGGGTGGTCCATGTACAGAACCTGCTACCAAATGGTTACGCCCGCGAGATCGAAATTTATCAACTCGATGCCGACGGTAATCCGCGGTCGATGATTTGGGCCGAGGGTGCGGAGCCGGCGGGCGGAGGCTGGGAACTACACCAGGTCCGGCAGACGACGATTACCGATGGTAAGGCCAGCTCGCGGATTTTCGATCGACTGATATACCCCGGTAATGTGTCACACCAGTTGCTGCAGGTGCTGATGGTCGATCCGCGGCAAATGTCGAGCAGCGACCTGATCGCCTACCTGCAGTTTCTCGATGAGAACCGGCTCGATGCGGAGGTCGAGCGTTTGATCTTTTGGCAGAAAATGTTCGCGCCGGTCACCATTGTAATCATGTGTCTGCTGGCGTTTCCATTTGTAATGGGGTCGCAGCGGCAGTCCAATACCGGGCAACGCCTGCTCATCGGCATATTGCTGGGGCTCTCATTCGCCGTGATCGACCGGGTGTTGACGCAACTCGGCTCTCAGTTTGGCGTTAACGCCTTCATGGTTGCGTTGGCGCCCAACCTCATGTTTTTCACGCTCGCGCTTTACCTTATAATCGGCAAGCAATCACTGGGGGTCGGCTCCAACCTTTTTTTCACTCGACGCAAGGGATGAAATATCGATTATACGGGTATGGCTGAGGCGATCATGCCAGGTATAGGGCCTGATCAATCGCCACAGGTAACCGAGCCCGGAGCAGAGCAGTGACAACAGCGCAAACAGCACCGCGAAAATCTGGAATCTGTCGTACAGCATCGCCGCGAGTTGCCTGATTAAACTCGCGAGCGGGTATTCGGAATAAATCGGGCCAGACTTGATAGTAAGCGATCGAGGATCGATGAAAATATTTTTGGCCACGGTGTTTTACGGAAACAACCGCGCAAGCGGGATGAATCGGAATTCTTGCAGCATTTTAAAAAATGGGCAACTATAATCCTAGAAAACGCAGTATCGTGTCGAGTTAAATCCAGAACCTTGGGATCGGAAAGGAAGCCGTGAAACTGGTTATTGTTACCCAGTGGGTGCGTTCAGCATGCTGAGCAATTCCCACCAGAAGAGGTTAGCCGCCAA
>JAAEPH010000460.1 GCA_024232855.1 Gammaproteobacteria bacterium
CGCGGAAAAGGCTGCAACGGAAAAGTATAACAAAAGCATGAAGGAGATTGAGGGCGGCGCATCCAAGCGTTTTGCCGACGAATACTACGCCGACACCCGCGAAGCGCAACGCCGCGAGATAATGCAGGGTCTACCCGGGGCGACGAAAACAACCCCAGGCGCATCGTATGCTAGCAAGCAACAGCACCAGAAAGCGCAGAAAACTAAACTTACCGCATGGGAAGAGGCCGGCAAGGGCGCTGCTCAGTCGTCCTATGCAGCGCTCGGTAGCGATGATACGCAAGCGGCACAGCCTGTCGACCACGCTGCAGCAACCAAAAAGCGGGGCCGTTACGGTGGCTCCCCGACTGCAATATCGTCGTCCTGGTCTGCTGGTAAAAGCCCGTCAGCGACAAATCCGTGGACGTGAAGAGCGAAATGTTGACGAAAGAACTACAGGGCGAGGTCATGCCGTTATTGAACAGCTTGCACCAGGAGATCGATAAGATTTCCGACAGGACGCTAGTTGTCGACTGGATACCGTATGAGTACGCACAGAAAAAGGGAGATATAGTAATCATAACAACACGAAGAGCAGGTGAAATGCACC
>JAAEPH010000461.1 GCA_024232855.1 Gammaproteobacteria bacterium
CTTAGTATCGGAATTTGGCTTATTATCGGGGCCAGACTGCCGAGGTTCCAGAGTTGTTAGAATGCCAGAATTCTGATGGTATAAATCGAGGAACTATAATAACACTAAAAATAGCAAGTAAGTGGCTTGCAATAACTGGGTCACTAGACGCGGGTTGAAGATACATAAAATGGTAGCAGGAACGATCAGGGCAAGGCTCTGTCGAGCAACTCAAGCTTTTCACGCATTTCGAGTCAACAATCCAATTCAAAATTGGTGCAGGCTTGCGCAGGGCGCTGTTGCCCTAATGTTGTTGACGATCAGTTTCCAGGGCGTTGCCGATACTTTCCTGGTGCTACCACCTTATGCGGTTGAGCGCAGTTCCGGAAAACCTGTTGCCGATATTAGAAATTTCTCCGTTGCCGACATCAATGGCCGCTTTACGCTTAATATTTATCACGGCGGCCGGGGCGGCCATAAACGGAAGGGGCCGAGGGTCCGGTTCTCCAAAATTCTTCTCAATGGTAAGAAAATCTTTGGCCCCAGGAAGTTTGATCACAGGGTTGGTTCCCTGAGTAAAGAAGTTGTTCTGCAAACAGACAACGAACTTTCGGTTACGCTGAAGGGAATACCGGGCGGCGTGATTGTTCTGGAGATTGTGGGTGAAGGGACGAGCGAGGCGGACAACGATGGCGATGGCATCCCCGATAGTGTCGACCCCGACGATGACAATGACGGTGTGCTGGACGTCGATGACGCCTTTCCGCTGGATTCCACCGAATCGGTCGACACCGATAGCGATGGCATCGGCAACAACGCTGACACCGATGATGACAATGACGGTGTGCTGGACGCTGATGACGCCTTCCCGCTGGATTCCACCGAATCGGTCGACACCGATAGCGATGGCATCGGCAACAACGCTGACCCCGACGATGACAACGATGGTGTGCTCGATGCCGCCGACGCCTTCCCGCTGGATTCCACCGAATCGGCCGATACCGATGGCGATGGCATCGGCAACAACGCTGACCCCGATGATGACAATGACGGTGTGCTGGACGCTGATGACGCCTTCCCGCTGGATTCCACCGAATCGGTCGATACCGATAGCGATGGCATCGGCAACAACGCTGACCCCGACGATGACAACGATGGTGTGCTGGACGCCGCCGACGCCTTCCCGCTGGATTCCACCGAATCGGTCGACACCGATAGCGATGGCATCGGCAACAACGCTGACACCGATGATGACAATGACGGTGTGCTGGACGCTGATGACGCCTTCCCGCTGGATTCCTCCGAATCGGTCGATACCGATAATGACGGTATCGGAGACAACGCCGATCCGGACCGCGATGGCGACGGCGTTGACAATACCCAGGACGCGTTCCCCAATGATCCGACGGAATCATCGGACCTTGACGGTGATGGTATCGGTGATAACGCCGATCTCGATCGCGATGGCGACGGTGTCAGCAATGACCTTGAAACCCAGGCGGGTAGCGATCCCAACGATCCAGACAGTACACCCCCGGATCAGGATGGCGACGGTTTACCTGACAGCCTGGATGCCGACCGTGACGGTGATGGTGTTGATAATGATGTCGACAGCTTCCCTGATGATCCAACTGAAACCCACGATTTTGATGGTGATGGCATCGGTAACAACGCCGATACCGATCGTGATGGCGATGGCGTTGATAACGCATCTGATGCCTTCCCCGACGATAATACCGAAGCCTACGACCTCGACAATGACGGTATCGGCGATAATGCCGATACGGATCGTGATGGCGACGGCATTTTAAATGATGACGACTATTTTCCTGACGACCCTCAGGCTTTCTCAGTGCCAACGGTCAACATTACCTCACCGGATACCCTGGTTACGCTAGGCGCTTCTCCGGTAACTATAGAAGGTACGATCAGCGATCCAGATGCCATCCTGACCGTGAATGGCACCCCGGTGTCCCATGCTAACGGCACATTTACTGCAGCTGTTGGCCTCGAAGAAGGCTCGAATACCATCATTGTTCGTGCAGTCGACACGCTAAACCACGAAGGCACCGCGACCATTACCGTTTCGCTGGATCAAACCGCGCCCTATATTACGATCGAGTCACATCAAGATGGCGATACCGTCTATCAGGACAGCATCACTGTCAGCGGCCTGGTTAACGATATTGTGCGCGGCACAGTATCCGAGAACGAAGCGCAGGTAACCGTCAACGGCGTCACCGCAAGTGTTGCAAACCGGTCTTACCTGGCCGAAGGTATCGCACTCGGGGTTGGTGAGAATACCATTACCATCGTCGCCTCGGATGCAGTCGGCAATGTCGGATCCGAATCCATAACGCTCACCTATGCGGCACCGCAAAACAACATCATCAGCGCAATTGCCGGTCAGGCGCAAAGTGGCGCGACCCGCAGCCAGTTGGCCGATCCGCTAGCGGTGCGCCTGGTCAGCAATGGCTCCCCGGCGGTGAACCAGACAGTCGTCTTCCGTGTCATTCAGGGCGACGGCATTTTCCCCTCGGTCAGCGATAGCGCAAATTCCGCAGTCATTGTCACCGACAGCAACGGTGAAGCTTCTATTGACTTTCAACTGGGTAGTCGCTCCGGTAACGGTAACAACCAGATACGCGCAACCGCCGTGGGCTACGAAGGTCAGGCATTGTTTTACGCCTCGGCCAATGCCGGTGCGGCCACGCGCATCGGTGTCATCGATGGCTATAATCAACGCGGCGCGGTGCGCCAGCCGTTGCCCGACCCTCTGACGGTCGCCGTAACCGACGGTGGCGCCAACCTCATTTCCAATGCTGAAGTCATATTTACCGTAACCGAAGGTAGCGGTCGTTTCAGCAATGGTGAAGCGACTGTCACCGTCTTTACCGACACCGATGGCCGCGCCAGTGCGCGTTATACCCTCGGGCCGGAACAGGGACTGGACGTACAACGCGTCATCGCCTCGCTGGTCAATACCGCAGCCACCGCGGGCTTTACCGCCAGTGCATTCATGCCCGGTGATTCAGGGCAAACCAGCATTTCCGGTGTGGTCGTGGACAACCAGGATCAACCGCTGGACAATGTCACAGTCCGCATCGAAGGCAGCACCCGCCAGGCCGTCAGTGATGCCGCAGGACAATTCATCATCACCGAAGCACCGGTCGGGCCGGTGCACTTGCTGGTCGATGGCAGCACCACCTCGCGTGACGGAGAATGGCCGAGCCTGTCCTACAACCTCGTCACCGTACCGGGTGTCGAAAACCCCTTACCGGGGCCGGTATACCTGGTTGAACTCGATGCCGCAAACGCAGTCGCGGTCGGCGCACAAGATGCTGTCGTCACTCATCCCGACCTACCGGGCTTTGCGCTCGAAGTCGCCGCCGGTAGTGTGACCTTTCCAGATGGCAGCAAGACAGGTAGTTTGTCGATCACCACGGTTAATGCCAACAAAGTGCCAATGCCGCCACCCAATGGTGTGCAGCCGCAATTGATTGTCACCATACAACCGCATGGCGCCGCATTCGACCCACCCGCGCCGATCACAGTACCCAATACCGATGGTCTCGCACCCCTGTCCGAAATCGAAATGTTCAGCTACGACCATGACCTCGAAGAATTCGTCACCATTGGTCTGGGCGCGGTTTCAAAAGACGGGCTCACTATTGCCTCGAAAACAGGCTCAGGCGTGGTTAAAGCAGGATGGTTTGCAGCACCTACTCCGCCCGACGACGATGGGCCAGTGGGACCAGGGCCGGAACCTGACGATAATCCGGACCCGGATCCAGATGAGGAAGAGGAGAAGGATGATCTCTGTAAAGGCTGCCCTGTCTGGTCGGTAACCAAGAAATCGCTCAATCTCGTGGTCAAGGATGCCCCTCTTTGGTACAACTCACCAGTTGGCCCCAATGTCAGCATACGGTTAGTCCAC
>JAAEPH010000462.1 GCA_024232855.1 Gammaproteobacteria bacterium
ATGGAAGCAATCTATCAAAAACGATGGAAAGTTGAAGTTTTTCACAAAAATATAAAATCAAATACGGGTCTTGCTAAATCACCCGCTAAAAAAGAAAAGACTCAGAGCAATCATATTTTTATGTCACTACTTGCTACGGCCAAATTAGAAGGTTTAAGTGTCAAAAAAGGTTTAACCACATTTGGATTAAAAACAAAGCTTTATATCAAGGCTCAAAAAGAAGCACTTAAAGCCTGGCACCATATGCAGGCTTTAAGTGCGTAACATCAGGTCTTTTGAATGACCAAGCATCGGCAGCGTTAGCGTCTCTTTATCTAGTTTAAATGCTTCGTCAACAGCATAATCGCCACTGAGTTTTAGACTGGTCGTATCAAGGTGTAAGCGTTGCTTTTTTTCGTGAGGCATGAACTCATGTGCAATTTCATTAGTAATTTCAGCAAATAGTGCTGTCACCCCATAGGTGTAGATGGCGTCAAGCGTACGACCAAGCGCGTCATCATTGAAGTG
>JAAEPH010000463.1 GCA_024232855.1 Gammaproteobacteria bacterium
AAAGCCCCACCATGTGCTTCTAAAGTATATCTGATTGGTTATGTTCTTCATGTGCTAGGTGTCACGTGTACTAATGGAAATGCTGCTCACTAAGGCCTATTGGTGTGTAAAGGTCTCTCCATTACTCATGTGTGACAGAGAGATACTCCTGAGTAAGTAAGTAGTTGTGGCTGTCATAGTTGGGAACAGTCTACAGTTGGTCTAGTACTAGTTGGTTCCATGCAGTAGCAAATGTTGGAAAAGACTTTCACTCCTACTAAGTGGAAACAAGGATTGACATGTGTAAGTGATTGGCTGCTGACCTGTGGCCTATTAGTTGGTACACTTGTATTAAAAAGAAAGACCCCCAGTTAGACTGTGACCAAAACAGTAACAAATAGTCTGCAAGATGAAAGTGCTTCTACTACAGTAACCATCATGCTAGACCAAACAGTAAGGAATTGCATTGGAATAGGACATGGCTTGTGGATACTCCTGGTTCCACATGCTATTGCGAGCAGTAAGAAACAGTCACACTTTGGT
>JAAEPH010000464.1 GCA_024232855.1 Gammaproteobacteria bacterium
AAACACTAAGGGATTAACATTACTGTTAAGTAAGAGTGGTGTATTTATGATTAGTTCAAATTAATTTCAAAAAAATTATTTATTATTTCAGTCATTTTTTTGTATAAAAACTCGTTACCATTAAGAATGGGCACGCATATAACATCACTGTTATTTGCTCTGACAAAAGTTGAACTAAATTTAAGACAAAAAAACGCGCTATCGAAATCAAAGCGCGAAAATCATGAAACTTGACTATTGAGGGCGGGATTAACATCACTGTTATTTGCTTTGACAAAAGTTGAATTAGATTTAAGACAAAAAAACGCGCTATCGAAATGAAAGCGCGAAAATCATGAAACTTGGCTATTGAGGGCGGGAATAACATCACTATTATTTGCTTTGACAAAAGTTGAACTAAATTTAAGACAAAAAAAACGCGCTATCGAAATGAAAGCGCGAAAAACATGAAACACTATGGGAATAACATTACTGTTAAGTAAGAGTGGTGTATTTAAGATTAGTTCAAATTATTTTAAAAAAATTTCTTTATTATTGCACTTAATATGGTTTTGTATAATAAACACCAGAC
>JAAEPH010000465.1 GCA_024232855.1 Gammaproteobacteria bacterium
CGCCGGTATCGATACCAACCGGCGTGATCGAGTAGCGGCTTGCTGTCGCGCCTGTACAGTTTTAAATCCATTATCGGCGCCGCCCTGTTGTGGCTGGGCGCACTCGCCTACGGGCTGGCAATATACAGCACCCAGGTATATCGCCAGCACTCGATTGAAACCCAGCTTGAAATGCTGCAGTCCCAGATCAAGCATGAAAGTCATGAAGTCACCCAGGACCTGTATAACAGGCTGAGGCTGTTCGCCCTGCAATTGCAAAGCGAGGGGCCCTTCAAGCAGGCTCTTGCCAGCCGTGATAGAAGCGCCATGGAGGCGTGGCTGGAGCAGAGCTATACCCGCTACCAGTTATCGCGGGGACAGTTTCAACTACAGGCAATCCTCGTGCGCGATCTCTCCGGCGAGGTTTTCGCACTTAACACCGATGATAGCCTCATTAGCTACGCGGGTTGTGCCGAGGTGCTGAAATCGATCGGCGGTTCGCTGACCCGACTGGTAAAGCCCAAATATTCGCTGTGTAGCTTCGACAATCGATTGCTGAGTGAGGTGCTGGTGCCGGTGGGCAGTCCTGAGCCGCGGGCCTACTTGCATCTCATTGCCGATGCGAGCGAAGGCCTCAAGCGCATCGAAGGCAAGGTCAGGATGCCGATATCGGTAGTCCACGGATCGGGTGAAAGCCTTTATCGCTCGGCCGAATGGAGCGATGAAGATCTCGAGACTCATCTGTATCCGACCTACAAACTGTATGGGGACGATGCATTCCTCGGCGCGACGATTTCGGCCGCCTTCGATCAGCAGCCGCTGATTGCACGCCTGGAAGACACCGAAACCAGTTTTCTCATCATTACCACGATTGCGACGGTTACGGCACTGGTGCTGGTATTGATCATGTTGAACCAGGCCTTCCTGCCAATGAACAAGTTACGCAACTCGGTGGGCGCCTTGCTGACCGGCAAATATGCCCCTATCGGCCATGAAAAGCTGCCCGACGAGTTGCGCGACCTGGTCATCGCCTATAACGAAATGGTCGAGGGTCTGGAGGTTGAGACCATCAACCGGCGCAATATGGAGGAGAGGCTGCGCGCGGAAAAAGATTTCATCTCGACGACGCTCAATTCGATCACCAACCCGGTCATAGTTGTCGACTCCAGGGAGTGTATAAAGCTGGTTAACCCCGGCGCCGAAAAATTGTTCGCCAGCAAGCAGGACGAGCTAATCGACTGCCCGATCAGTGAATGGCTAATCCTGTACTCAAATCGACAGGCCACCCGAATTATCGACATTACGCAACTGCTCAATTGCAAGATGTCGCTCAGCTCGATGTTCCTTTTCGATGTCAACCAGAAGCTCATCGAACTCGAATTTTCGGCCTCGCCGATGATCGACATGGTGGCCGAGGATGTCGGTTTCGTCATCATCCTCAAGGATGTATCCGAAGACCGCAAATTGCGCCGCAAGTTGAGCTATGAAGGCAGCCACGACCAGTTAACCGGGTTTTTGAATCGCCGCGCTTTTGAAACCAAATTCGAAAATTTCGTCACCGAGGATAATGACGCATTGCCGCGACATGTGTTTGCCTACCTCGATATCGATCAGTTTCGCACCGTCAACGAAACCTGCGGTAGCACGGCTGGCGATCTGCTGTTGAAGCAGGTCAGTTCGATGATCAGGAAGCACGTGCGCCAGTCCGATATCGTGTCGCGATTCAGCGGTGACGAATTCGGCATCATGATGCCTTTCTTCGAAATGGAAGGCGCCCTGCAAACCACTCAGAAAATCATTATCGAAATACAGCACTCTGTATTTGTCTGGAATGAACACGAGTACCGGGTTACCGCCAGTATCGGCGTGATGGCTTTCGGGCGCATGAATGACGAGTATGCCGACTGCTATTCCAAGGTCAATACAGCCTGTTTCCTGGCCAAGCAGAACGGCGGCAATCAATACCACTTTATCGGCGAAAACGACGAAAAGGTAATGGCTCAACAAGAGTCCATGGAGTGGGTGTCCGGCATCATGAAGGGTTTGACCGACGATCGATTCTGTCTGTACGTACAGCCGATCGCGTCGATAGAAGACAAGGATCGTCATACCCATTACGAGGTTTTGATTCGATACCACGGCCCCGATGGCGAGATTGTCTCTCCCGTCGAATTTCTGCCGCCCGCGGAACGTTACAACCTGATCGAGCGGATTGACTGCTGGGTAGTCGGCAAGGTTATCGCCTGGCTGCAGGATAATCCGAAACTGGCGCAGCAGCTCATGCTTGCGATCAATCTCTCGGGGCGCAGTATCGGTTCACAGACATTTCACAACTTCTTGCGTCAAAGCCTCATCGACAGCGACATCAGCATGAATTCATTGTGCTTCGAGATTACCGAAACCGCGGTTGTCGACAATGTCGAACGCTCGGTCGAATTCATCAATTCGGTCAAGCAACTCGGCGTCAAGTTTTCACTCGACGATTTCGGTACCGGCTTGTCTTCCTTCAGTTATCTCAAGCAGTTTCCTGTCGACTACCTCAAGATCGACGGCGAATTCGTGCGTGATATTATCGAAGACGACAAGAGTTATGTCTTCGTGCGTTCCATGACCGAGGTCGGCCATTGCCTGGATATGAAAGTGATCGCCGAATTTGTCGAATCCGATACCATGTTCGACAAATTACGCGAGGCAGACGTCGATTACGTACAGGGCTATACTATCGGTAAACCGGTCCCCATCGACTCGCTGGTGAAGCAGCATCAAGTGGGCAAGAAACAGGTTGGTTAGTCTTATCCCGCTGCCTTCAGATTGCTGAGGGATTTTCTCAAATTCCGAAAGTTGGGCACCTCGGAATCTTCAATTAGACCTTCTCGACTCTGCGCTGTTCGCGACGAGGCCACCTGGTGGATGATTTCGATGTCCAGGTAGGGCGCCATCATGTGCAGAAAATCGAACTGGTAGGTGGAAAGATGGCGCGAATGCCGGAATCCGATCTTGATGATGCTATCCGGAAACAGATGGCTGGCATCGATGTAACAGAGATCCGAATCTTCGTCGCTACAGGCCATTTCGGCAATGATTCCAGCACCCATGCCGAGACGGACATAGGTTTTGATGACATCGGAGTCGGTCGCGGTAAAGGCGACTCGCGGCTCCAGATTGGCCTGCAGAAACGCCTTGTCGAGTTGCGAGCGCCCGGTCAGACCGAGCATGTAGGTCAGGATCGGAAATTCGGCCAGGGTCGGCAGGGTGATATTATTGATACGGGTTAATTCATGATCCCTGGGCACCACGATATAACGGTTCCAGCGGTATGTCGGTATCGTTACCAGTTCGCCGCGTTCGTCGATGACTTCCGAGGCGATGACGAAATCGACCTGGTTGTTGGCCGCCAGTTTGCACATGGACTTGGGATTGCCCTGGTGCACGCGCAACTCGATATGCGGATAGCGCAGCGAAAACTGCTGCAGGATCGGCGGCAGGATGAATTGCGCCTGGGTATGGGTCGTCGCGATCGTCAGGCTGCCGCGATTGTTGTTGCTGAAATCCCGCGCCGCCTGCCTGATATTTTTTGCATTGTTGAGCAGATCGGTAACGTGCTCGAGAATGGCATGCCCGGCCGGTGAGATTGCGGTCAGTTTTTTGCCCGAGCGCTCGAATATCTGGATGTCGAGCTCATCTTCGAGCAGTTTTATCTGGTGGCTGACCCCGGGTTGCGAGGTATAAAGTTCTTCGGCCGCCGCGGAGACGTTGAGGTTATTGCGTACCACCGCATCGAGAAAGCGAAGTTGTTGTAGTTTCAATGGCCTGGGTGTTTTTACCGACGGAAAAATCAGAGTTTACAAGGAAAACCCCGCATGACAACCAGTTTTAACCCGCATATCTCACCGATTTATGTCGCGATATGCACATGGATGTGCAGTAGTAGAGCAATGCAGCGGTCCGACGTTTCGGCGGTCCGACGCTTCGGGCAATTGCCGAGGAAATCGGTGAGATATGCGGGTTAGGCGCTCGCTCAATCTGTCCTGTTACCGAACTATCGATTTTACGCGCGGCGACAGATTGATTTCGTCGATGACGATATGTGGGCTCGTATTCAGTATCTGTGATACCACTTCGGCCACATCGGCGACCTCGATGGCGTTTTCGGCCAATGCCCCGGGCGCAAAAGGCAGCTCGTCGAAAAATGGGCTGCGCACCATACCCGGATTAACCAGGCTGACCTGTATCCCGTCGCTGGCGCAATCCTCTCTGAGAGAGAGGCAGAAACCGCGCAGGCCGAACTTGGCCGCCGAATACAGGGCGCCTTTCTTGCCGGTTTGCAAGGCTGCTTCGGATCCGATGAAAACGATGCGTCCCGCGCCACGGCGGCGTAGCCTGGGCAGCAGGCTACGGCATATGACCATGCCGCTGACGAGGTTGACGCGAATCGATTTTTCAATTTGCGCGACCGAAAACTGTTCAATCGATCCGAAGTACCCCTGGCCGGCGGCGTGGATGAAGCAATCGAATTCACGGGCTTCGAGTATCGTCTTTAGCCTGGTTTCCAGTATGCCGAGATCATCGAGGTCGATGGCTTGTGCGCAAAAGTTATCGTGCCTGAGTGCATCGACCTGCCCGCGACGACTGATACCGGTAACCTCGTAGTCCTGCTCGAGCAATCGCCTGGCAATGGCAAGCCCGATACCGGAACTGGTCCCGGTGATCAGTGCGCGCTTGCCGTCAGCCATGCCGCGACCTGTCGTATCTGATCGCCAACTGCGCGACCTCTTCATTCAGTACTCGCAAGCTCTGCGCCTGCTGGTCGATCAGGGCAATATGCTGCTGTACGAGATCGCTGACCTGCTGGCGATTTTTGCCGATCTTGAACGAGCGGTTATCGCTGACAATCTTGAACGACTTGATCAATTCGGCGCTGCTGAAACACAGACTGCTGTACATGAAGCCGCTGGCTTCCATGTCGAACAGGTAGTCCTCACGGTATTCCTCGCTGGCCTGGCTCAGGGTAATGCAGGCGTTACAGTCAAGCTCCGAAGCGGTTGACGGCGCCGGGTAATAGCGATGCCCGTCATCGCCATCGATTACCTGATCGAGTGAAAACAGTGCGCCGATATCGTGTTCAGCCGCCCCGGCAATGCCGAGGTTGATCCAGGCGATTGATGCTGCTTGCTGATTGCGCGATGCGATCCAGGCGCAGGCCGCGGCGCTCGCGATCTTGCCCGTGCCGCTGACGATACAGGTCATTCCGTCGCCGCGGTAGTAATCGAAGGCGTTGTTGTCACGTGATTTTTTTAGACAGTAAAAATCGATGACCGGCTTCGCTTCGCAATGCAATGCGGTAACCCAGATCAACATGTCGATTGTCCGTTGTTTTTGCACCAGTGTCGGCGTAGTGGCTCGATTTCGTCAATCAGTTGATAATTGCCGTGTTTGCGGGCGCCCTTCCACAGGATGTCGAGCTTGGTGCGTAGAGTTGCACGAGCCGCCTCGAAATGCTCTGCTGACAGGGACTCCGTCTCGAGAAGGCGATGCAGGGCGCGTACACGGTAGCGGTCCATGGCCGGGTACTTGCGCGAAAGCTGGTCCTCGTGCCCGCCGTACTTGATGATGAGCGCCTGCTCGATGAAATAAACCGGGAAACGATGACACAGCCGTAACCACAAATCATAGTCTTCACAGGCGGGCAGGGATTCATCGAACAGGTCGAGCGTCTGCAGGGTTGATTTGCGCAATACCGATGCGGAAGGTGAAATGGCGCATAACGGCAAACACTGTTTGAAGATCCAGCCGCCGCTCTTGCGATGTTTTTGCATCGGGTTGACGCGTACGCAGCGCCGCATCCAGATTTCATCGGAGTGATAGAGAACATGGCCGGGGTGTTGCAGCGCGGCCTCGCGTATGCTTTGAATCTTGTGCGGTAGCCAGCTGTCGTCGGAATCGAGCAGTGCGATCCAGTCGTGGCGGGCGGCTCTGATGCCGCGATTACGCGCCGCGCTGACGCCGTGATTCGACTGGCGGATAATTTTTGTCTCGGGGAACAGTTGCGCCGTCATCACGGCGCTGTCATCGGTGGAACCGTCGTCGACGAGGATGACTTCATCGACCGGTGAAGTTTGCTCAAAAACCGATTGCAACGCACGTTCCAGGGTGTGCCTGCGATTGTAACTGGGGATGACGACGGAAATTCGCATCAGCAGAAGACCGGTGAGATATGCGGGCTAGGAGCCTGAGTGAGCACTGCCATGCCCCGGAAACACGGTGACGCTGGCGCCGTCGTTGTCCAGGATCCGGTTCTTGCCGCTGTGCTCGACCTCGTCGATTCGAATCACCGCGAAATGCGGTACATAGGTGCGCTTGACGTTGCCGAATTCAGTCTTGAGCTTTTCTTCGGCGGGATCGATCAGCAGCTTTGAATGCTCGCCGAAGATGATTTCGCCAACCTCTATGAAGCCCCCCATGTGCGACTGGCTGACTTCGTGCGCATAGAGTTCGTAAATCTTGTTGTTGTTGTGAAACTGGATACGAAAGGTGGGTTTAGTCACTAGTACGACTCCATAAGTTCGTCAAGATCGCCGTCCATGTGCAGCTCGGTCAACTCGCTAAAGCCACCGATGGGCTTACCATCGATGACGATCTGCGGGACAGTACGCGCGCCATTTGTGATCTCGGCAAATTCCTTCATCGCGGCGGCATCATTGTCGATGCGAACCTCGTCAAACGGGATATCCCATTGATCCAGCTTGGTCTTTGTCATGTTGCAATAGCCGCAGTGTGCGGTGCTGTATACGGTAACGCGTGACATCTGTTCCGGTTCTGAAATTCCTGAGCGCAATTCTACTACAGTTTCGATTGGCTGCCATCCCGTCCGCAAGCGCGCCAGGCCCGCATATCCCGGCATGTGATTGCAAGACCTTCAAATACGTTCTCGCGGAGGCGCGGGGAGCGGGGACGCGAAGGCCGCGGAGAAATGCAGGGGATGATGGTGTGTATGGTGATATCCAGGGGACTAACCTGTAAATGCCCTTCGCGCTCACTGCCTCTCTGCGCCTCCGCGAGAACCTCCTCCCAGGGAAGCATCCGCAGGCCAGACGGGTTACTCAGGTAGCGGGTGTGAGTTCCTGCACCAGTACCCAGGGTTTGACTACCACGCTCCACAGCAGCGCGTCGTCATCGACCCAGCTGCGCGCCTGTTCATCGGAGACCGGCGCCAGCTGTTGCGCTTCAGTCCAGGCCTCGACCCGTTGCAGGTCATCCTGTTGCAGGGCGCAGGCGACATCGACCAGGTCGAGTTCGGCCGCGATCCAGATAACTTTTCCGGCGGCAAAAAAACGCTGTAACTCGAGCCACGGGATCTTTGCCGTCTCGCTGATTATCCTGGCGCGTTCGAGTTCACGCTCCTGTTTTAGTAACTCCTCGATCATGCGAATGACTGAACGATGTCGACGCCCTCGGGCGGGCTCGCCTGGATCGTCTCGCGAATCGTGGCAATCGCCTCCTTGCGGGGAAAGTGTTTGCGCCACGCGATGGCCACGGTACGGTTCGGCGACGGCTGCGTAAACGGCTTCATGTCGATCAGGGACTCGTGATTCTGGTTGTGCAACAGGCTGGTGCAGGGTAACACGGTGATGCCGGTACCGGCCGCTACCATGTGGCGAATCGTCTCCAGCGAACCACCCTCGAGGGTGCGGGTCAACTCGCTGTCTCCCGACATGCAGTTGGGGCAGGCCTCGATTACCTGGTCGCGAAAGCAGTGGCCCGCGCCGAGGAGCATCAGGTCCTGGGATGCGAGGTCATCCGGGCGGATGTGTGAGCGCTCTTTCCACTCGTGGTTGCGCGGCAGCGCGACCATGAAAGGCTCCCGGTAAAGCGCCGCGGTTTCGATCCCTGGTTCTTCGAAAGGATAACAAATGACTATGGCGTCGAGCGCGCCCTGCTTGAGCGAGTTGAACAGGTTAGCGGTAAAATTCTCCTCGATAATCAGCTTCAGGTCAGGGGCGGTCTGGCGCAGTTTCGGTATCAGGGTGGGCAACAGGTAAGGACCGATGGTGTAGATGACGCCGAGTTTGAACTGACCCGAAAGAGGATCCTTTCCCTGCTGTGCAATCTCGGTCAGAATCTGCGCCTGTTGCAATACAATATGCGCCTGGTCGATGACTTGCTGCCCGATTTCGGTGATGCGAATTTCATTTTTTGAACTGCGTTCGAACAGGCATACCCCGAGTTCATCCTCGAGTTTCTTTATGGCGATACTTAAGGTAGGCTGGCTCACGAAACAGGCCTGTGCCGCCTTGCCGAAGTGATTCTTTTGCGAAACCGCAACAATGTATCGAAGCTCGGTCAAGGTCATGATAGTTTTAATTTATTGATTCCGGAAAATAGATTCTGCATAAAACGAATTGCTTTGCAATCTAGAATCCTCTCAACAACATACATTTAGGATGCAGAGCGTCCATGAAGAAAATTCTACTTAAATTCCTGACGATAACCGTCACCGAGGCCGCTCCCGAGGATATGGAACACGCCTTGCGCGTTGCCACGGCGGTGTTGCTGGTCGAGGTAGTGCGCGCCGATTTTATCATCGAGCCGAGCGAGCAACGGCGGCTTCGGCAATTGCTGGAGCAACAGTTCCAGCTTTCGCAAAGTGAACTCGATGCCTTGCTGGAAGAGGCCGAGGCCGATGCCGATCGGCTGGTCTCGATTCAGCATATTACCCGGCTGTTGAACGAGCATTACGATCACTCGATGAAGCAACGCGTGGTCGAAATGATGTGGCGGCTGGTCTATGCCGATGGCGAAAAAAGCCATTACGAAGAGCACCTTATTCGGCAGGTCGCCGATTTACTTTACCTGTCGCAGACCGAGTTCATCCAGGCCAGGCACCGGGCAGAGGCCGATACGGCCTGAGTTAACCCCAGGTGCTCCCCGGGAAGGTTCTCGCGGAGGCGCAGAGATGCGGAGCGCGCAGGGGGATACGGGAGCTTCAATGTTGACTAGAGAATTCCCAGGTGCCCGCCCTGAAAAATTCTCAGCGTCCTCTGGTGTGTCAGGTTAAGCCTGGCCTTTCCTGCAATCTGAAAGGAGGTTGCCATGTAAATTGCTGATTAAACATGTAGCTGCGGCCTGTCGTGTGGAGGTAACAAAGCACGGGGAGCGAGGCCGGTCAGGGCGGGAAG
>JAAEPH010000466.1 GCA_024232855.1 Gammaproteobacteria bacterium
GTGATAGGCAATCAAGGGTTTTGCATCCACTTCCAGCAATGGCTTGGGCGTGGTATCGGTCAATGGCCGCAGACGTTCGCCGCGTCCGGCCGACAGAATCATGGCTTTCATCGCAACATCAACCCTTCAACAGCGCAGCCATACGCGGCTGCACAGCAATTGTTCGATCAGCACGGATAACCCGGCCATCGGTGCTTCATCAGCGCTGACCTGCCGCAAATACCCGAGCGTGCGCGGTATATCCTCGAGATAACCCGACTTCCCATCGCGAATTTTGAGTCGCGAAAAAATACCGACCGCCTTGAGATGGCGTTGAGCCCCCATCAGGTCAAACCAGCGCCTGAACTGCGCCGCGTCGACGTCGACCAGCCCGTTGGCGAGTGCCGATTGGTAATAATCGAGCACCAGCTGATCGACCCGTGCCGCTGGCCAGGCAATGTAGCAATCGCGCAGCAGGGATGCCAGGTCATAGGTAACCGGCCCGTGCACAGCATCCTGGAAATCGAGGATACCCGGATTGTCCCGCTCAAACTTCATCAGGTTGCGCGAATGGTAATCACGATGCACGAAAACCCGCGGCTGCGTGAGCGCATTTTCGACCAGCGCCTGCTTGACGTCCTGCCAGCTTTCCTGTTGCGAGGAATCGAGTTCGACGCCGAGTAATTTGCCCAGGAACCAGTCGTGGAATAAATCCATCTCGCGCTGTAACAGGGCCTCATCGTAATCGGGCAGATCGCGCGCATCGATGCCTGTCTGCATCTTCAACAAGGCGGCAAGCGCATCGGTGTAGAGCGGGCCCTCGGTTTGCGAATCGAGCTGTGACAGGTAATCGTCACTGCCGAAATCGGTGAGCAACAGAAAGCCGTCGGCCAGGTTCGAAGCGATGATTTCGGGTGCGTTCAAACCCGCGCCGCGAAGCTTGTTGGCGACGGCGATGAACTGGTCACAGGGTTCCTGCTGTGGCGGCGCATCCATGACGACAAACGAATCCGCACCGCATTCGAGTCGCAGGTAGGAACGGAAACTGGCGTCTTCGCTGGCGGCGGTCAGGCGATAGTCACGGTAGCCGAGTTGTTCCAGCCATTGGCTCAATAGTATCGATCGGTCGAGCATAAGACGGTAGCAGCTGCGTTTTTCCTAAAAGGCCGGTATTATCCGGGTTTTAAACCATGAAACGCAATAGAACCGATGAGTGCAATCGACGACCTGCTCCAGGTGATGGAAAATTTACGCGATCCCGAGACAGGCTGCCCCTGGGATATACGCCAGACCAGCCAGTCGATCGCGGGTTGCACCCTGGACGAAACCCACGAACTGCTCGATGCGATCGAGCGCAGCGATAACGAAAACATGAAGGAGGAACTCGGGGATTTGCTGTTTAACATCGTGTTTCACGCGCGTATCGCCGAGGAACAGGGTCAATTCGATTTTAATGACGTCGCCCAGGGCATAAGCGACAAGATGCGGCGCCGTCATCCGCATGTGTTCGGCGACGCGCGCGACCAGGAGCTGAGCGACGACAGCCTGTCGCGGCGATGGCAGGCTATCAAACAGCAGGAAAAATCTGCCCGCGCATACAATGGCCCAAACAATGGCCTTGATACTGATTCAGGCAATGATTCCGGCGCCAACTCCGCGATCTACCGGGCGCGCCAGCTACAGAAGGAGGCGGCCACTTTCGGCTTCGACTGGCCCGATATTACCCCGGTTTTCGACAAGATGGAGGAGGAACTGGCGGAATTGAAGCAAGCCTTCAGCGAGGGTGACAAGGAAGCGATCAGCGAGGAGATTGGCGATTTGATGTTCGTCTGCGTCAACCTGGCGCGCCACGCCAGGGTCGATGCGGAAATGTCACTGCGTCAAACCAACCGCAAATTCCAGCGCCGCTTCGCCTACGTGCAGCAACAGATGGGCGCGGCCGGTATCGAGATGGAGCAACACCAACTCGAGCAGATGGAACGCTTCTGGCAGGAAGCCAAGAGCCACGTCGATTAGCAGGCAATCAATGACAAGAAGCAGACTGAAAACAGAACAGCGCCTCCTCGAGGCCCTCGCCTCGATACTCCTCGAACAGGGCTATCCCGCGGTCGGCATCAACGCCATCGCTCGGCGGGCAG
The DNA here is from genome assembly GCA_024232855.1 of Gammaproteobacteria bacterium. Taxonomy (GTDB): domain Bacteria; phylum Pseudomonadota; class Gammaproteobacteria. The sequence goes on from JAAEPH010000466.1 coordinate 2,118, forward strand.
GCTGCGACAAGGTTTTGATCTACCGGTATTTCGGTGGTTTCGACGAACTGCTGCTGGCCTTCGCCGAGACCACCGCGCTGTGGTGGGAGGTCGATGAAATCATCACCGAAAGCGCCGCCGACTGTGCCGACATTGCGCTCCACGACTACCTCCAGCGTCTGCTCAGTCGCTACGTCGAGGCACTCGAATCACGCCCACTGGCGCTCGAAATCATGGCCTGGGAGATGTCCAGTCAAAACAACCTGACCAGCCACCTGGCGCGCATTCGCGGCGAGCGCGGCATGGAACTGGTGAAACGGATTCGCGCCTATTACCGGCAACCGAACATCGACATCGGCGGCATCCTCGGCGTGTTCGGGGCGTCGATCAACTATCTCGTGATACGCACCCGCAAGCAGTCGCAGCAGTACAAAACCGAAGAGTGGTGGCGGCTGCAACAGACCATCGCCAAACTGTTACAGGCGTATGCCGACTGATAGTCCTCCTGTGTGGCGCCACTATGCCGCAAACGGCTTCGACTCCGCGCGCAGCCGACTCAGGGTTCCACCAGCGCGATACTGACCCGCTTGTTTTGCCTGCCCTTGTTTTTCAGGCGGGTGACGATCAGCTCGCCGATTTCGGCGGTATTACGCACGTGGGTGCCGCCACAGGGCTGGTAATCGGTGTCCTCGATGGTAACAGTGCGCACGCTACCGTGCCCGCGCGGCGGTTGCACCGACATGGTCCGCACCAGCTCCGGATTCTGATCGAGCTCGGCATCGGTAATCGCACCGATACTGACAGGAAGCGCTCTCGCGACCAGGGCATTCAAATCCGCCGTCAGTTGCTCCTTATCGACCACCTCACCCTGCAGATCAAAATCGAGTCGGCTTTCGCTTTCACCCACAGCGCCGCCGGTGGCCTGCGCCGAAATCAGCGAACACACCAGGTGCATGCTGGTATGCATACGCATCAGCCGATGTCGGCGCTCCCAGTCGAGGCGCATGTCGACCGCATCGCCGACCCGGATCGAACTCAAATCATCTGCCTCCAGGAAATGAACAATATTGTGGCGATCGTCCGCATAACGCGTATCCACAACGGTGTGGTCGCGCCCGTTTATGGTCAGGCTGCCGCGGTCACCGGGCTGGCCGCCACCGAGCGGGTAAAAAATGGTCGACGCCAGCAGCACGCCGCCCTCGAGCACCTCGACTATTTCACTAGTATGTGTCTTCTGATAGCTGTCTTGGTAAAATACTTTTTCCGTCATCGCTGGATCCCGTCTGTAATGCGGTGATTTTTACCCAGCCTGAAGCCCGAAGCAAGTAATCGACCCGTGAACCCCAGTCCGCATATCTCACCACCGTCCGTCGCGAGGGCGTCGAGATGCCGCTGTGGCGGGGCGCACGGACCAGAGGCGGGCCCCGGATCGGAGTCCGGGGCAGGCTGCGTTTACACTAGGTTAAGCCGGCCGGCGGGAGTACGCCCCACCACAGCGAGCTTATCGGCGTCCGCAGCAGGAGGGTGGTGAGATATGCGGGCTGGCACGCAAAGTACTCGCAAGATCATCCACATCGATGCGGACTGCTTTTACGCGGCGGTCGAGATACGCGACAACCCGTCCCTTAAAGGGAAACCAATAGCGGTTGGCGGCAGCGCAACGCGGCGCGGCGTTATCGCAACCGCGAGTTATGAGGCACGCAAATTCGGCGTACGTTCGGCAATGGCGAGCGCCACAGCGATCAAGCGCTGCCCACGGTTAATCCTGATTCCCGGGCGCATGTCGGTGTATCGCGAAGCCTCGCGACGCATGCACGAAATTTTTACCGACTACACCGACCTGATCGAACCCCTGTCGCTGGATGAAGCCTTTCTCGATGTCTCCGTGTGCCCGCGTTGCCGCGGCAGCGCGACACTGATCGCGCAGGAAATCCGCCAGCGCATCGCACAAACCATCGGCATTACCGTTTCCGCCGGTATCGCGCCCAACAAGTTCATCGCCAAGATTGCGAGCGATATGAACAAACCCAACGGCCAGTACGTGGTTACGCCGCAACAGGTCGATGATTTTCTGCGACAGCTACCGGTATCCCGAATCTGGGGGGTCGGAAAAGTCACCGCGCAGCGACTTGAAAAACAGGGCATCAAAACCTGCGCCGACGTACGCGCCTACGATATCTTCCGCTTCGTGCAGCAATTCGGGCAGTTCGGCGAACACATTCACCGGCTGGCGCACGGTATCGACGATCGCCCTGTGGTGTCGGAATGGCGGCGCAAATCGGTCAGTGTCGAACATACCTACGATGAAGACCTGCCCAATCTGCAGAGCTGCCTGCAGAAATTACCGGCGCTGATCGAATCACTGCAACCTCGCCTGCAGCGCCTGGACGCCGATTACCGCATTCAGAACTGTTTTCTGAAGATGAAATTTTTTGATTTCAACCAGACCACTGTCGAGCGACAGCAGACCGCGCCCAACATTGACGACTACGCAATGCTTTGCGAAGAAGCCTGGCAACGCGGCGCAATTCCGGTGCGTTTACTCGGCCTCGGTGTACGCCTGATCGATCTGACCGACGACAGCGGACAAATGGACCTGTTCGAAGAACTGTCGGATTGACGCAGCTTCAACCTAAAATCCTCAGTTGAATCGTAGCGAGGGCGTCTAATGTGCTGAATATCAGGTATTTCTTTCGTTATTTTAGGCGATCGCGTAATCACTCTACGGGTGAGCTTAAAATAATGAAAAAATGCATGAGATTCAGTGCAGTA
>JAAEPH010000467.1 GCA_024232855.1 Gammaproteobacteria bacterium
GCAAAGCGGCATAGCATTTTTGCCCGAGAATTTCGTCATACCGGGGATTGACCGGAATTACCTCGAAACCATGATCGAGCAGGTATTTTGCGGCAAAGTTGCTCGGGCGTGACCAGTCAGCGGAAAGCCCGACGATCGCCACGCGCTTATAGTCAGTGAGAATCCGGCGTAACTCCTTGATATCGGTCATAATGCCCGGGCACGAGCGCGCAGTCCGACTTCCTGCATTTTACCGCTCGAGGTCCTCGGTAACGCGCCGACCACCACTTTACGCCGTGCCTTGAAACGCGCCATGTCGTCGCGGCAAAAGGCGCTAATTTCCTGTTCGCTGATTTCGGCATCATCACGCAGGGTTCCCAAAGCGCAGGGCGTCTCGCCCCATTTTTCATCCGGCATCGCTGCGCCCGCGGCCTCGAATACCGCCGGATGCCGATACAGGGTTTTTTCACTCTCTATGCTGGAGATATTTTCACCCCCAGAAATAATGATGTCCTTTGACCGATCGCGAATCTCGATATATCCATCCGGGTGACACACTGCGAGATCGCCCGGATGAAAATCACCGCCGGCAAATGCGTCCCGGCTCGCTTGCGGGTTTTTCAGATAGCCTTTCATGACGATGTTGCCCCGGAACATGATCTCGCCGATGGTTTCACCATCGCGGGGCACCGGTTGCATGGTTTCAGGATCGGCGACAACCAGCTCTTCGAGCATCGGGTAGCGCACTCC
>JAAEPH010000468.1 GCA_024232855.1 Gammaproteobacteria bacterium
CCACCTGCAACGGTAATGCTTCCGGATTCGGTCATCATCGACGCAGCCGCATCGAAGGTAAAGGTATTGCTGTTGGCGCCTCCGCTGATGGCTATGTTGACAGAATCGTTAGAACCCGTTGTGGTGGCTATCGAACCGGTCTCATTCAAGCTGAAACTGGCGGGTGCAGCGTTATCCTGACCGAAATTCACGACGATATTTCGCGTGTTACTTCCAGAATTATTATTTGAGACGGTAATCGCGCCAGCGAGGGTCAAATCCTGGTCTGCACTCAGGGTGACATTCCCGAACGAATCTACTACGCCGACGGTAAGGTCATTGGTATCGTTTATGTTCAGGTCGTCGACGGTGATGACCGCCACGCTTGAAAAGTCATTGTCGGCATGGCTGAGCGTAATATCGTTTCCGGTGGCTCGCAGTGTGGTGGCGGTTATCGCACCACTTTGCGTGATATCGCCACCAGCAGTGACGTTCAAGATGTCGGTCGACGTCGGGCCCAGTATGATCGAATTGGTATCCACCAGTGTCAATGTGGTTGCATCGAGGACGGAGACAGTGCCGGAGACAGTGCCGAAATCATTGTCGCCATCATTGAGGGTTATATCGCCGCTGGATCTTAGAGTCGTGTTCCCGCTTATGACCAGGCCGCCAACCGCGAAGGTTTGTGTAGTCGAAGTCGCGCTCGAAGTCGTATTCTTCGCGCTCAGCGAGTCCGCCGTTACCTTGCCGAGAACGATCTCGCCGCTAATACCGTCCAGATCGACGGCGCCAGCGGTTATTCTCGAGCTACCCGCCTGAAAATCGCCGCCAGTGGCGTCGATGGTGCCGCTGCCAGCATGCATCGTGCCTTCGATCGAAATGGCGCCGCTAGCATTGGCGGTCAGGGTTAGCGCACCGCCTTGAGTCAAGACAGCACTTAAACTACTCAGCGCGATGTTGTCTCCAGACGCGGAGAAAGTTCCCCCCTCGGTATCGATTTTGCCAGCAATATTAACGTCACCCCCGCCTAAATCATTTATATCGGCTTGCAGCGACAGATTGATTCGATCATCGTTACCAATGCTGTCCCCAATACGGCTATCAATATTGATAGCGTGGTGTGCTCTCAGGGTCAGTGTCGCAGTTCCGCTCACGGCACCGTTCAGATCCAGCTCATCGGCCAGCGTGATATTGCCGCCCATCGGTTCCGCCTCCGCCGGGCCGTTGGTGTACAAGGTCTCGACGAATACATCGGCGCCATCGGTCAAAACCGAAAGCAGAGTACCAGTCGTCAATACGGAGTCAAACCGATCCGCGGTAAAAATATTAGCCGGAGTTCCCACAATCTCGGCGCATGTTCCGC
>JAAEPH010000469.1 GCA_024232855.1 Gammaproteobacteria bacterium
ACCGTGTTCCTCCGTGATCTCTGCACGTCAGCGCCTCCGCGAGAATCTCCTCGCGGAAACTTGCGGGCAAGCCCGCATATCTCACCAGGATGACGGGCCCTCGCTTGTTCTTTGAATCCACAAGGAATTTTCTTCAGTCGGAAATACGCACTGTTATTCCGCTCCTTCAGAAAATCCCTTGTGAATCCAAAGCCCTGCGCGATCATCCCGCCCCCTGGTGAGATATGCGGGCTAGCGTAGTTGGCGGCAGTGGGTTTCGCGCAACGACAATGCACCGATCAGGGCCGCGAAGTTCACCACCAGTAAACTGAAAAACGCCGCCCTGTAGTTGCCGGCGGCGTAGATGCGCGCGCCTTCCTGCATCGTCCCATCCCAGTTCGAATCAAGCAGCCAGCCGATCAGCGGCTGCATCACCGCGCCCGCGCCGACTATGCACATGTTCATCAAGCCGAGCGAGGTACTGGCGTAATTGATGTCGTTCAGTTCCTTGACCGAACCGAAGCAAACCGTCATCGCGCTGCCGCCGGCTCCGATGACGAAGATCAAAGCCATCATCGCGATGGTGTTACCTGGGGTGAAGTAAATCAGGCAGGTGGTTGCCAGTAGGGCGCTCAACGAGCCCGCGCGCAGAATCAGGTTACGCCGGCCCATGCGATCGGAAGCCCAGCCCGCAAGCGGTGAAAAAATCGCCCAGCCGACAAAGATCATCGAAGTGATCCCGGCCGCCTCGGTGGTTGTATAGGCGTGCACCGAGTTCAGCCAGGGTACGCCCCACAGGCCGCCGAAAGCGAGCATGGTGCCTGCCATGCCGAAACCGATCAAGGAACAGATCCAGGTCTGCGGGTTGCTGGAGACGGCTTTCAGGCCCTGCAGGACACCAGCGCCCGGGGCACACTGCTTTTGCTCGCTGGAGCGCATCGGCACCAGCCTGAACAGCAGTATCGCTAGCACCAGCGCGGCCAGCGCGAGCAGGTGCATCGTATCCCGCCAGCCGATGGATCCGACCATCTGGCGTAATGGCGCTTGGCCGAAGATGGCGCCGCTCATGCCTACCGTCTGCAGTAAACCGGCGAGCAGGGCATATTGAGATGGTTTGAACCAGTATCCGGCAATCGCGAGCGTACCGACGAAGCCGAAGGCCACGGTGCCACCGATAAACGCGCGCCCGATCGATGCGGTCAACAGCGAGTCGCTGAGCGCGAATCCGACCGAGGCGACAGCGCACAGCGCCGCGGCAAAGCTCATCAGTTTGCGCGGCCCGAAGTGATCGGTGAGCATGCCCACCGGCAGCTGTATCGATGCATAGGCATAGAAATAGAACGCCGACAGCGAGCCCAGCGCCGCGCCGCCGACGGCAAAGTCGCTCATCAATTCAGCCGTCATGACGCTGGGAGAGACGCGTTGCACAAAGGCGTAGCCGAAGAACAGGGCTCCGAGGGCAAAGGCGATGATAGCCTGGCGGCTATTGACCAGGGGAGTTTCCGGGTGTGACATGGGGCGATTTGAAGCTGGAAGAATCGCTAAATTAACACGATCCGCCACAATGCCAAGCAATCATTACCGCAGTGGTAAAAAAACCACCGGTACAGATCGATGAAGTTGATCTGCACCGGCGGAGAGGGCTAGCTCGAATATCTCACCAGCGGGTCTACGATGCAGGACTATTCAAAAAGGTTCTCGCAGAGGCGCGGGGAGCGCAGGGAGCGCGGAGGAATAAAAAGGTTATCGAAGTTTGAGTAAGAGTTGCCCAGGCACCCACCC
>JAAEPH010000470.1 GCA_024232855.1 Gammaproteobacteria bacterium
CGTATTCACCGTATTCACCGTATTCACCGTATTCACCGTATTCACCGTATTCACCGTATTCACCGTATTCACCGTATTCACCGTATTCACCGTATTCACCGTATTCACCGTATTCACCGTATTCACCGTATTCACCCACCGTAAACTCACAAAATTAAGAATCAATAAACATGAATAGAACAAAACTTATCGTATTCAAATACGGTTTAGCCCTACATATTGTGAGAAACATAAATAGACAGCAACACACAGACTGTCGTTACCCTCAGTCAAAAATAATGTTCCTATAGGTATATGGGGCTTGTTCCAACAAAGGCTTAAGAGGTGATGCTCGCTTCACAAGGATTGAGGCGTCGCGCTGAATGAGCTCTTATGTCTTCATAAACGATTTAGTCACTCGTAGACTTGAATTAATCTGTTAGCCGCCTCTGAGGCCTATAGCGCCGTAAATGCCTATGGATGTAAAATTGAGAGTCATACATTGTGTTGATGTAATATAGTCACTTATACCCAAACAACCTCAAAATGCAAGTTTCAGAACCCCTGAGCGGCTTCAATTCTAGGCGCACTAAAGAAGGAATGTAGGTACCTTTCAAATTAGTGCAATAACGAAGTGATGTCGCTCAGGGATTCCGTTCCGGTGGGTTTAAAATCGATTTATACCGCGTTAAATATTCTTGATTTAACCCGCTAGACCTTCAAATATTTGCCTTGTCTAAATCGATTTTAATTCCCACTGAATTCTGCA
>JAAEPH010000471.1 GCA_024232855.1 Gammaproteobacteria bacterium
ACTGCACTGAATCTCATGCATTTTTTTCATTATTTTAAGCTCACCCGTAGAGTGACTACGCGATCGCCTAAAATAACGAAAGAAATACCTGATATTCAGCACATTAGACGCCCTCGCTACGATTCAACTGAGGATTTTAGGATAATCGGAATGATCCGGCCATGAAATCCGAGGTCAGCGCCCAGGATCCGGGATTTGCCGAGTTCGTCGTTCTCATCGCATTGATCATTTCGCTGGTGGCGCTCTCGATTGATGCCATGTTGCCGGCACTGCCGCAGATTGCCGCCGACCTCGGCGTCGTCGAGATCAATGACAGCCAGTACGTGATTTCAGTCTTCTTTGCCGGCATGGCCCTGGGGCAAATGTTGTTTGGCCCATTGTCGGATTCGATCGGGCGTCGGCCCTCCATCCTCGCCGGGTTTGCGGTATTCGCGCTGGGATGCCTGTTTTCCATCGCCGCCGGTAGTTTCGATCAGATGCTGATCGGACGATTCCTGCAGGGATTGGGCGCCGCCGGGCCGCGTATCGTTGCCGTGGCACTGGTGCGCGATCAGTTCAAGGGTCGTGAAATGGCGCGCGTGATGTCGTTTGTGATGTCGGTCTTCATCCTGGTTCCGGTGTTCGCGCCGGCGATTGGCCAGCTGGTTCTGTTGGTGGCCGACTGGCATTTTATCTTCGCGATGTTTCTTGCGCTTGCCGTGATCGTGGTTTTCTGGTTCTGGAAACGACAGCCCGAAACCCTCGCGCGCGAAAATCGCATTCGCTTCTCGTTCGTCCGGCTGTGGCTCGATATCCAGTTGATATGCCGAATCCGGGTCGCACTCGGATATACCCTGACGATGGGATTTATATTCGGCGCCTTCGTAGGTTACCTGAGCAGTTCGCAGCAGATTTTCCAGGTGCAGTACCGGTTGTTCGACCTGTTCCCACTGTATTTTGGCATCCTCGCCGCTTCCATCGGTTTCGCCTCGCTGCTCAACGCCCGCCTGGTTATGCGCTTTGGTATGCGTCCATTGTCGCGCTTCGCGCTCGGCGCCATCTGCTTCCTGTCGGCTCCGTTTTATCTGTATGCGCTGATCTGTGATGGTCATCCGCCGCTCAACCTGTTGGTGCTGTACCTGTTAGTGCTGTTCTTTTTCTTCGGCATCCTGTTTGGCAACCTGAATGCGCTGGCAATGGAACCGCTGGGTCATATCGCCGGCCTGGGATCGGCCCTGATCGGGTCTGTTTCGACGCTGATGTCGGTGGTGTTCGGCGTGGTGATTGCCGATGCCTATGACCAGACGGTGTTGCCACTGGTGGCCGGTTTTGCGCTGCTGGGGCTGGCGGGTTTGTTGACGATGCGCTGGGCCGAATCGAAACTGGCCGTGGAGAGCTAGCCCGCATATCTCACCGATTTCCTCGGCAATTGCCCGAAGCGTCGGACCGCCGATACGTCGGACCGCTGCATCGCCTAAAAGCGCCTACTTTTGGTGCCCTACCTCCGGGACGCCGGACCGCTGCGTCCATGCAGTCGTGCTGCGGACGCTTCCCTGTAAAGGTTCTCGCAGAGGCGCAGGGTGCGCAGTGGGCATTTTGCAGGGTAGGTGCCTGGGCATCTCTGATTCAACTACGATAACTTCTTTACCCCTCTGCGCTCTTCGCGCCCCTGCGAGAACCTTTATTGAGTAGCCCTGCGTCGTGCACCCGCTGGTGAGATATGCGGACTAGTGGCCTGCCTCGAGAAATTGCAGGATTTCGGATTCGATATCCTGTTTTTCGACGACCATCGGGTGAGCAATCGGTTTGCTGAACAGGCTGGCGATCGACTCGGGTACCTCGATTCCGGCGCTGGCCGCGACGGCGGCCAGTGCGACCTGGTCGGATTCGGGTTCGTTGCCGTTGATGGCGTTATCCAGCACCGACGCAAACTTGGTCCATTCGGCGGTCGAGTAAATGATATTGACCTGGTCGGCAAATGCCGGCGCCTGGCAGGTTTTGAAACAGGTAGCGGTATGTGGATCCATCAGGTATCCATTTGCAAACGCCTGGCGAATATATTGCCGGCCTTCTTCGTCGGAGCAATCATCGGCCGCAAAGATTTCCTCGATCTGTTCATGTTCGCGCGCGTCAAGCTGGTAGCGACCGCTGTTGTCGAGCTGCTGCATCAGTTCGAGGGTGCGCGCCGCGCCGAACAGGTCAAAGAGGACGCGTTCGACGTTGGAAGACTTGAGAATATCCATGGCCGGCGATGTCGTCGAAATCAGGTCACGCTTGCTCAGGTCGTAACAGCCGCTGTGGATCCACTCGGTAAGCACGTTATTGGCATTGGAGGCGATGACGATTTTTGCGATCGGCAGACCAAGCCGGCGCGCGTAAAAAGCGCCCAGCGCATTGCCGAAGTTACCGCTTGGGATGTGCAGCACAACCTTGTCGCCGAGGCCTATTTCGCCCTGGCGCAGTAGTGACAGGTAACTGTGAAACTGGTACAGCATCTGGAAAACGATGCGTCCGAAATTAACCGAGTTGGCGGCCGAGAGGGAAATGTCCAGTTCCTGCAGGCGCCGATTGAAGGACTCGGAAGTGAGCAGGGACTTGAGCGCCGATTGGGCGTCATCGAAGTTCCCATGGATGCCGATGACCTTGAGATTGGCCGCATCCTCGGTAACCATTTGCAGACGTTGTACGTCCGAGGTGCCGCCATCCGGATACAGGCAGGCAAGGCGGATATTGGCGCGATCGCGGAAAGTTTCCAGCGCGGCCGGCCCGGTGTCACCACTGGTCGCGGTCAGAATCAGGTACTGTTGCTGCTGCCGTTGGGCAAGCGACGACAGAATCAGGCCAAAAGGCTGTAACGCCATGTCCTTGAAGGCGCGGGTAGGGCCATGGTAGAGCTCGCTGACGAAAAGTCCGTGGTCCAGCTTGACGACCGGTACCGGGTCGCTCGCATCGTCGAAACGATCGTATAAATCGAGTGCTTGCTGCAGTATCGGCGTGTCGATATCGATGTCGAGATGCTGCAGCAGGGCCAGCGCCAGTTGCTTGTAGGAACTCGTTAGGTGGCGTTCGATGAAATCGGGGGCCACCGGTTGCATCGATTCGGGGCTGTATATGCCGCCAAAGGATGCGACCGGGGAGAGCAGGGCCGAGGCAAAGCCGACCCGTACCGGGCGAGTTCCGTCATTGCCTCGAGTTTCACTAAAAATCATTCGGGGTAAAAGGCCAGTTCATACAGCGTGAAGGCGAATTATATCCGCCTATCCGGGCCTAACAAGCTGTTTTGAGGCTATAATCGGGCAAATGCCTTCAAAAGTCTGAATTGACGAAGCATATCACTTCTACTTGACGGTATTTATGCGTAAAATTCAGCGCTTGACCCGGCACTTACCCGTGTCGCGCAACCCGAGTTTGTCTGAGCCAGAGTGCCCGAACCTAACCCGATGTCCGAAACTGCCAAGATCAACCTGCTCGATTTCAATCGAGGCGCTCTCGAAGCGTTTTTTGTCGCCAACGGCGAAAAGCCGTTTCGCGCCCGGCAGTTGATGCAATGGGTACATCAACGCGGGGTGACCGATTTTGCCTTGATGACGGATATGTCGAAGGCGCTGCGTGAATTTCTGCGCGCGAACTGCTGCATCGAGAGGCCGCGCATATTGACCCGGCAGCTTGCCGCCGACGGTACGCGCAAATGGTTGCTCGGCGTGGATGATAATGACAACGCCATCGAGTGCGTGTTGATCCCGGAAAAAACGCGTATGACCCTGTGCGTTTCATCCCAGCTGGGTTGCACCTTGAATTGCAGTTTCTGCTCGACCGCAAAACAGGGTTTCAATCGCAACCTGACGACCGCGGAAATTATTGCACAATTGCATTTTGCGCATCACAGCCTGCTGGCCGAGGGTCACCCACAGGGCGTGACCAACGTGGTGTTTATGGGTATGGGTGAGCCGTTACTGAATTTTGACGCGGTCATCGCCGCGGTTGACATGATGTGTGACGATTTTGCCTATGCGCTGAGTAAACGCCGGGTGACCATCAGCACCGCGGGAGTGGCGCCGGCGATGCATAATCTCGAACAGGTCACCGACGTCGCGCTCGCGGTATCGCTGCACGCGCCCAACGACGAACTGCGCGACCAGCTGGTTCCGTTAAACCGGAAGTATCCGATTGGTGAATTGCTGCAGGCCTGTCGCAGCTATATCGATGGTTACCGCAGCCGCAAGATCACGTTTGAGTACGTCATGCTGGAAGGCGTTAACGACGGCCTCGAACACGCGCGTCAACTGGCTGCTTTAATCGGTGATATCCCCTGCAAGTTGAACCTGATTCCCTTCAACCCCTATGCGCATGCGATATACGAATGTTCGTCGCAGCAAACGATTGATCGATTCCGCGATTACACCGCCGGCAAGGGCATTGTCACGGTGACGCGCCGCGCGCGCGGGGACGACATCGATGCTGCCTGCGGGCAGCTGGTCGGGGCTTTTCACGATCGTAGCCGGCGTAGCCAGAAGTACCAGTTGGGTTTGAAGGATATTGGAGGATTGTCGGTTGCGCACTAGCCCGCATATCTCACCGTTTTACGTAACGATATGCACATGGATGTGCAGTAGTAGAGCACCAAAAGTAGGCGCTTTTAGGCGATGCAGCGGGCCGTCGGGAGTACAGCTCGCCACAGTGCGCTTTGCGGCTTCCGCAGCAGGAAATAGGTGAGATATGCGGGCTAGTGGAATTATCGGTTTGCTGCTGTTGTGCGGATTGCTGCAGGCCTGTGTCGCTGTCGATCCGGTCCAGACCCGGAACGAAAAGGCCAGTGCCGTCAACGTGCAGCTGGGCATTGGCTATCTGCAGCAAAACAATCTTGAGATTGCCAGCGAGAAGCTGACCAAGGCGCTGCGCCAGGATCCTGAATCGGCGCCGGTACACAACGCCTATGCGATCCTGCAGGAACGCCTGAAGCAATACGATCTGGCGGAGTACCACTATGAAAAAGCCACCATGCTGGACAAGAAAAACGCGCAGGCGGCAAATAATTACGGCGCCTTTTTGTGTCGTCACGGGCGCGAACTCGAATCGGAAAAATATTTCCTGCGGGCGCTCGATAATCCGCTCTACAGCACGCGGGAGTACGCCTATACCAATGCCGCCGTGTGCCTGATGAAGGTGAATCAGGCAAAGCCGGCCGGGGAATACCTGCACAAGGCGCTCACCGAAAAAAGTAATTTCGCCCCGGCCCTGATAAGCATGGCACGCCTGCTTTTCGAAGAGATGGACTACGAGAATGCCAAGCTATACCTGGATCGTTACCATCTGGTGGCGCGACCTGGCGCCAGCACCCTGTGGCTTGATATTCGCATTGCACTGGAACTCGATAGCGATGCCAATGTAGACGAACTGGTGCAGCGATTGGCCACCGATTTTCCGAACTCCGAGGAGTACAAGTCCTGGCAGGAGATGCAGTAGTATGGATGTTGCAGAAGATAATGCGAACAACCCGGCGCGGCCGGCAAAGATCGGTCCGGGCGAACGTCTGCAGGCTGAGCGCATAAAGAAAGGCCTGTCACTCGAAGACGTCGCCGGCCGCATGCATTTGAGCAACAACATTCTCGAGGCGATCGAAGAAAACAATTTCGACGAAATTACCGCTCCCATATTCGTCAAGGGCTACCTGCGTGCCTACGCCCGCATTGTTGCACTTAACGAAGACGATATGATCGAGCAATACCTTGAAATGTACTCGGAGGAGGACCCCCCGATCAGTTCAACCAGTAACATGGTGCCGGAACTGTCGGTCAAGGATGCGCGTATCAAGTGGACCACCTATCTCGTTGTACTGGTTCTCGGCGTCCTGCTGGCAGCGTGGTGGTGGAACAAGCAGCAAGCCGAAGAGGCGCCTATTTCACTGGATGCGCAAACCTCGGGGGTCGCTGAAAGCGCAAGTGCCGAAGAGCCTGTTGTCAGTAGTGAAGTTCAGACCGGGTCGGAGACTCTGATCGATTCCACGGAAACAGCCGAAACCCTGGAAACGCCCGAGCTGGAGAGTGTTGCAATAACTCCGGCGCCAGCGACAGAATCGTCCATGGCGGTAGAGCCGGAAGCAACAGTGGTGGAAACCGCAACGGGCACTCTCGCAAACCCCGGGCGCAGCACGCCTGCGGGTTTGGATAAGATGCGGATCATTGTTCACGCGGATACCTGGGCCGATGTCAAGGATTCAAGCAACTACCAGCTGGTTTACGATTTGTTACGCGCCGATACGTCGATGGAATTAACGGGCGAGGCGCCATTCGCGGTTTTTCTCGGTAATGGTCACGGAGTCGAAATCCTGTTCAACGGTGAGGAAATCGAAATTTCCCCGAAAATACGCGACGACAATACCGCACGCCTGAATATCGGTGGTTAACCTGCATATTGCACCAGCCGGCCTCAGGCCTTCGTATATCTAATTGAATTCTATGAACATAACGGTGCATTTACAGAGTAAATCGGAAATACAGTCTGTCACCGGCCCGAGTCCTATCCCGGTCCTGACTTGTCCAGATACGCCTGAACTTGGTCTTCGCTGCTCCCGGCATGGCTCAAGCCATAGCTTAAGCTATGGCTTGAGGTCCAGACCGGCGTTCAGCCGCATCTGTCCTGCGCCGGGGTGCCGTATCACAGACCCTGGGATACTGGCGCAATATGCAGGTTAGAGCGGAGTAGCGGGTGGCAGATCAACTTCCGGTTATTCGCGGAATGCACGATATTCTGCCGGCCGACATGCCCGCATGGTATCGGCTGGAAGATGAATATCGCATGCTCGTCGAGTCCTATGGCTACCGCCAGATTCGCACCCCCATAATCGAAAAAACAGCCCTTTTCGCGCGTTCCATCGGCGTGGTAACCGACATCGTTGAAAAGGAAATGTACAGCTTCGACGATCGTAACGGCGATAGCCTGAGTTTGCGCCCGGAAAATACCGCGAGCGTGGTGCGTGCCGGCCTGCAGGCCGGGTTACTGCACGATCAGCAGCAAAGGCTGTGGTACTGCGGTCCCATGTTTCGCCACGAACGCCCGCAAAAGGGGCGCTATCGGCAGTTTCATCAATTGGGCGCCGAGACCTTCGGCATCTCCGGCGCCGATATCGAAGCCGAGCTGATCCTGCTCGCCGCACGTTTCTGGAAACGTCTCGGCCTCGATGAAATAGACCTGCAGATTAACAGCCTTGGCAGCAGCCAGTGTCGGCAGCGCTACCGCGGGCTGCTGGTCGAGTATTTTCGTGATCACCATTCCGAGCTGGACGAGGATAGCCGGCGACGCCTCGAGTCCAACCCGTTGCGTATCCTGGATAGCAAGAATTCCGATATGCAGACACTGATCGAGGCGGCGCCCGCTATGCGGGATAGTCTCGACGCCGAGTCACGCGATCATTTCAGCGAGTTGACGGATATTCTCGATCAAACCGGGGTCTCGTACCAGGTTAACCAGCGTTTGGTGCGCGGGCTGGATTATTACTGTCATACGGTGTTCGAATGGGTAACCGAAACACTCGGAGCCCAGGGAACGGTGTGTGGTGGTGGCCGCTACGATGGCCTGGTCGAGCAACTTGGCGGTAAACCCAATTTTGCGGCGGGTTTCTCAATGGGCAGTGAGCGCCTGATATCGATGCTGATAGACCAGCAACTCGCCCCGGCCGAGGCGGATTGCGACGTTTACCTGTTGATGCGTGGAACGGGTAGTGTCGCCCGCTCTCAGCAGCTTGCCGAATCGATTCGTGATCGGATGCCGCGCTTGAAACTGGTGGTGCACGCCGGTGCCGGCAGCTTTAAAAGCCAGATGCGCAAAGCCGACAAATCGGGGGCGCAAGTTGCCATCATACTCGGTGAGTCCGAGATGGCGGCCGGTACCGTGACACTAAAATTTCTGCGCCAGCAGCGGCAACAGGCGGAAGTGCCGCAGGCGGAGATCGTAACGCGACTTGCGGCGTTACTCGAATAATCAACGAGAGGGTTTAAATGGAAACCGAAGAAGAACAGGTCGAGAAACTAAAGGCCTGGTTAAAGGAAAACGGACTATCGATTGTTTTTGGTATTGTCATCGGCGTCGGTGGTATCGGTGGTTATAACTACTGGAGGCACGTGCAGGAAACGACGGCTGCCGAGGCATCCAGCCATTTTACGCGGATGATCGAGGCCCTTTCTACCGACGATGATGTCAGCCTGCAGCTGCATGCCGATATTCTGATCGCCGAGTATAGCTCGACCGAGTACGCCCTGATGGCTCAACTCGCCCTCGCCAGGATGCACGTCGACAGTGGCGAGTACACTGCTGCCGAGGCCGCATTACAGCAGGTCATCGGTAGCGCGGCGCAGCAGCCCCTGGCTTACCTGGCACGGACCCGGCTCGCGGCTGTACAAATACAGACCGAACAATACCAGCAGGCTCTGAGCACGCTGACGATCGAGTTTCCAGGCGAGTTTGCGGCACTGGTCGACGAGTTGCGCGGTGATGTTCTGGCCAGACAGGGCAAGTCAGGCGAAGCCATTGCCGCCTATCGCAAGGCCCAGCTCGCCGAACCTGGGCCGGCCAATCCTGAATTTCTGCGACAGAAGCTGAACGATCTCGGGAGTCGTAGTTGAGCCGACTGCGCAAGTTGACGACGATAGTGCTGCTGGGCTTGCTGGCAGCCTGTTCGGGTGGTGAGGATAATAGCGAACCACCCGCGTTGTTGACCACTATCGAGGATTCGCTTCCGCTCGATAAGAACTGGGTGGTCGATATACGCGCCTCGAGTAGCAGGGCGGCCTATCGACTGCGCCCGCTGATCATTGGCGACCGAGCCTATACTATCGACACCGGCGGCCTGATGCGCGCTGTCAACCTGAGCAATGGCCGTTTTTTGTGGCGGCATAAGACGGGACTGGAACCGATCACCGGGGCGGGCGGCAACCAGCAACTGCTGATTGCGACTTCCCGCAATGGCGATGTTATC
This sequence comes from Gammaproteobacteria bacterium, assembly GCA_024232855.1. Classification (GTDB taxonomy): domain Bacteria; phylum Pseudomonadota; class Gammaproteobacteria. The sequence goes on from JAAEPH010000471.1 coordinate 8,951, forward strand.
GCTTACCGGGAGTTGGAAGGCGGTCTTGAAATACTTTGGAGAGCCCGGTTCGACAGTGAAATTCGCGCCACTCCGGTGGTCGACGGCGAGCAGGTGTTTGTCCGCACTGTCGACGGTCGACTGCGCAGCCTGTCTGTCGAGGACGGCAGCCAGCAATGGCTGGTGTCGCGCCGTGTGCCGGCATTGTCCCTGACCGGTAACAGTACGCCACTGGTCGCGGGGCAGCTGGTAATATCCGGGTTCGACGACGGTAAACTGATCGCCTACGATCGCAGTAACGGCAAGACTCGGTGGGAGACGACGATCAGTTTGCCCAGTGGTCGTACCGAGATAGAGCGCCTGGTCGATCTCGACGGTCGCTTCGTGATACGCGATGGCGTGATCTACGTGGTTTCCTTTCAGGGCCACCTGGCCGCGGTGCAGGCGGTAAGCGGGGATTTACTCTGGTCGCGCAAGTTCTCCAGTTACCAGGCTATCGCGATCGATAACAGCGCTATCTATCTCAGCGCTGAAGATAGCGATTTGTGGTCTATCGATCGGCGCACCGGCTCGGCCTTCTGGAAACAGGATGTCCTGCATGCGCGCAAGATTACCGCACCTTCGATCATCGGTGACAACCTGGTGGTTGCCGACTATGAGGGCTTCCAGCACTGGTTCGCAAAGGCTGACGGCAAGCTGCTCGGTAGAGTTCGGACCACCCATTCGCGTAATTTCGTGCAGCCACTGGTTTGGGGAGAGGCGGTTGTTACGCTTGATAAATTCGGCTTTCTCGCGTCCGTTTCAATACGATAATGATTCCGGTTGTCGCGCTGATTGGTCGTCCCAACGTCGGCAAGTCCACGCTCTTTAACGTACTCACCCGCAGTCGTGACGCTATCGTTGCGAATGAGCCGGGTTTGACGCGTGACCGCCAGTACGGCGTAGGAGAACGCGGCGGCAAGACTTTTATCGTAGTCGATACCGGCGGACTCAGCGGTGAAAAGCAGGACCTCGATGAACTCATGGCGCGGCAGACGCGTCTCGCCATGGAAGAGGCAGATGAAATTCTGTTTCTGGTCGATGCCCGGGATGGTCTGACCAATGGTGACCGACTGATTGCCGAGCTGTTGCGCAAATCCGGCAAATCCTGCCAGGTGGTGGTCAACAAGGTCGATGGATCGAATCCGGATCAGGCGCAAGCCGATTTTTTTGCACTCGGATTTGAGCATGTTCGCCTGATTGCAGCGGCACACCGCAAGGGTACCGGCGTGCTGGTAGATGAATTTCTGAGCGCTTTTCCCGAACAGGAACAGCAACGGCAACAGGAAACGGCTGCCGGTCCGCTGGTCGCCGTGATCGGCCGCCCCAATGTCGGCAAGTCCACGCTGATTAACAGGCTAGCCGGGGAGGATCGGGTAGTCGCCTTCGATCAACCCGGCACCACGCGTGATACCATCTCGGTGCCGTTTGAGCGCCACGGCAAGCCCTATACCCTGATCGATACCGCGGGCGTCCGGCGGCGCGGCAAGGTACAGCAGACGATCGAGAAATTCAGCATCATCAAGGCGCTCGAGGCCATCGAGAAAGCGCATGTCGTCATCGTCGTCATCGATGCCCGTGATGGATTGACCGACCAGGATCTGACCCTGCTTGGCTACGTGCTCAACAGTGGCCGCGCGCTGGTTATCGCTATCAACAAGTGTGATGGCCTCGATCCCGAACAACGTGACCACAATCGCAGCACCTTGCAGCGCCGCTTGTCTTTCGTAGCTTTTGCCGCGCAACATTTCATATCGGCCAAACACGGTACCGGCGTCGGCGAAATGATGACCTCGGTGGACCAGGCCTATGCATCGGCGTTTCGCGAATTCAATACACGCTATCTCACCGATTTGCTCGAAGAGGCCGTGTTCAAGCACAATCCGCCCCTGCATCACGGTCGTCGCGTCAAGTTGCGTTACGCGCACCAGGGCGGGCGTAATCCCCCAATTATCGTAATCCACGGAAACCGGACCCAGCATCTTCCGGACGTCTATATGCGTTATCTGACCAACTTCTTTATCGGCAAGCTGAAGCTCAAGGGCACGCCGCTGCGCATTGAATTGAAATCGGGTAAAAACCCCTATGCGGGAAAAAAGGGGCCCAGAAAACACAAAAAGTGATCTTTTAGGTAAAAAATTCGTTAAAAAACAAGGGATTTTGATGAAAAATCGAGTAATCCGGCATAGACTTTAATCTATGAGCCTGAAAAGAATCATTGTAACCAATGCCAAAGGCGGGTGCGGCAAGACGACGATTACCACCAATATCGCGTCGCATTACGCACTCCAGGGTAGAACCGTGCGCCTGTTCGACCACGATGCGCAGGGTTCCTCGCTGGCGTGGATAAACCGTCGCCCTGAAGATGCGGCACCGATCACCGGTGTCGATGCCTCGAAGAACTCCGATCATCGTCTGACCCGTTCCTGGCAGTTAAGGGTGCCGTCAGAGACCGATATTGCGTTGATCGACTCTCCCGCCGGAACCGATATCACTGAAATGACTTCCCTGTTTCAACACCATGACTCGGTGCTGATTCCGGTGCTGCCGTCACCGATCGATATCCATGCCACCGCGCATTTCATCAAGGCCCTGCTGACCACGGGCGGAACCCGACAGCAAATGATTCGGCTCGCCGTGGTCGCCAACCGCGTCCGCAAGAATACGATCATGTACCATTCACTCGAACGTTTTCTGTTCAGCCTCAACATTCCTTTTATCACCAGCCTGAGGGATACGCAGTTGTACGCGAAGGCTATCGAAATGGGGGTTGGAGTGCAGGAGTTGGCAACCGCTCGCAACAAGACCGACAAGGAACAGTGGGCCCCTGTGTTCCGTTGGCTGGATACTCCGGTGGTCACTCGAACCGCTCCGGTCACGTCGATTTTCAATCGTTTCGAACAGTAATTAGCCCGCGCCGTATAGCGGCAAAGCAAGCTATTTCAAAAATCATCATTGGATGTCCACTGGCGTCAGACCCTGTGCTATGATTGTGCAAATTTTGTCTCGGGTTACCCATGAAATCATTTCGTACCAACTGTTTTTCCCTTCTTGTCCTTGCCTCAATCTCGGTTGTGAATGCCGCTGATTTTGAAGCTGCGCTGAGCAGTGACACCGCGGAGTTCACCTTTCGTTCAGATTCGAGCCTGATCGGGTGGGGCGGCTCCGACCTCGCACTCGGCTTTTTTTACAATGACGATAGCGATTTTATCGGGCAGGCAAGCCTGATCCAGATGCGCCAGGCCTCCGAGGAAACGCCGTTGACCTTCGGCGTCGGTGTCAAGGGCTACATCGGTACTCTCGATGATCCCGACGAGGACGTGCTTGCGTTGGCGATCGGTGGCGAAGTCAGGTATACCATCCCCGGCACAATGCCGATGGCGATCTATGGACGTGGCTCTTGGGCGCCCGATATCACCAGCTTTTCAGGCGCCGAGGGAGTTCTCGATTACACCATCGGTTTTCAGATTGAAGCGCTGCCGCAGACCATCGCGTTTGTCGGACTTCGGCATTTGGAGTTCGATCTCGATGGCGGTGATTACGATGCGGACGATGACAATCTCCATATTGGTGTGCGCCTGACTTTCTAGCCGTCGGGAGTCCGGCAGGGTTTGCCCTGCCATGCCGCCTGGCCGGGTGAGGATATGCGGGCTAGTGCTCCTTCAGCCTGACAATTACGGATTCAGCGCTCCTGTGGTGTTTCGCAACAAGGCGCAGTGCGCAGGCAAGACCCAAAGCACTCGCTTCGCTCGCGGGGCCGGCTCTGGCTGTACCCTTGTCAAGCACTGCAACGCGGTTGCGGGACACCACAGGAGCGCCCTGCGGGTTTGCTTGTCTGGGTCCACGGACTGCGTTGTGCCTCTTGACAAGGGTGCGGCC
>JAAEPH010000472.1 GCA_024232855.1 Gammaproteobacteria bacterium
ATATATTTCTTGTGGAATCAATAGACAAGCGAGATTGTGCATATTTATGAATTTTCCGGGTTAGATAGCGTAATGAAAAAAAAGCGGGCGGCGTTCCGCTGGTCACCTTATTGGTGATAAGCACTTTTTTCATATAGCTAGATGAATCAATCGCTCGCCTAAAGCGCCTACTTTTGGTGTGCAGACTTTCGTGATCCTACTGCGTTTTCTAGGTTTATCTCTCGGTCAATATCTCGATGCGTCAGTTCAAGGGGGGATTCGACCGCAAACAGTTGCAGGGCATTCTAACCGAGACCGGTTTTCCCGCGAAAAGGTTGCTGCTCGAAATTACCGAGTCCCTGCTGATGGATAATGACGCGCGTACCCGCGACGTGCTGGCTGAACTCCGGGAGATGGGAGTTCGACTGGCGGTAGACGATTTTGGCACGGGTTACTCGGCCTTGAACTACCTGCGCGAGTTTCCGGTCAGCACTCTGAAGATAGATCGTTCCTTTATCCATGATATCGACCAGGGCCCGAGCCATCAGCGCCTGGTCGAAGCCATCATCGCGCTAGCCCACGGACTCGACCTGGTGACCATAGCCGAGGGGGTCGAAAACGCTTTGCAAAACAGTCTGCTGGCGGAACTCAAATGCGATATGGTGCAGGGTTTTCTTTACTGCAAGCCGATTACCGCCGATGAAATTACGGCGCTCGTATCCCGGGATCACGAGACCGGTGCCGCCGACGGTGACTCATCGCGACTTGACGTAGTCGATAATCTGGTCGCGTTCAGAAAGGGCAAGAAATAACCCCAGATCTCGTGCCTGCATGCGCTCCAGCGCATACCGGACGCCCACCAACGGAGAGTCGAGCAAATGGATGTTCGATTCGCTCAGGCCGCTTTGCAGGCAAACCTTCTTCATGATCAGACTGACCTCGCCGAGGGTGCGCCCGCGCAGGTGAGATTCGAGTTCGGTAATGACGACATGATCCGGCTTGATCGAACAGAGCGCCCGCGCCATTGCCTCGATATCCTCGTCTGAACGATCGCCGGCCGATCCGAACAGCGCCCATTTCTGCCTGGCGGGCATGCGTCGGACGGTATCGACAATGGCGGTAACACCGTGCGCATTGTGTGCGAAATCGACTATTACCTGTACCGAATTGCTCAGCATAAAGTAATTCATTCGTCCCGGATTATCGTTTTCGTCGCTTTGGAATCGTTGTAACCCGGCGCTGATCTGTGCCGCCGTATACCCCATCGCGGTGGCCACACCGATGGCGCCAAGCGCATTGCGTACATTGTGCGTGGCGGCGCCGTTCAAGGTCATTGGCACATCGCCGATCGCGCAGATGTCAACAAAACTGTTGCCATCGAAATAAACCAGTCGGCCCTGATCGGTGAAACAACAGCATTGCCGCAGGCTGATATGCCGTTGAACTTGCTGATTCGATTTGTCGAGGCTGAACCAGCACAGGTTTTGCCGCGATTTTTGCGCCAGGTAATTGATGATTTCGGTGTCATCGGCATTGGCCACCAGCATGCCGTCGTCGGTCAGTGTCCTGCGCACCGCGAGCTTGGTTGCGGTCAATGCGGCGAGCGTATTGATACCGTACTGGCCGAGATGATCGCTGGCGATATTGGTTACCAGCGCGACGCGGGCGCGCCGCAATGGCAAACCACGCCTCAAGATGCCGCCGCGGGCAACCTCGAGGAAAGCGACTTCGAGGCGTTGGTCGCGAAGCAGGAGCCGGGCGCCGCCCGGGCCCGAGTAATCACCCTGGTCGAGCACATCATCGCCGACGCGTACAAAATCGGTCGAGGTGATGCCCGATACGTGGCCAGCCGCGCGCGCGATGCCGTCGAGCAGGCGAACGCTCGTCGATTTGCCGTTGGTGCCTGTGATCAGGGCGACCGGGATATCGTGAATCGAATCCCAGTCCACCTGCGCCGGTGACGGGATCTCTTCGACGGAGTAACTGCGGCTACCGGCGCCGAGGCCAAGGCTGATTGTTTCATCGTCCACGAGGAAATCGACACCATGATCCGCGGCGGCGGCTTCCATTTTGATAAGAGCAGGGTTTTTTTCCTGCTGCATCTGTATACGTATGTCGTCGAGCAGTTGTTCACGGGACTCGGTGGTCAATTCAAGTAGTTCACAGGCGCAGAAATACCAGGTGGTTTCCAGAGCCAACACGGCGCTGTAGAGCTGGTCGATAGGCGCCGCAAGCAACAGGTTGCATCCATTTTCGAAACGGCGGTGGGTAAACCTGGGCTCGACCCAGTCGATCTCGCGGAGCAGGTTATCAAGCTGTTTATGCCAACAGTCGAGTACTCGCTGTATATCCAGATCGGCCACCAGGATATCGAGAATTGCACCGGTCTCGCCCCACACCAGCGAAGGACCGGTCAGCCGCCGAGAGCCATCGACAACTAGTTGGCTGGATTCAAGTTCGGGGATATCCATGGGCCTGTTACTCTGCGGGGGTGGGTCCCTGTCGACAATCTAATCGGCATCTTCGGGTTCACTGCTGGCGAGGCGAACGCCGCGTTCGTCGATGATGAGTTCTTCATCCTGGCCGAGCACAAAGTGCTTCGCTTTCTCCGGCACGAACACCTTGGTGCCCGGGATCGTGGCCTTGGTGACGCTCTTCTCGGTGTTGAAGTTGATGATCTGCTTCCAGGTTCGGGTCAGGTCGTCCGCGGTAATCACCAGCAGATCGCCTTCCTCGGCGGCTCCGAGCGCGTGCTCGACGGCGGCTTCTTCCTCGGCGATGACGTTGATATTGGCTTCATCGATGCCGAGTTCGATAAGGTACTTGCGCACCAGTTGCGGCAACTCATCGTGGCCGCGGCCGCGGCGGTTGATATCGGCCTTGCAGACGAAGTGCGTAAACTGCGGCAGGCAGGCCTGCACCGATTCGCGGATATCTTCGTCGCGGCGGTCACCCGGCACGGAAAACACGATGGTGCGGTGGCCGGCCGGTTCGAGACGATCGGCGAGTTCGGCCATGGCGGCGAAACCGGCCGGGTTGTGGGCGTAGTCGAGTATGACCTTGAACGGGTGCTCGCTGTAGACGTTGGTGCGTCCCGGGCTCTGGAAAAAGGACGTATCGAAGGTACGCAGGCCGTTGCGAATATCGTCGAGGTCCTTGCCGAAACTGAACGACATGGCCGCGGCGAACATCGCGTTTTGAACGTTGTGGATCGCCTTGCCCTCGATCGTCGCCGGAATCAGGTGAGTCCACAGTAACGGGATATGAGCACCGTTGTCGTAAATCGTGATCATGTCGCCATTGATGCCTTTTTCCAGCACCACGGCGCGGCCATTGGCGCGGATATGTTCGCGCACCAGCCCGTGAGTCGGATCCATGGTCACGTAGCAGAGGTGACGGGCGCGCGTATTGTCCGCCATTTTAAGGCATAGCTTGTCATCGGCATTGAGAACCGCGGTATCGTTGGCGACGCGCATCACGGTTTCCTTGACCCGCGCCAGCTGTTCCAGGGTTTCGATACCGCCGAGTCCCATATGATCCGAGGAAATGTTGATACAGGCGGCGACGTCGCATTCGCTGTAACCGAGCCCTGCGCGCAAAATGCCGCCGCGTGCGGTTTCCAGTACCGCGAAATCGATGGTCGGGTCGCGCAGTACGATCTTGGCGGACTGGGGTCCGGTCGTATCGCCCTTGACGGTGACGCGGCCGTCGACCTGGATACCGCCGGTCGAGGTCATGCCGACGATGTGCCCGCTGGTCTTCATGATATGCGTCAGCATCCGCGTCGTGGTGGTCTTGCCGTTGGTGCCGGTGATCGCCGCCACCGGAATGCGACTCGGCGTTCCCGGCGGGTAGAGCATGTCGAGCACCCTGCCGGAAACATCGCGCGACTGACCTTCGCTCGGCGCGACGTGCATGCGAAAACCGGGGCCGGCGTTGACTTCGACGATGGCGCCGCCGACATCCTTGTAGGAATAAGTGATGTCATCGGTAATAAAATCGACGCCGCCGATATCGAGCCCGACCGCGCGCACGGCGCGAATCGCCATTTCGCGGTTATCCGGGTGCACGACATCGGTCAAATCGATCGAAGTGCCGCCGGTGGACAGGTTTGCGGTGGCGCGCAGAAAAAAAATTTCGTCCTTTTTCAGCACAGTGTCTTCATCGTAGCCGGCCGCTTTCATCAGGGTCGTTGCCTGTCCGTCCATCTCGAGCCGGGTCAGGACTTTTTCGTGGCCGATACCGCGGCGGGGGTCCGAGTTGACGATTTCCACCAGTTGCGCAATCGTCGACTTTCCGTCGCCGATCACGTGTCCGGGCACGCGCTTGGCGACCGCGACCAGTTCGTTGTTGACCACCAGCATACGATGATCGTATCCGCTGATGAAACTCTCGGCGATGACGTGACGCGAAAGGCTCTGCGCTTTCGCGATGTGAAAGGCCTCGCGAACGTCGTTCTCGGTCGTCAGGTTGATGCTGATGCCGCGCCCGTGATTGGCGTCCAGCGGCTTGATGACGACCGGGTAACCCATGCGATTGACGTTGTAAACCGCATCGTCTTCACTTCTGAACATGCATTGCCTGGGAACCGGCAGGCCCATGTCGCGCAGCAGGCTGTGGGTGCCTTCCTTGTCGCTCGCGAGCGAGGTCGCGATGGTGCCGGTGTCGCTGGTGACGGTAGCCTGAATGCGTTTCTGGTACTTGCCGTGCCCGAACTGCACCAGGCTGTATTCATTGAGACGCAGCCAGGGTATGTCGCGCTCCACCGCGGCATCGACCAGGGACTGAGTGCTGGGGCCGAATTCGCGTCGCTGTGTGCGACGCACAAAGGCCTCGAGCTCTGCTTCGAAATCAAAATTGGGGTCGATGGAGTGATCGATCTGCTGTTGCAGGTGTTCGGGTAATAGATGCATTAACAGGCGTAATGCCAGGTGACCGGCCTCGATGCCCGCATCGCGTTGCTTGTAGGCGTATATCATGTTGTACATGCCGGTTTCACCGGTAGTGCGGGTGCGCCCGAAAGTAACGCCCGAACCCGCGATGTTCTGAATCTCGAGCGCGACGTGCTCCATGACGTGACCCATCCAGGTGCCGTCGCCTTCGGTCAGGCGGCGAATGAATCCGCCCGAGGTACGGTAGGAACAGCCGTGTTCGACGAGGGTAGGCAGCGTCTGCTGCAGGCTATCGGTAAATTCACGCCCGCATTTGACTGAAGGCCAGTCGACCAGTATGCCGATGTCGAGCACCATGCGAATGACCGGAAAATTGGCGTAAATGCTCGGACCAACATAAACATTGGTTGCGGTGATTTTCATTTACGGCCTCTTTTTTTGGGTGGATAGGGTGTGCGTTCGTGTATGTCGAAATGGCAACCCCTGGAGAGAATGTGAAGTTTCAGATCGAGCAGGCTGAGGGATTCGTTCTTCTTGGCGCGGTCCATCGATGAATAACTCAGATGTTCCGGGTCGATAATGGTGACCGAACCGCTGCCCTCGACTACGAATACCCGGTCGGGCGGGATGAAGATCGCGGTATCCTCGTCGATGCCGACACCCAGAAGGAAGGGATTGTACGAAACCGCGGTCAACAGGCGCCCGAGCCGGTCGCGCTGACTGAAGTGCTGGTCGATGATGATCGCGTTGGTCAGTCCCAGTCCCGGCGCCAGGTTGACGCCGTCCGCCTGCGGCGACAGTCCCATGGAACCACCCGCGATCATATGTTCGGGCATGATAGCGGCGCCGGCCGAGGTTCCGGCAACGTGCACACCGGCGGCGTTCAGGCGACGCACTTTCTGCGCCACCAGGGTGCCGCCCAGTATCGTCGACAGGCGTAATTGATTACCGCCGGTGATGAATATGCCGGTGGCGCTGTCGAGTTGTTCGATGTATTCGGCGCGATCGGCATCGGCGCGCTCTCTGATGGGCAATGAAACCGCGTCGACAACCCCGATCTTGTTGAAGATTTCGATGTAACGATCGCCGGTATCGAGCAGATTGGAAGCGGTGGGGATGATGACGATACGCGCTCTGCGGCCGCCGCAAAGCTTGACGAAACGCCTGAGTACGCGCATCGAACCGGTGCGTTCCTCGGCGCCGCCAATCGGTATGACGTAACCGCGAAGCTGATCGCCATTGCGTGGAGATGGACTCATAAATTTCCCTGTGCCGTTACGATTCGAACAGACCGCTTACCAGCTGCTGGTTATTTTTAACCTGCCAGACGCCTCGCGCCATGACGCTATCGACCCGGTTGGCCGGGTCCAGTACCACGAGGTCGGCGTCGAACCCGGGTTCGATCCGGCCTTTACGCGTCAGCTTGAGCAGATTTGCAACATTGCTGGTCATAAAGGGTAACACTGTCTGTTCGGGCAGGCCACGGTCGAGCAGGTTTTTGATGCATTCCGCCATCGCCGAGCAGCTGGCAAAACCCATCTTCAGCAACTCGCCCTGTTCATCGAATTGCGGCAGGCAGCCGCCGCCATCGGAACTGATGGTCAATTTACTCTGCTCGCAACCCTTGTCGAGATAGCGTTCCACGGCGTCCTCGGCGGACCAGCCCTGGTTGTCGCCCTGATCATCAGATTCCGCGGGAAGCGCGGTCAGGTCGATATTGCAGCCTAGCGCGCTGAGGTCACAGGCCTCTTCGAACAGCGGTCCGTTGCGATTTACGTGGGTCGGGTTAAACACGCGCGCCGGGATTTCACTGTTTTCCACGCAGTCGCGCAGCAACGACAGCCCGCGCGGGCCGTCACCGAGGTGAAAGTGGACGATACCGGCCTTGCCGGTCATCAGGCCGGCGACATGAGCGTCGCTTGCCAGGCGCAGGATTTCATCCCGTGTCGGCTGGCTGGAGCGGTGGTCGCTGATAGCGACTTCGCCGACGCCGATCACCGCTTCGAGATTGACGATATCGCCGCGCACGGATCCGGTCAGCGTGGTTGCCGGCAGGTGATAGCCGCCGGTGTAACACCAGGCGGAAAGACCTTCTTCGCGCAGGCCCATGACCTGGCTCAGCAGGTTTTGCGTGCTGCGGGTAAGGTCATCGGTGCCGAGCAGGCCGATCACCGAGGTGACGCCGGCGCTGGTAATCTGGCTGAGCGCCAGCGGCGGCACCCGTGTCGAAGGTCCGGCCTCGCCACCGCCGCCGGTCAGGTGTGTATGCGCATCGATAAAACCCGGCACCAGGCGCGCGCCGTCGACGTCGGTGACATTCACCTCGAGCGCGTCGTCCAGTTGCGGCGGTTGCTCACCGATATAGGTGATTTTACCCGCGCATACCAACAGGTGCCGGATGCCCAGTGGGGCGGGTGCAAAAACAGTGGCATTGCTGATTAATTCAAACATATAGTCAGGATTGTGTCGGCCAGGGTGCTTGCGAAAGGGTTCTATTTTAAATTAAGCCCGCACAAAATACTCCTGGAAATTAGACTGATCGAAAAGGTTCTCGCGGAGGCGCGGAGGCGCAGAAACGCGCGGAGGGATGGGGGGATGGTCGTAAGTTGAATTGATATCCGTGGGCACCCACACTGCAAAATATCATCAGCGTTCCCTGCGCCTCCGCGCCTCCGCGAGAACCTCTCCGGAAAGCATTTGTCGCGGGTTTGATCAAGCGAGATCGTTGAGCAATGAATCGTGGGTATCGCCGCTGATCGCTACATCGTAGGTATAGACGGGATGTTGTACGCCGATACGCCAGTCGGCGCCGGCCTTCAGCTCCCGCGCCATCGCTTCGTCGATCTCGAAACGCAGGAAATGCACCGCCGAAGTCTTGGAATCGGTGGAGCGTTCCAGGTCTTCGTCGGCGATCGACCAGATCTTGTCGTGCTCGCCGATCTGCATCCACACAAGATCTTCGATACCAACCAGTTTTTCCAACTGTGCTGTGCGTAGCTCCGCATCCGTGTACTCGATCATAAAGGTCGCCTTGAAATTGCGACCGCTGGGAACGAGAGGGTTGTAGACTTCGAGTTCTTCGTTGATGCCGTCGGCCTCGAATACCTTTTCGATGCGCAGCATTTCCTGGATCTGGTACAACAGCGTCAGCCGGTCTTCGAAATACAGCGTCGAATTCGGGCCGAGCGCTACCTGACGATGCTTCTTGTGCGCCAGTACCTTTTGCCGAAAACTGGCGCGCCGCTCGGCATACCGTTCCAGGCTCATCAAATCATCGCGGGTTATCGACCGTGTCATGGGTAACTCCATCACTCAAAGGCCGTAAGCCTGTCGCAGCAGGCTGATCGGGTGCCGGGTTTCGCTGCCGTCGTCGAGCCCGGCGGAAATATGGTGGCCCGCCATCGGGCAATCGCTGGCGTAGGCATCGGCCTGCGCTTTCCTCACGCGATTGACGACCGGTTTCACGATCTTCATCGATGCCTCGTGAAACTCCTGCTTGACGGCGTAGGTGCCGTCGTGCCCGGAGCAGCGTTCGATAACGTCAATCTCGGTTTGCGGGATCAGCGCCAGGATGTCGCGCGTTTTCAGGCCGATGCGCTGTACCCGCTGGTGGCAGGCGACGTGATAGGCGATCTTGCCGATGACGTTGCTGAAATCGGTATTCATCATGCCGGCCCTGTGGCGCAGGGCCAGGTACTCGAAGGGATCGAAGAACGCCTGCTGCACCTTCGTGACCTCGGCATCTTCGGGAAACATCAGTGGTAATTCCTGTTTGAATTGCAGCGTGCAGGAGGGTACCGGCGCGATGATATCCCAGCCTTCATCCACCAGGCCGGCAAGCAGCGGGATGTTGTGATTCTTCAGTTTCTCCACCGAATCCAGGTCGCCCAGCTCGAGTTTCGGCATGCCACAGCAAACGCTATTGCGGACGATCATGGTGGGGATGCGGTTGTGTTCGAACACCGCCAAAAGGTCTTCACCGATCAACGGCTCGTTGTACTGGCCATAGCAGGTCGCAAAGATGGCAACCTTGCCAGTGGTCTTATCCGTGGGTATGGCATCGACTTCAAGCGGTTTGTGGAAGCGGCTGCGCTTGCTCAGGGTGTTACTGTGATACTCGGGTAAGCGCGCATCCGGGTGAATCTCCAACGAGGATTCGAGCAGCGCGCGGGTGTGTTCGTTTTTATTCGACGCATTCACGATGTTGGCAACGATCGGAATACTGGCTAGCCTGCCGACAGCGTCGGTGGATGTAATTACCTTATCGCGAAATTTGGCGCGCCCCTTGCGGTAGCCCAGCGCCCTGGCGCGCAGCATCAGGTGTGGGAAGTCGAGGTTCCATTCGTGTGGCGGAACGTAAGGGCACTTGGTCAGGTAACACAAATCACAGAGATAGCAGTGATCGACAACCTTCCAGTAATCCGTTTTATCGACACCGTCGACCTCCATGGTATCGGACTCGTCCACCAGGTCGAAAAGGGTAGGAAACGACCGGCACAGGCTGACGCAACGGCGACATCCGTGGCAAATGTCGAAAACACGCTCGAGTTCGTTGAACAGTGCGGGTTCGTCGTAAAAACCCGGCTCGTTCTGTCCGAGCGGGTGGCGCGTCGGCGCATCGAGACTGCCTTCACATGATGCAGTAGACATGTGTGTTGCCTGGGTGAGCCTTACCGGGCCCGGGGGCCCGGTAACCGCATGGATCAGGCGTCGAGATTGTCGAGCGCTTTCTGAAACCGGTTCGCGTGCGAACGCTCGGCTTTCGCCAGGGTTTCAAACCAGTCGGCAATTTCGTCGAAGCCTTCTTCGTGAGCGGTTTTTGCCATGCCCGGGTACATGTCGGTGTATTCGTGGGTTTCACCCGCGATCGATGCCTTGAGGTTATTTTCGGTGCTGCCGATCGGAAGTCCTGTCGCGGGATCACCGACTTCTTCCAGGTACTCGAGATGACCGTGCGCATGGCCGGTTTCACCTTCCGCGGTGGAACGGAATACCGCCGATACGTCGTTGAAGCCTTCGACGTCGGCCTTGGCGGCGAAATACAGGTAACGACGGTTGGCCTGTGATTCTCCGGCGAAAGCGTCTTTCAGGTTTTGCTCAGTTTTTGATCCTTTCAGGGACATGATGCCTCCAGTTATTTACAGGGTTATGTTCTTGAAGGCCGTATGGTAGCAAGTGCGAAATATAAATGAAGTTAATTTTATTTATATAATCAATATAGATTAGCTATGAGACTGGTGAAACAGAAGCCACCGCGAAGGTGGCCCCGAAAAGTGAGTTAAATACCGAACAGCTGTCATTGCGAGGACCGGCCTGCAATGACGATAGTTTCGGCTTAGCCCGGAAAATTCATAAATATGCACAATCTCGCTTGTCTATTGATTCCACAAGAAATATATCCTCAGCCGCTCGTAATCACCGATACGAGACTTCTTCGGATATTTCCTTGTGAAATCAATATACTGCGCGATTTTTGCGCATATTTATGAATTCTCCGGGTTAGGTCAGTACCCTGGAATTTTTTTCCGCGGTTTTACTTTTGATCCTGGAGTCGGTCTCCGTTCTGATTTTGCAGGTACAGATCACGGTTTTGCTCGGTTTCGAAATATATGACGAGGTTGTCGTCTTCGTCGTCTTCAATGACGTAGGGCATGTTGACTAACTGGTGCAGAGTTTTGCCGGTAATCGGGTCAGTAGTTTCGATTCGATACATCTTTCAATACCCCCGTTTTGAAATGTAGTGAACCTCTCTTATAGACGCTTTATGAAGGTTTTTAAAGGAAAATCTGACGATATCGAAGGGTTAATATTTTTTTTGCAAAAGAATCAAAAGATTATCCTGCCTTGCTGATAATGCGGTTAAAATGCCCCGATTAAGCTATTGATTGAAGGATGGTTATGAAGAAATATGATGTCTATGCGATCGGCAATGCGCTGGTCGATATCGAGTATCACGCAACCCCCGGCAAGCTGTCGGAACTCAACATCGAAAAGGGCGTCATGACGTTGATCGACGAGCAGCGCCAGAACAGCCTGGTGGCGCAACTGGATGAATCCCATGAAAGCATGGCTTGCGGCGGCTCGGCCGCGAATACCATTATCGCGCTGACGCAAATGGGCGCCAGAACCCACCTCGATTGCCGCGTATCCAGTGACATGACAGGGCAGATTTTCGCCCGCGACCTGCACGACTCCGGCGTACACTCGAGCCTCGACAGCAGGCCCCTGGTTAACGGCGTTACCGGTAAATGCCTGGTGTTCGTTACGCCGGACGCCGACCGCACCATGAATACCTTCCTCGGTGTCAGCGCGGAACTCGACAGTAGCGACATCGATGTCGAAGCCATAAAACACTCGGGTATGGTTTACATCGAGGGGTACCTGGCGAGCGCCGATAACACCCGGGATGCGGCGATCGAGGCGTGCCGGATTGCCGAAGCGCGCAACATCAATACGTCGCTGACGCTCTCCGACCCGAACGTGGTCAAGTTTTTCCGCGAATCGATCGAAGCCATGATCGGCGACGGTGTCGACCTGTTGTTCGCCAACGAGGACGAAGCGAAGGAACTGGCCGGCACCGATAATCTGGACGACGCCGTGCAGATGTTTAAAAAGATCGCGCGCAAATTTGCGATAACGCGGGGTAGCGAGGGTGCGCTGCTGTTCGATGGCATCAAGCCGATCGAAATCAGGCCGCAGGCGGTAAAGGCGATCGATACGCTCGGCGCGGGCGATATGTTCGCTGGCGCCATGCTGTACGGGCTGTCGCAGGGCATGAGTTTCCACCAGTCGGGCAACCTGGCGTCGCTCGCCTCGGCGAAGATCGTCACCCAGTTCGGGCCGCGCCTGCGCAGTGAACAGACGCAGCAACTGTTGTCTTCATTTAACGCTGGTAATTAGGATCTCGATAGTTAAAAATAGCCGGCTTTTTACAGCCGGAAGAACGGCCCTCGAAGAATTCAGATGACTATGCAACAGACCAAAGACCTGCGCATCATCGGCACCAAGGAAATCCAGTCGCCGGAGGCCCTGATGCGGGAACTGCCGCTGTCCGAGAAAGCGGCCGCCACGGTTACCGAGACGCGACAGCAGATCTATGACGTGCTCGACGGCAAGGACGATCGGCTGGTCGTCATCATCGGACCCTGTTCCATTCACGATACCGCGGCGGCGCTGGATTATGCTGGCCGCCTGCGCAAGCTGACCGACGAACTCAGGCAGGAGCTGGTAATCGTCATGCGCGTCTATTTCGAAAAGCCGCGCACCACGGTCGGCTGGAAAGGCCTGATCAACGATCCCGACCTCGACGGCAGTTTTCATATCAACCAGGGGGTACGCAAGGCGCGCGAACTGTTACTCGATCTCGCCGAGATGGGTATTCCCGCCGGTCACGAGTATCTCGACCTGATCAGTCCGCAGTATATTTCCGACCTGGTGTGCTGGGGCGCCATAGGCGCGCGAACCACCGAAAGTCAGGGCCATCGCGAACTGGCCTCCGGTCTTTCCTGTCCGGTCGGCTTCAAGAACGGCACCGACGGCGGCGCACAGGTAGCGATCGACGCGATGCGCGCTGCGCAGGGTTCGCATCATTTCATTTCGATTACCCTGCAGGGACATTCGGCAATCTTTACGACCTCGGGTAACGACTACACCCACGTCATTTTGCGCGGCGGCGCCGACCGCCCCAATTACGATCGCGTCAGCGTCGCCGCGGTTACCGAAAAGCTCAGGTCGAGCGGGCTCAACCCGCGGCTCATGATCGATACCAGCCACGCCAACAGCCAGAAAAAGTACCTCAAGCAGGTCGAGGTATGCCGTGACATCATTCATCAGATCAAGACCGGTCAGGATAATATCTTTGGCCTCATGATCGAGTCTCACCTTGTCGAAGGTCGCCAGGATTACAAGGAAGGGGCCGATCTGACTTACGGGCAAAGCATTACCGATGCCTGCATCGGCTGGAACGATTCGGAAACGCTGCTGCGCGAGTTGGCTGAAGCGGTCAGGGCAAAGCGGAAATCCTGATCCGGGTTTCCGGGCGGCATAGCGATGCCACGCAAACCAGTACGCAAGAAGTCGGCCGCACGATCACCTAAACGGTCACCTAAACGGACACATAGAAAAAGACGCTATCTCGGTATTGCCGCTCTGCTGCTGCTAGCGGCCTTTGCGGTTTACCTGGGTTACCTGAATCACCTTATCAATTCCCGATTCGATGGCGGCGCCTGGGCCCTGCCGTCGCGAGTTTATGCGCGTGCGCTCGAGATTTATCCGCAACGAACGCTGACGCGCGAACAATTGATCTACGAACTGGAATTGTCAAGCTACCCGCGGGTTTCATCCAGGCCCTTGCCAGGGGAGTACCGCCTGCTGGGTGAATCGCTGGAGTTCAACAGTCGTGCCTTCGAATTTGGCGATCAGGCGCAGGACTCGAGGCGGGTGCAGGTGTTCTTCAACGCCGGCAAGGTCAGCGCGCTTAGCGATTCGCGTAGCGGCAACGACATCTCCATATTTCGGCTACCACCGTTCATGCTCGGCAGTTACTACCCGGACAATGGCGAGGATCGTCTGTTGCTGGCCGAGGACGAGGTCCCGCAACGGCTCATCGATGCCTTGATCGCTGTCGAAGATCGTGCTTTTTTCGAACATTCGGGTGTGAGCCCGCTGGCGATCATGCGTGCGCTACTGGCGAACCTGAAGGCGGGCAAGGCAGTGCAGGGCGGTAGCACCCTGACGCAACAACTGGCGAAGAACCTGTTTTTGACGCCACGCAAATCATTGCTGCGCAAGATCAACGAAGCCTTCATGGCAATCCTGCTGGAGCTTCGCTTCAGCAAGCGGGCGATCATAACCGCCTATATAAACGAAGTGTTTTTACTGCAGCAGAATCGTATCGCAATTCACGGTTTTGAACGCGCCAGCCGCATGTTGTTCCGGCGCAGCATCGACCGCCTCGAGGCGCAGCAACTCGCACTGCTGGTGGGTATGGTGCAGGGGCCTTCGCGCTACAACCCCTTTAACGCACCCGAGGCGGCAATGACGCGGCGCAACCTGGTGCTGAAAATCATGTTTGAGCAGGGCTTGCTGGACGAGGCGCACAAACAGCGTGCGAGCGCGGCGGCGCTCGGCGTGGTTCGGCAGTTGCCGGGGGTCAACCGCTTTCCCGCCTACCTCGACCTGGTCAAGCACCAGCTACAGACGAGTTACTCCAGCGACGAATTATCCCATCGCGGATTACGGGTTTTCACCGCATTCGATCCGATGGCGCAACAAAATCTGGAACTGGGCCTTGCGCGGGGCTTGCGGCGCTTCGATCAACCCCGCCTGCAGGCCGCCGTGGTCATCGCCGATTATCTGAATGGCGATATCCTGGCGCTCGCGGGGGATCGCGTCAGCGATTATCCCGGTTTCAATCGCGCCTTGATGGCGCAACGCCCGATCGGCTCGCTGATCAAGCCGCTGCTATTGTATAGCCTGCTGCAGGACAGGCTGACGCTGGCCAGCAAGGTCAGGGACGAGACAATCCGAATCAAGCAGTCCGACGGCAAGGTATGGGAACCGCGCAATTACGATCGCAAATCGCACGGTGAAATGAGCCTTTACCAGGCCTTTGTGCGCTCCTACAACCTGCCGTTTATCTGGCTCGGCATCGACGGTGGCCTCGAAGCGCTGGCGCAGAACCTGGGCAGGATAAAGTTGTTGAAGCACGACGTTGTGTATCCCTCCATGCTGCTCGGTACCACCGCGATGTCGACCTACGAGGTTGCGCAAATGTTTCAGGTCATAGCGAACAATGGCTATTTCACGCCGCTGACCACGATTCGCAGCGTCAGCGACCAGAACAATCGTACTCTGAAACGTATCCCGCTCGATTCGCACAAGCTGTTTGACCAGGGGCGCATGATCCAGGTGCAGCGCGCCATGATCGGCGTGACCGAGCATGGCACCGCCAGGTATCTCGCCAAACGCTTCGATGGGCGCACCCTGGCGGGCAAGACCGGCACCACCAGCGAGGCGCGGGATTCCTGGTTTGCCGGTTTTTCCAACCGTCTGCTGGGCGTGGTCTGGCTGGGACGTGACGATAATGCCCCGATCAATCTGAGCGGTTCTTCGGGCGCCCTCAGGGTGTGGGCGGATGTCATGGAACTGCAGGGATTCGAGTCCTTCAAACTAACCCGGGACGACAGCCTCGCCTGGCGTTATATCGATCCGGTGAACGGCGCAATAAGCCAACAAAAATGCGCAAATAGTGTATTGTTACCGGTTCCGAAAGATCGCATACCAACAGCACGCTCTCGATGCAAGTAGTTAACCCCGCTCGTTCTCTCTGCCGCCTCGCGCTGCTGGCGGCCCTGTCGATCGGCGCCGCCTGTAGCCTGCCCGAGGCGCCCCAGGAAAATCGATACCAGCGCTCTGTCGAAAGCGACCAACCCTGGTCCGAGCCGATTCGACTGTTGCACAACCAGGCGCTTGCGGCAATCAACGAAAGTCAGTACCAGCAGGCCGCCGACTACCTGCAGCGCGCCATCAAGATTGAATCGCGCAATCCCTGGAGCTGGCACTACCTGGCCGATATCCACTGGCGCCGTGGTGAACGGGACCGATGCCTGGCGATGATCGAGCGCTCGCAAAGCTACGCCAGCTACGACGATCGACTCGTCAGCGCCAACGAGTTACTCAGGGAACAGTGTCAATAATCATGGCGGAGCTGGCGACCGAACTGGACGTGGCTGCCGTGCTCGGCAGCAATGGCATTATCGGCGAGCACATTAGCGGCTTCGAATCGCGCAAAAGCCAACTCGCCATGGCCGAACTGATCGCGCAGACGGTCGCGCTCGGCGAATCGCGGGTCATCGAAGCCAGCACCGGCATCGGCAAATCCTTCGCCTACCTGGTGCCAGCCTTCCTCAGCGATGCCAGGGTGGTGATTTCAACCGGTACGCGCAACCTGCAGGACCAGCTGTTTCAAAAGGATATTCCGCTGATTCACAAGGCCATCGTCAGCGCCAGGAAAGTGTCGTTGCTGAAGGGGCGCAGCAATTATTGCTGTCCGCACCGGCTCAATCAGTATCGGCATCACGACCGCTTCAAGAGCCGTGAGATGGCGGCGATATTCAGCGCGCTTTCCGCATGGGCGGCACATAGTGACAGCGGTGATATCGGTGAGTTTGCCGATATTCCGGAAAATGACAGTCTGTGGTACTACGCGACTTCCAACGCGGATAATTGCCTCGGCGGCGAGTGTCCGGAGATCGATCGCTGTTTCGTACTCAAGGCGCGCAAGCAGGCGATGGATGCCGACATACTGGTGATCAACCACCATCTGTACTTTTCCGACCTCGCGCTCAAGGAAGAAGGTTTTGGCGAGCTGTTACCCGACGCCGATGTGCTGATCTTCGACGAAGCGCATCAATTGCCCGATATCGCGGGGAATTTTTACGGCGAGCAGGTTACGCTGCGCCAGATCGATATGCTGTGTCGTGATATCGTCGAGGCCGAGGTTAGCGAGGCCGCGGAATCGAAGGTTCTGCAGCGCTGTGGCGACCAGCTCGGCAAGTGCGCCGCCGATTTTCGCCTGGCACTGCGGAACTTTGCGCAAAAAGGGGAATGGGAGCGCATTCAGCACGCACCGGCGATTCGGCAGGCCGTGGCTGCTTTACAGGATTCGATCGCGGCGCTGCTGGCTGAACTCGAGACCATGGCGAGCCGCGGCAAGGAACTGGCAATGTGCCTGCGCCGCGTGCAGTCGCTTGAGCTGGCGCTGACGAGTTTTCTCGAAAGCGACGACAACCAGGTGAGCTGGTACGAGTTGAACGAGCGCAGTTTTCGCCTGGTGCGGTCGCCGCTGGACGTGGCGCAGGCGTTTCGCAGGCAATTGGAGCAGGCCGCCTTCGGCTCGGTTTTCTTTACCTCGGCAACGCTGAGTTCGCAGCAGTCGTTTCGCTATTACTGCGATCGGCTCGGGCTTGCGGATATCGACTGCGCCAGCTTTGACAGTCCCTTCGATTACGCGCGGCAGGCCCTGTTGTACCTGCCGCAGCATTTACCGGATCCCGCCGAGGATCGTTATCCGGCGATGTTTGGCGAACTCTGCCGCGAGCTCGTGCAAGCCTGCGCGGGACACTGTTTCATCCTTTTTACCAGCTACCGCATGCTTACCTGGGCCGCCGAGTATCTGCGCGTCCACTGTGACTATCCCTTGCTGGTGCAAGGTGAAATGCAGCGTAATGAATTGCTGCAGCAGTTTCTACGCGTCGACAACCCGGTACTGCTCGGCACCAGCAGCTTCTGGGAGGGCGTCGACGTCAAGGGTGAACAGCTGCGCTGCGTCATTATCGATAAGCTGCCGTTCAAGTCGCCGCAGGATCCGGTGTACCGGAAACGCATTCAACGCGTCAACCAGGAGGGTGGTAACGCTTTTTTCGAGGTGCAGATTCCGGAAGCCACGATCAGCCTGCGCCAGGGTGTTGGGCGCCTGATCAGGGACAGCGGCGACCGCGGCATAGTGGCGTTGTGCGACAACAGACTCAACACCAAATCCTATGGCCGCGGCATGCTCGACAGCCTGCCACCGATGCGACGCAGTACCGATCTCGATGAAGTGAAGGCCTTCGCGCAAGCGATGGAGACACCATGTCCATCTGTACGGCAATGAAAAGATTCGCGCAGAGGCGCTGGGAACGCTGAGATCGCGAAGGTTTTTACTTAGTGGAGTCTTGGGTATTCCCTTCAATTTCCGACAACCTCTTCATCCCTCTGCGCCTCTCCGCGCCACTGCGCCTCCGCGAGAACCTCCCCGGGAAGCATATGCGAGCTAAAGGCTGAGGCGGCGTGTATTCTGGTCCGGCTCGCTGGCTTCCCACATCTCGATGAAACGTTCGTGGTAAGCGCGGCACTCGAGCTTGTTGTCGGTCTCGTAGTAACCTTCGAAACGTTCCGGATGTTGCAGCCGCAGGTAAGCCCCGTCATCGGCGATAAGCCAGCTTTCCCTGAAGTTGCGATCCGCCACGGTCACCGTGGTGCGAATCTGCACGAAGGTCGGTAATTTTTGCGCCAGGTGAATCAGGTAGTGCCCCTGGTTGGCGGCGACGCGGGTGCTATGCGCGATGATACGGATATCGGTATTTCGGTTCGCGGTCGCCAGTGAGGTCAGGTGTTCGTGAATATCGGCATGGTTGTATAGCTCGGCCTCGAGGCTTTGCGTGATCAGGTAAAGGCGGCCAACGCAGTTCAGGACAAGACGCCTGGCAGCGTCGCGACAGTCGCCGCGGCCATCTACTATAATACTCGAACTATCTTCCATAACTAGTTGTAATATCTGAAATAATTATTCATCAACCGGTAGTATTGCGTGCTTCGACGCGAGTTCGAGCAGCAAGACATCGAGCGGCTCGACGGCGATGGATTCACGCATTAGTTCAACCGACCATTCGCGATTTTCGCACAGTTTCCGCAACTGTTCGAGAAGTTCCGGCCGTGGCGGTAATTCATGCAGGCAGGCGTTGTAATAGACTTCGATAAGCTCGGCCGACTGGTGATAAAAGAGCCGCGTCTCGGGATGGCGAAACCAGGCATGCGCCTGCAAATCCGATGCACACAGCGGTTGTCCATCCGTTTCGTCGGGCACCGCGACGGCGCTATCGGACAGCATCTTGCCGATCGCATGGCGCCACAGGTCCGGGGATTTATCCAGTAGCTCGGCTGCTATCGTGCGGAACCGTTCGATTTCGGTATCGGTAATTTCGGCGGGATGACGATCGAGTTCCAGCTCCCTATCCCGATAGCCTGCGGCCTCGACCGCGTTGTACTCGCATTCGAGCGCAAAGGATTCGAGTGCGTTTGCCGCGGTCGGCGCGCGAAAACCGATTGAATAGGTCATGCAGGGCTCGAGCGCAACCCCGTGGTGGGCGAGCCCGGGCGGCAGGTAAAGTATATCCCCGGGGGTCAGCGCGACTTCCTGGTCGGGCGTAAAATCCCGCAGAATCGCAAGTTCGAGGCCTTCGATCACGGGCGCATCCGGCGTATGACTTTCGTTGTACTGCCAGCGGCGCGAACCCATGGCCTGCAACAGAAATACATCGTACTGGTTGACATGCGCACCCACCGAACCGCCCGTGGGGGCATAGCTGATCATTAAATCGTCGAAGCGCCAGTCGGGAATGAAGCGAAACTGGTCGGCGAGGTCGGCCAACTCGGGAATCCACTTTTCGCATTCCGATACCAGCAACGAGTAGTGCGATTCGGGTAAATTGAGAAAATCCTGTTCATGGAAGGGGCCGTAGTGCAGCTGCCAGGGCAGTTCCCCACCTTTCTCGATCACCAGTCGGCCGTGTACGTCTTCCTCGCAGGCGAGGCCGGCCAGTTCTTCCGGACTGATGATGGATTCGAAGTCGGGGATGGCATTGCGCAGCACGCAGGGCTTTTGCTGCCAGTATCGCTCGACAAATTCGCGGCTATCCATATCCAGAATTTGCCAGTCGATAATCAAATTTTCTCCGCCTGCTGCGCTGCGTTGCCAATGTAGGTGGCCGGAGTGAGCGCTATCAACTCCTGCCTGGCGGATTCCGGCAGGTCCAGAGTCTCGACGAACTCGCGTATCGCCGCCGCATCGATCTTTTGCCCGCGCGTTAGCGCCTTGAGCTTTTCGTAGGGCTGTTCGATGCCGTAACGCCGCATCACGGTCTGGATGGGTTCGGCAAGCACCTCCCAGTTTTGGTCGAGATCGGCGGCGATGACGCTGTGGTTGATCTCGAGCTTGTCGATGCCACGCTTGAGCGAATCCAGCGCGATCAACAGGTGCCCGAATCCGCTGCCGAGGTTGCGCAGCACGGTGGAATCGGTCAAATCCCGCTGCCAGCGGGAAATCGGCAGTTTCTGCGCGAGATGGGTGAGGATCGCATTGGCGATGCCGAGATTGCCCTCGGCGTTTTCGAAATCTATGGGATTCACCTTGTGCGGCATGGTCGACGACCCGACTTCTCCGGCGATGGTTTTCTGTCTGAAATAGCCAATCGAGACGTAACTCCAGATGTCGCGGCTGAAATCGATCAGTATCGTATTCAGGCGCACCTGCGCATCGAATAGTTCGGCGATGTAATCATGCGGCTCGATCTGGGTGGTATAAGGGTTCCAGTCGAGTCCCATGGATTCGACGAACGCTTTCGCGATTCCAGGCCAGTCACAGTCGGCGTAGGCGGAGAAATGGGCGTTGTAGTTACCGACCGCGCCATTCATCTTCGCCAGCATTTCGATGGCCTCGATTTGCCGCAGCTGCCTTTGCAGGCGATAGGCGACGTTGGCGAACTCCTTGCCCAGGGTGGTCGGTGACGCCGGTTGCCCATGAGTTCTGCTCATCATCGCGGTGGCGGCTTCGCTGTGCGCCAGCGCGGTGATCAGGTCGAGTATTTCCCGCGTACGTGGCAGCAGGATTTGATCGCGCCCGGCTTTCAGCATGAGCGCGTGCGACAGGTTGTTGATGTCTTCCGAGGTGCAGGCGAAGTGAATGAATTCCGACACCGCGGACAGTTCGGCGCTCTGCGCAACCTGCTCCTTGAGATAATACTCGACGGCCTTGACGTCGTGATTGGTGGTTTTTTCGATTTCCTTGATGCGCCGCGCCTGCGCCGGGTTGAAATTTTCGACGATGCCATCGAGCAGGACGTTGGCCGTCGCCGAAAGCGCGGGTATTTCGGTAATATGGCTGTTTGCCGACAACGCCTGCAGCCAGCGCACCTCGACGATCACGCGCTGGCGGATGAGGCCGTACTCGCTGAAGATAGCGCGCAGTGATTCGGTTTTCGCCGCATAGCGGCCATCGATCGGCGAGATCGCGGTCAGGGGTTCTAGTTGCATGGGAATTCGGGTACAGGTTAAAGCGTATATCTTACACCAACCTAGCCTTCATATTGCACCTGTATCCTGGGGACTGGTAATGCCCTGGCGAGTGCTCCCGCGGGTGAATGCGGCGTTACCCGGCGGCTTTGAAGGCATCGTGTTTGAAAATCAGCCTCTTTGCGCTTTCATAGGCGTCTTCGTCGATCACGGTTTCATCCTTGAGGCGGCGCAATTGCTGTAGTTCAGATGCCAGCAACTGGCTGTTGTCATTGTTGCTGTCGGTTTTGCTCTTGTTGATCTGCATCACCAGCTTGTTAGTGAAAGCGCGAAAACTGTCGTTGTCAGGACTGTTGTTGATCAGATCCATCAGCCTGATCTTGCCGAACTGACTGCGGAAATACACGGTGTCGTGCGTGAGGTAGAAAAATGCCATCAGGGTCATCAGTGCCACCGCCGTCGAGCAGATGAGCGTGCCGAGGACAATCACCGACGCGCTATCCAGCGATCCCGAAAATATCAGCGCCGCATCCACTCCCCACAATGCCAGGCTAGCGTACAACCACCGCCAGGCGACGTGCCGGCTCCTGAAGGGGCGCGGATCGAGGTAGGCGAGGTTGAGCCGGTACTTGTATTTACGTTGATGCTTGTTCTTTATCGACTGGTAACAGTGCGTATCGTTGAACACCGTCAATTGTCGATAGATGCCGCGCAGTTTGCTGACCTGCTCGAACTCGAAATTGACGTGCTCGATAGGAATCTTCTCGTTGTCGGAGAAAAGGGTGCTGTCGTCGTCGACGGGTTGTAGATCAATTTCGGCGGATTCTATGTTGATTTTGGTCATCGAGGCGTTTTTCTCGTTGTATATAGTTTTGGGAGCAAGATAATTATAGGTCAAAACGAAACCCCCGGGACGAACCCTCGGGTGCATACCGCGATTTTTTGCCGAATTATTCGATGCCATCGCATAAAACACCGAAAAATGCACAAGTTTCCATCTTTTGCAATCATCGGTATCCATTACATCATCCCGGCCTTCCTGCGTCATCCCGGCCTTGAGCCGGGATCCAGCGGTGAAGGGAATACGGTTTGCCCTGGCCCCGGCGTCATGACCCGAGGCATCGAACTGGTGGAAACCAGGTGGAGGACTTTTCCTGTTTGCTCTGGATCCCGGTTTTCGCCGGGATGACGGGTGCTAGCGAAACAGGTAAATCGGGCTGGACCAGGCGTAGTGGCCGTCCTCGAAGGTTACGCGTACGTAGAGGGCATTGTCACGGTCATCGACCAGGTCGATCTGCCTTTCTATCTTAAGCGAGCGGTGCGGGTTGTCATCGGGCAGGCGGAAAACCCGTATACGCCGTTCGATGCCGCCGTTTTCGAAAATCAATTCGTCGCGGCCGATGGCGCCGATGTCAATTTCCTGCTTGATCAGATCGGTGTCGATGCCGAGCGTGCCGCTGCTCGCGTCCTCTAAAAGCACCTCGAAACCGCCAAACCCACCGGTGGTCAAGGCGCTCCATTCGACGCGACCGGGCGCCGTCTGCTGGAAACGTTTGTCGATATTGAAGCGGTTGATCGGCATCAGGGTTTCGAAGGCGTTGGCCGTCAGCTCGGCGTATCCATCCCAGATGGTTTCGCGGCCGCGGCCGCGATACTCGGAGCCTTCCCAGATCACGCGTATGCGCCGGCCCAGGTCGGCCTCGCCGTAGGGGCGATACACTTCCAGCGTATCGAGACCGTTACGGATATCGATACGCTCGATGGGCGCCGTGCCGTGTACGTCGATGGTGAAACGGACGGATTCGGCATCGGTGCGCAGGATATCGCCCATCATGGCGCTGCGTACCGGCTGCGAGGTGACGTCGCCGAGGCGCGGATCGTCGCTGAACAGCACGGCTTCGTCGCTAAACTCGACGCGGGTATCGAGGATGACGCGATTGCCGGTGGTGCCGTAGTGATGGCGCTGGCGTAACCCCTGCATGATGCCGGCGCGCGTGAACGCCGGCGCCAGTACGCAGGTGAGTCCGCCGTAGGCGCCAAACTTGGTCGATCCGGGATGCGAGGCGCCGGGGCGCCCCTTGTGGCCGTCGGAATTGGACAGGATGCCGACGCGATAACCCTGCTCGAAGGCGTCGTGTATCAGCCATTCGAAGGTGCCCCAGGCCGAATGTACTTCGACGCCTTTTTCGAGGCGCTGGTCGTGCGCAACCTTGATGTCGGCGTAACGTCCGCCGATGTGCGCAAACACGGTGCAGTCCTCGTCTTTCAGCGCCGTGAACAGCTCCCCGGCCGAGGTCGCATCGCTGTCGACATCGGACAAGTCATCGACCAGCGCGTGCGAGGAACGATGAATCTGGCGGCCCTCGTGCATGTGCAGCACGTTGCGGTCGCCGCCGAGCCCGGTGTTGCCGGACCATTCCCAGCCGGGAAACACGATGAAACGATCGTCCTCGGTAAACTCCGCCGAGAGTTCATTCAACCACTGCCAGAATTCATTGGTGATCTGAAAATCGTTGCCCTGGTGGACGCAGATATCGAGAAAGGCCTTGTCGCGCGCGAAATCGTAATAGTCGCGCGCCGAATTGGTGCCGATGGTTTCCTCCGATTGCCCGTGCAGGTCGCCCCAGTAGGGCAGCAGCCGCGCCGTTTCGACCAGGCGGCAGGGATTGGATTTTGCAAGCGGATTGGCTTCGGGGTCGAGTAGCTCGATGACTAAATCACCCTCGGCATCCGCAGTCAGGTTTTCGATAACCTGCCCGAACTGACCTTTTTCGAACTGAATCGAGGCGGGCAGGGCGACGACCTCCATATTGGCGCGCAAGTCGAGGCGCTGTTCGCACAGGTTGGATGGGTTACCCCAGCGATCCTCGCCCTTGAGGCAGAGCCGAAATGGCGCGTCGATCTCGCGCAGCGTCGGTAGAATCGCCTTGTACAGCACCGGCGGACCGGGCACGATCGATATTTCCGGTTGGCGCGGCAATTCGACGTAGTTGTAGGTGGCGATCGCGTCGACCAGCACCCTGAATTCGAAGCTATCTTCGCAGAAAGTCTGGATGCGCATGCCGGGAGACCCGTGGCGACGGTCGCCAAAACGCGCGATGATCTGGTCGCCTTTGCGCAAAAAGCCGCGAACGACCTTGATGTACAGCGTCTTATCCCACGGCCGGATATTGCGTTTCATGTCGTACTCGACGTGCAAAACCGCGCCGTTGGTGGCTTCGACGGTGACATAGTTGGCGGCGGCGGGGTCGTCGAACTGGGGCCGCCCCATGTCGGAGGCGAAGCGGTGGACGATCTTGAGCGAGCCGGTATCGTCGATGCCGAAGTAGCCGGCGGTATAGGTGAGCGTGAATTCCTGGTAGGAACCCGCTTCGAAGCTTCCGCTCGGCTCGACCACGGCCGAGCCCATTTTTTCGGGTAGGTAGGTGGAATGGGGCATTGCTTAACCTGCCTTGTTATCGATGGCATTCGAACTGAACAGAGAATGGCTAGTTTAACTGCATTCTTGCCGCCTGTAGTAGGGTTTGCGCAATTTCGGAGCGCAGATTCCCGTCCCGTTGAGCATGCTTTGGTAATGTTCTGGTGCTTATCGGACGGGCACGCTATTTTGCGCACCATGAACATTCATCGAGATCGAAAATAGCGCAATCGAACAGGGTTTTCGGAGCTCCGATAACCGGGCTAACTTACTGCTGAATTTGTTGTTCCAGTTGCTGTTTTTGCAGGCTCGCGGCATCCTGGATCAACTGATTCACCGCGGCAGCCTTTTGCTGCGGTGCCATTTGCTGCTCCCCGCCCAGGGTGTCGTCTTTACTAATGCCCATGCCGCCCGGATATCTCTCGAAGATCAAAAGAGAAACAATCAGGAGCGAGGCCATCATCAGGAGCATGCGCATGCTACCGAGTATAGACCAAAGTGCGGATTTAACGAGTTAGCCGTTCCCGGCTCAGGAACAGATTGTCTATTTTAAAAACATAGTTGTTTATAAATAACGACTATGACGCTTATGGACCATCGCCTCTTTCTTCCCTATCATCGACCGACGTACCCGGGGAGTCTGCAATGAGCCGCAGAAGAGTTCGAAACCGCCATGCCACACCGACACAGTTGGTCAGGACCAGAGCTCAACAGCTGTTCAATCCTTATCAACCAATAGAAGCGCTGGACACGGAGGCCCTCGACCTGATCCACGACGGCTCGATGCGCATTCTCGAGGAAATCGGCCTCGAGGTGTTGAACGAAACCGCGCTCGGTCTCTACGAAGCGGATAGCGCCCAGGTCGCCTGGGAATCGCAGATGTCCTTGTGGGGCGCGGTCATGGGGCAGGCGCATGTCATCAAACACGCCGCCGGCTGGCTCGAAGGCGGTCTCTGCGCCTCGTTTGAAAAGTTCATCATCGACATCGATATGTTGCAGATGATGCGCGAGACCCTGCAGCCGCTACAGGTGGACGAATCCACGCTGGCGCTGGGCGCCATCGTCGAGGCGGGTCACGGCGGCCATTTTTTCGGGACCGCGCATACCATGGCCAACTACAAGAGCGCATTTTACGAACCGCTGGTATCCGACTGGAGTAACTTCGAGACCTGGACCGAAAACGGTGAGCAAACCGCCTACCAGCGAGCCAACAAGATCTACCGGCAGGCGCTAGCGGACTACGAGGAGCCGCCGATGGATGCATCGATCCGCGAATCGCTACAGCAGTACGCCGACGAGCGCCGGCGCGAAGTGGAGGCGGCGCAGTGAAATTGCAGGGGTGGGTCAGCCCGTTTCAGGATCGCCTGCGCAAGGTTAACCAGGACAACAGTTTTTCAGTATCAGGGTAATCAATATGAAAGCACATGCGCAGGTTGTAGTCATCGGCGGCGGTGTCGTCGGTTGCAGCGTTATTTATCATTTGACCAAACTGGGCTGGCGCGATGTCGTCCTGATCGAGCGCTCCGAATTGACCTCGGGCTCGACCTGGCACGCAGCGGGTGGTTTTCACACCCTGAACGCCGATACCAACATGGCGGCCCTGCAGGGGTATACGATACGCCTGTACCGCGAGCTCGAGGAAATCACCGGGCAATCCTGCAGTTTGCACCACGTCGGCGGGTTGACGCTCGCGGAATCCCCCGAGCGCATGGACTTCCTCAAGTCGGCGCGCGCCATGCACCGGCACATGGGCCTCGATACCGAACTGGTAACCCCTGATGAAATCCGCAAACTGAGCCCGATCACCAACACCGACGGCGTGCTCGGTGCATTGTACGATCCCCTCGACGGCCATCTCGATCCGTCGGGCACAACTCACGCCTATGCCAAAGCCGCGCAGATGCAGGGTGCGGAAATCGTTTTACGAAACCCGGTTCTGGAAACCCGGCAGCGTGCCGATGGTGGCTGGGACGTGGTCACGGAAAAGGGCACGATCGTCGCCGAACACCTGGTCAATGCCGCCGGTTTATGGGCGCGCGAAGTGGGCGCGATGGCCGGTGTTTATCTGCCGTTACACCCGATGGAGCACCAGTATTTCGCGACCGACGATATCGCCGAGGTCGTCGAACGTGGCGCCGAACTACCGCACGTCATGGACCCGGAAGGGGAGAGTTACCTGCGCCAGGAAGGCAAGGGCCTGGTGATCGGTTTTTACGAGCAGAAATGCGTTCCCTGGGCCGTCGACGGCACCCGCTGGGATTTTGGACACGAGCTGCTCGACGAAAACCTGGATCGCATCGGCGACTCCATGGAGTTCGCCTTCAAACGCTACCCGGTGCTTGCCGAAGCGGGCATCAAAACCATTATCAATGGGCCTTTCACCTTCGCCCCGGACGGCAACCCCCTGGTGGGTCCGGTGCCGGGTTTACGTAACTACTGGTCTGCCTGCGCCGTGATGGCGGGTTTCAGCCAGGGCGGCGGCGTCGGTCTGACGCTCGCCGAGTGGATGATCGAAGGCGAGCCCTCGCGCGACGTGTTCGCGATGGATGTTGCCCGGTTTGGCGACTACTGCACGCCATCCTACACGCGCCTCAAGGTCACCGAGAATTACCAGCGTCGCTTCACCGTTTCATACCCCAACGAAGAATTGCCGGCGGCGAGACCGCTCGATACCACGCCCGCCTACGGCATCTGGCAACAGCGGAACGCCGTTTTCGGCGCCGCCTACGGCATGGAACACGTCAATTACTTCGCTCCCGCCGGTGAAGATCCCCATGAAATTCCAAGCTTTCGGCGTTCCAATGCCTTCGCCACGGTCGCCGGGGAGTGCCGCGCGGTGCGCGAAGGGGTCGGTATCAACGAGGTCCACAACTTCGGTAAGTACGCGTTCAGCGGGCCGGGTGCGCGCACCTGTCTCGATACCATCATGGCCGGTAAAATACCGGCGCCGGGGCGCCTGAGACTGAACCCGATGCTGACGCCGAAAGGCAGAATTATCGGTGACTTCACGGTTGCGGCGCTGGCCGAGGACGTGTTCCAGGTGACCGCGTCGTTCGGCGCGCAGGCCTATCACATGCGCTGGTTCGAACAACACCTGCCGGAGAGTGACGTGAAGCTGGAAAATGTCTCCAAACAGCGCATCGGCTTCCAGATCGCCGGACCGAGAGCCCAGGAATTGCTGAGCCGCGTGACGCGCGCGGATGTTTCCACCGCTGCGATGCCGTTTCTGTCGGTGCGCGAGATCGATGTCGGCCAGTGCCGGGCGATCGTGCAACGCGTCAGTTATACCGGTGATCGCGGATACGAGATCTACGTGCCCTGGCACAACCAGGCGGCGCTCTACGGCGTTCTCAGCGAGGCCGGCGCCGACCTGGGGCTGCGCCCCTTCGGCATGCGCGCGATGATGAGTCTGCGGCTCGACAAGTCCTTCGGTTCGTGGATGCGCGAATTCAAGCCGGATTATACGCCCCTGGAAACGGGTCTCGATCGCTTTATCGATTATGACAAGGAAACTGATTTCATCGGTAAAGCGGCAGCGCTGGCCGAGCGCGAGCGGGGCGTGGCGCGACGTCTCTGTACCTTCGAGGTAGATGCAGTCGATGCCGACGCGGTCGCCTGGGAACCGATATGGCACGCCGGAGCCGTCGTCGGTTATGTCACCTCGGGCGGTTATTCGCACCATGCGCAAAAGAGCATCGCCTTCGGCTTTCTGCCCGTAGAACTGGTGGAAGAGGGTCGCGAGGTCGAAATCGAGATTCTGGGTGACATGATCCCGGCAAGGCTATACACCGCGCCACTGTTCGATCCGAACAATCAATATCTGCGTGGCTAGAAAGCTAATTTGCCTATCTAACAGTGACTTATGAGCTCTAGTTAAAGTAGATATTGATTCAAAAGATCTACAACAGAAACTACCTGAGAAAAGCGAAAAAGGGGACGGAGGGACTAGAAAACTGTCCCTCCAACCATCTGTTATTCTTTATTGTTTTAAAGGGTTATAACATTACCTTGTCCGTTCGTATCTCGATATCACTCCAACTTTACATAATATACATTATGCGCATAATAATGACCGAAATAAATGAATTGAGGTAAATCATAAACTCATTCCTGAGCCTGCCAGACATCGTTATCGGTAAATTCCCATAAAGCGCTATTGAGC
>JAAEPH010000473.1 GCA_024232855.1 Gammaproteobacteria bacterium
AGTATCGCCGATAGCTGAAGTTATGTGTGCCTGCTTAAATCCATGTTTCCGGATCCGAAAAAGTGCGTTTAAGACAGAATATTGCCTGATTATCAGGCTGTAAGCCCAGTTTACCAGGGCTCGGCGTGGTCCGACTCTTACCAGGGCTGCGTGGTCCGACCCTGAGGCAACCACGACAAGGATTGATCAGCTTCCGACCCTTCGGTAAGGGTCGACTCATCACCTTAGCATGTAAACCGGCAGCCACCCCATGCGGGTGGCTGTTGCGTCACTCATCCTGCAAAATAATTACGTATTGTGTCCACGGAATGTACAATTACCTATCGTGTCCCCGGAATGTCCCGAAATGTGAAATATGGATCGAACAGATCATGCGCGGCTGGCCGTTGTTGCGTGGCGCTAAACGCACTGGCGAAACCTGGAACACGTACAGTGATTGAAATAGCCAGGGAATTCCGCGGCGCGTTGGTTTTTGCATTGATTGTCTACCTGCTGATCGCCCTGGTCGCTTTCGCATTTCAGCGAGTTCTGCTCTATTACCCGGGTGATATTAAGCCGTCGAAAGAATCTTTAGCAATGCAGAACCTGCGCTACTGGCCATCCTCCGAAAATTATCGCGGGCTGATCAGCGCAAAGAAATCGGGCGATGCCAAAGGCACGGTCATCGTCTTCCATGGCAATGCCGGGGCTGCCTATCATCGCGCCTTTTACATAAACGCATTATCGCGGCACGGTTTGCGGGTTATTTTGGCCGAATACCCCGGCTACGGTGGTCGAGATGGCCAGCCCAGCGAACCTGCCCTGGTAAGCGATGCAATCGAAACCCTGCGACTCGCCCATCAGGCGTATGGTGAGCCCGTGTACCTTTGGGGAGAGTCTCTGGGAAGTGGCGTTGTCTCCGGCGTTGTTTCCCGGACCGACGTTCCGTTGAAAGGACTGGTCCTGTTTTTACCCTGGGATTCATTACCCAATCTGGCGCAGACACACTACTGGTATCTACCGGCCCGTTGGCTGGTGCTGGATCAGTACAACAACGTTGAAAATCTCAATCGATTTGAGGGTAAGGTTGCCGTCATACTGGCCGGGATAGATGAGGTTATCCCTGTGAACCATGGCAGGACGCTTTACGAATCAATCGACACGAACAAGAGACTTTGGGTATTTGAAGGCGCCAGGCACAATTCAGTGCCAGTCGCGGCGGGGCTGTCATGGTGGAAAGAAGTCAGCGACTTTATAACTCGGTAGGCGAACGGGGGCGCCTGGCAAAGGGGCGAGTACCAGGAATGGTGCGAGCAAATCGGATCGGTAAAGCGGCCTGGCTCGTCAGGAAAACGCCTGCCCTGGTTTTGAGCCGAGTGCCTTGAGAATTTTGGCGAGTGGGCAAAAACCCGTAATTGAAGCCTGAAACAAATTTGCGCCAACAAACGCGGTTAGAAACAACCAGTAAATATGGTGTAGTTGTGACAGGGCAACGCTAACCAGGACTACCGTTCCCGCAAACAGCATTACAATACGATCAATAGTCATGATTTTCTCCGGTTTTGATCAGGGTATTCTGACGATTTATTAATATTAGTAAATACTTATATTTGGGTATGCCGGATTTCCTCGAAACTCGACTGCGCGACGGTATGCGTCATCATCGATGATTTCTGCCTCAAGTTTCAGGGACATATTTTTCCACGGCGGTTTTGCATCCGTCGTACTCCGGTTAGGCGAACATACTTATGAAAACTGCCTATGTTTCAAAGCTGCCGCGGCATTTAAATATTTGGCCGAAGCCTTCGAGCTCGTCATAAATGCCGGCCCGGCGTAAACAGCTCCACATTTGCGCCTGATTGCTGGTAATAACCGGCTTGCCGGTTACCTCTTCAATTTCTTCGACGACCTCCAGGGCTCGAATGCCAACGCAACTGAGGAAAATGACATCGGCTTCAGGCTGATCAATCTCCAACGCGAATTTCTTCCAATAGGCGGGGGTTACGCGGCCCATCTCGATGCCGTTTGAAATATTCAAACCCTGGATGTCCAGAACATCAAAACCTTTTTCCAAAAGGTACTCTGCCTCTGCGGTATTGATTTCATCGAGATAGGGCGTGCCGACCACCAGCTTGTTGGCGCCCAATTCTCGTAATGCATCGATGACACCGGTCACCAGAGTCATGGGCTGCGTATAGGGCGCACCTTTCCTGATTTCATCCATGACCCGCTGTTCGCCGTTGACAATGGAACCGCTGGTGCAACTGTAGCTGATCACGTCGGGCTTAACGTCGGGTTGAAGGCGTGCTGCCGCTTCGGCCATGGTGTCGATGTGTCGGGCAAGCGTTTCATTGGTGGTGTAATCCTCGCTTTTCAATCGCGTAATGTGAACACCAACCCCTTCAGGGGCCATATCGGCAAAATCACCTTCCGCGGCCAGATCGGTGGACATTGGAATAAAGCCCAATTTTGCGCGCGAGTGTCGGCCGCCGTCGAACTCAACTTCGCGAGCGACTGAGGTAACGTTTGATCCAGATAAGAACATATTCTTCTCCCTTGCTTGCTGATAATCGA
This sequence comes from Gammaproteobacteria bacterium, assembly GCA_024232855.1. Lineage (GTDB taxonomy): Bacteria > Pseudomonadota > Gammaproteobacteria. The sequence goes on from JAAEPH010000473.1 coordinate 2,554, forward strand.
AGGTTCTGCTATTGCCGCAATTCGCACTTGCAGTTCAGTGGATTTCGAGCAGGCCTCTGTCGTAATGGGTCAACAGCTCATAACCATCTGTGGTGACGGCAAGTACATCACAATGCCTGAACCCCCCCACACCCGGGACATAAAGCCATCGCCGTCATCGCCCGTTGTAACTGCCCCCCGGAAACCTGGTGCGGGTAGCGAAATCCAATTTCCCTGGGATTGGGCAGGCGCAGGCGCTCGTACAGTTCCATCGCATCCTCCTGGCTTTCCAGGCGTTTCTTGATG
>JAAEPH010000474.1 GCA_024232855.1 Gammaproteobacteria bacterium
CCAAGCGCAACACTTGCCGGAACATTTGACGGGCAAGGCCATGACCTCACCATCAACTACACGTCCCCAACCACGATCTCAAGTTCTGGTGGCAACATAAGCAACTTTACATCTGTTGGCGACGTGCTGTTAAACACCACAGACTTCGAAACGATTGGCAGCCAGACGTTCCAGGGCAATGTCACACTTACTGGTGACACAATGCTGACAGGAACCAGTGGCTCTTTTGAAAATGGGCTTGATGGTGACAACCACAGCCTTACGCTCAACTACGTCAACACCACCACCATAAGCGGCAACAGTGTTTTCAGTGATCTGCATGACCTGACAAGCCACGGACCAGTTGAACTGGGCGGGACTATTCAGACAGCTGGCAATCAGAGCTATTTGGGTACAGCCACACTCATTGGTGCCACAGAGATTCAGGCTGCCGGTGGCAGCTTTGAAGGCGGGCTTGTTGGTGCGGGCAACGACCTGACGCTTAATATTGCCAACACCATCACCATTGCAGATGGCAGTGGTGTAAACAACCTGACGAGCATTGGTGAGACCATTCTCACTGGCACCATCAACACCACAGGCAGCCAGAC
>JAAEPH010000475.1 GCA_024232855.1 Gammaproteobacteria bacterium
GACAGGGTGCCAGATAACGTCTGGGGGGCGCAAGCCCACGGCCAGTGCAACAGAAAGGATACCGCCCGGCTTCGTATCGCTTTGCGATACTTCGCCGTGGTAAGGGTGAAATGGTGCGGTAAGAGCGCACCGCGCGCGTGGTAACACGAGCGGCGAGGTAAACCCCACCCGGAGCAAGACCAAATAGGAAAACGATGGCGTTGTCCGCGCCGTTTTCGGGTTGGTTGCTTGAGGCTGGAGGGTGACTTCCAGTCCAGATGAATGATTATCCTCGACAGAACCCGGCTTACAGGCTGACTATCAAATCCCAGGGGGGGGGCATTTCGATGCGCCCCGGTCCCTGGTTGTTCGACCACTAGCATTGGCGTGCTTCTCTTTTTTGTGACATTCTCGGCGGAGCATTGGGGCATGCGTATCAAAGCCGATATGTTTGCGTCAGAATCTACTCTTCAGCGGGGTATTCGAAATGAAGAAAAGCGAAAACTCCAGTCTCAGCGGTAATTCCTTTCGGCAGGCGGTCAGAAGCAACTACGCGGCGGACGAAGCCAGCCTGATGCGCGAGTTGATCGCGCAGATTCGACTCGACGCCGCTGAGCGCAACGCCATCGCCGGCGCCGGCGCGCAAATTGTCGACCGGGTAAGAAATGAAACCTCGCCGTCGATGATGGAGAGCTTCCTCGCCGAGTATGGCCTGTCGACGGAGGAGGGCGTGGGGCTGATGTGCCTGGCCGAGGCCCTGCTGCGCGTGCCCGATGCGGAAACCATCGACGACCTGATTTATGACAAGATCGAACCTTCCAACTGGGGCGCCCACCTCGGGCACTCGTCATCGCCGCTGATCAATGCGTCCACCTGGGCGTTGCTGTTGACCGGCAAGGTGCTGGAAGACGATCCCAACAAACCCGCGGCGGCGTTGCGCAAGCTGGTGCGGCGCGTCGGTGAGCCGCTGGTGCGTACCGCCGTGGCCCAGGCGATGAAGTTGTTGGGGCGCCAGTTCGTGCTCGGGCAAACTATCGAAGAGGGCCTGCGCAATGCACGCGATCTCGAACAGGAGGGCTACACCTACTCTTATGACATGCTCGGAGAAGCCGCGCGCACCGAAGCCGACGCGGTACGCTACCATCAGGCTTATGCGAGGGCGATCGACGCGATTGCAAAGCAGGCAAAGGGCGATGTGCGCTCGAGCCCCGGTATTTCAGTCAAGCTGTCGGCGCTGCATCCCCGCTACGAGTACACCCACCATAGCACTGTTATGGAGGAACTGGCGCCGCGCGCGCTCAACCTCGCGCAACAGGCCGCCGCCGCCAACATCGGCTTCAATATCGACGCCGAGGAACAGGACCGGCTCGACCTGTCGCTGGACGTCATCGAGTTGCTGCTGTCGGATGCTGCGCTCGCCGCCTGGGATGGTTTCGGGATCGTGGTGCAGGCTTA
>JAAEPH010000476.1 GCA_024232855.1 Gammaproteobacteria bacterium
CCGAGTCCAACAGCACGAAGTAAATTTGCCCGAGCCCATGCGACCACATCATGGCGCTGGCGAACACGCCTGGTGAAGAGTATCACATTCAATCTCGCGGGACTGTCTCGCACACTGTACATTGTTCCGCCTTAGTAGCTATCTAAGAAAGTAGTGGTCGTAATCAGCGGCAAGTAGAGTAGTAGTAATAGTAGTAGTAGTAGTAGCAGTAGTAGTAGTAGTAGGAGCAGTAGCAGTAGCAGTAGCAGTAGCAGTAGCAGTAGCAGTAGCAGTAGCAAGCTCAGTAGTAGTACTAGTAGTAGTAGTAGTAGTAGTAGTCATGGTATTAGTAGTAGTAGTATACTGGTACTAGTAGCAGTAGTAGTAGTGGTAGCAGCAGTAGCAGTAGCAGTAACAGTAGCGGTAGCAGTAGCAGTAGCAGTAGCAGTAGCAGTAGCAGTAGCAGTAGCAGTAGCAGTAGCAGTAGCAGTAGCAGTAGCAGTAGCAGTAGCAGTAGCAGTAGCAGTAGCAGTAGCA
>JAAEPH010000477.1 GCA_024232855.1 Gammaproteobacteria bacterium
CGCGCGCAGGGCTATATCGCGCTCATCGCCGAGGGCCGGATCGAAGAGGCTTATCGCTCGATCAAGCGTGATAATCCCTTCCCCGCGATCTGCGGTCGCATCTGCAACGCGCGTTGCGAAGAGGCCTGCAGCCGCGGCATGATCGACCAGCCGATCGGTATCCGCAGCCTGAAACGCTTCGTCACCGATAGCATGATGCGCAAGGAGCGCACTGCCCCGCAACAGGCTGAATGCCTGCATTCGGAAAAGATCGCCATCATTGGCGCGGGTCCCTGCGGCCTGACCGCGGCGCAGGACCTGGCGCTCGCGGGTTACGCGGTTACGGTTTTCGAATCGCTGCCGGTGGCCGGTGGCATGCTGCGCGTCGGGGTTCCCGAATACCGGCTGCCCGCCGACATCATCGAACGCGAGGTTGCCGATATTATCGACCTGGGCGTGGAGCTGCGCCTGTCGACGCCGGTCGACAATATCGACGACCTGTTCGCCGACGGCTTCAAAACGGTGCTGGTTGCGGTCGGCGCACACGAAGGCAACCGCCTGCCCATCCCCGGTAACGATCTCAGCGGCATTTTGATCAACACCGTTTTACTGCGCGACGTTCGCCTGCACCAGTTCGACGCCTCTACGCGCGATCCGCGTGCCGACGTCGAGGGCAAACGCGTGATCGTCATCGGTGGCGGCGATGTCGCGATGGACGTCGCGCGTACCGCCCTGCGCCTCGGTGCCGCTGACGTACAGATCGCAATGCGCGAAAGCGAAGACGACATCCCGGCAAGCCCCGCCGAAGCCGAAGGCGCGCGCGAGGAGAATATCCCGCTGCACACCTCATTGAATTTTCTCGGCGTCAAGGATGACGGCAATGGCAACGTCGCCGGCCTCGAATGCCAGCGCGTCAACAAGTTCGACATCGACGAGAATGGCCGCTGGATTCCCGACCCGATCGCGGGCTCCGAATTTGTCATCGATGCCGATGTGGTCGTCTTTTCCGCCGGCCAGAAAGCCGGGCTGTCGCTAATCCCGCAAGCCGGCGGTGTAAAGGTCAATGCCAACCATACGCTCGAGGTCGATCCCGGCACCTTCAGCACCGGTCAAGCCGGCATATTCGCCGCCGGTGACGCGGTCAGTGGAACCTCGTTCGTGATCGAGGCTGTCGCCACCGGCCATAAAGCCGCCGCATCCATCGAGCGTTACCTGCGCGGCGAGGAACTGGATGTAGCCGAGCCTGAAACCAGCATTGCAAGCTTCACCCGGCAACAGCTCGACACCCGGGTAAAAAAGGGCGAGCTGGTTCCAACTCCACGGGTACAGCATGCGACTCTGGCGCTCGATAGCCGCGCCGGATTCGAAGAGGTCGACCACTGTTACACCGAGGCCGAGGCGATAGCCGAAGCGGCGCGCTGCCTGAACTGCGGCATCTGTTCGGAGTGCCTGGTCTGCGAAGACGCCTGTGAAATCGGCGCGATCGACATGGACGGGCTGGCAAAAACCTACGACGTCGAGATCGGCGCGGTGATCATGGCACCGGGCTACAGGCCCTACGATGCGGAGCAATCGGAGGAATTCGGCCTGGGTCGTTATGCCAACGTGCTGACCGCGATTCAATACGAGCGCCTGTTATCGGCCTCCGGCCCGACCAGCGGCAAGGTGCTGCGGCCGTCGGACAACGAACGGCCCAGGCGCATCGCCTGGTTACAGTGCGTCGGCTCGCGCGATGCGAAACATGATTACTGCTCATCGGTTTGCTGCATGTACGCCACCAAGCAGGTCACCATGACCAAGGGTCACTGGCCCGATATCGACATGGAAATCTTTATCATGGACCTGCGCTCGTTCAGCAAGGGTTACGAAGCCTATTACAACAATGCGCGCGACAAGCTGGGCGTTCGCTACACCCGCAGCCGCGTGTCGAAGATCATCGAAGACCCGGGCACGAATAACCTGGTGTTGCGCTACATGGAGCGCGGCGCGGGCGTCAGCGGTGGAACGAACGAATCCATGCGCGAAGAAATTTTCGACATGGTGGTGTTGTCGATCGGCATGGAAATCGACCAGGAGACCAAAGATCTGGCACAGCGCCTCGAGGTCGAGGTCGATGATCACGGCTTCTGCAAAACGCGGCAATACAATCCGTTGCAGACCAGCCGCGAAGGCTTTTATGCCGCGGGCCCGTTCCGCGAACCCAAGGACATACCCGAGTCGCTGCTCGAAGCCAGTGGCGCGGCGGCGCAGGCCGGGGCGATGCTGCGCCAGTCGCGCGGCAGCCAGACGCGCGAAGCGGTGTTCCCTGCGGAGCGCGATATCGCAACCGAAAACCCGAAGGTCGCGGTCTTTGTCTGCCATTGCGGCACCAATATCGGCGGCTATCTGGACGTCCCCCAGGTGGCTGAGTACGCCAGCGGGTTGCCCGGGGTGATTCATAGCGAGCACCCGATGTACGCCTGCTCCCAGGACAGCATCGCCCAGATCACCGAAAAGGTGAAAGAGACGGGCGCCAATCGCGTCGTAGTCGCGGCCTGCACGCCGTTGACCCACGAACCGGTGTTCCGCAAATCCCTGCGCTCGGCCGGGTTGAACGCTTACCTGCTCGATATGGCCAACATCCGCAACCAGTGCTCCTGGGTGCATTCGCACGACTGGGACGCGGCGACCGCGAAGGCCAAGAACCTGGTGCGCATGTCGATTGCGCGCGCCAATGAGTTGCAATCGCTGTCGACCAGTGAAATGTCGGTACAACGTGGCGCGCTGGTTATCGGCGGCGGTGCCGCCGGAATGGAAGCCGCTCTCGCGCTTGCCGAGCAGGGTTTCCCGGTAGACCTGGTGGAACGCGCCAGCGAGCTCGGCGGTGCGTTGCGCCATCTGCACTACGGGCTTGAGGATTTCGGTATCGAAGCCGCCCTGCCGCCGCAAGGCGCCGATCATTTCCTCAGCCCACAGGACTACCTGGAATATGTCGTCGGCCGGGTCGAAAACCATCCTTCGATCAACCTGCACTTCAACGCGGAAGTCGTGAATGCGCAGGGTTTCATGGGCAATTTCTCGTCCACCATCGCCTACGCCGACCGCGCGGAACGTCTTGAAATCAGCCACGGCGCGACCATCGTCTGTGTTGGCGGCGTTGAGTACCGCGGCGAGGAATACGCTTACGGCACCGACCCGCGGATTACCACCCAACAGCAATTCGAAAGCACACTGGCCGGGTTTGAAAACGGTGTTGGTGAAGTTCCGGATAGCGTTGTCATGATCCAGTGCGTGGGTCCGGCCGATAAATACTGTGGCCGTATCTGCTGTACCAGCGCGCTGAAGAATGCGTTGACCCTGAAGCGGTTAAACCCGGCAGCGCAGGTCACGGTGATTTTCAAGGATATCCGCACCTACGGTTTCAAGGAGCGTATTTATACCCAGGCGCGCGCCGCGGGAGTCATTTTCATGCGCTACGAAGACGGCCGCGAAGCCGAAGTCGGCATCGATGCCGATGGGGCTTTGAACGTCAGCGTGTGGGAAGAAGTTCTCGGCAGGCAAATGGATCTGAAACCCGACATGGTGGTTCTCAGCTCACCGATCGTGCCTTCGCCCGCGGCGGGGGAGCTTGCCAACAAGCTCAAGGTTGCGCAGGATGCCGCCGGATTTTTCCTCGAGGCGCATGTCAAGCTGCGCCCGGTCGACTTTCTCGCCGACGGCGTGTTCATGGCGGGCCTGGCGCATTATCCCAAGCTGTTGCAGGAATCGATCATACAGGCCAAGGCGGCCGCGGCGCGTGCGACAACCATCCTCTCGCGCGACACGCTGACCACCGGCGGTCCGGTGGCCGAGGTCGACAACGACAAGTGCGTTGCCTGCCTGACCTGCCTGCGCAGTTGCCCCTTTGGCGCACCGCGCATATCCGACGGCCTGCAAAGTATCGGCGGCATTCTCGGAGCGGCTTACATTGAATCGGCGCTGTGCCAGGGCTGCGGCCTGTGCACGGCGTCCTGCCCGGCCGGGGCGATCGAGTTGAAGCACTACACCGAAAACCAGATCAGCGCCAAGCTCGATGCGCTGTTTGAAAAGGCCTATATATAAATGAGTACCGATGAAAAAGTCCTGAACGCCGACGACGAAACCTTCGTACCGGAAGTGGTCGCTTTTTGTTGCCGCCACTGCGCCTACTCGGCCGCCGATCTCGCGGGCGGGGGACGCATGAGTTATTCACCGTCGATCAAGATCGTCGAGCTGCCGTGCACCGGCCGCGCCAATTCGCTGGAAATCCTGCACGCGCTGGAAAAGGGCGCCGATGGTGTCGCCGTGGCGGGATGCCTGCCCGGCACCTGTCACTACATCAGGGGCAACACCCAGGCCAAACACCGCGTCACCCACGTCAAGGAACTACTCAAGACTATCGGCCTCGAAGAGGAACGCACGCGCATGATAAATATCTCCGCGGCCATGGGCGCGCAGTTCGTTGCCGAATTCACCGATTTTGTCGAAACCGTCAAGGCGCTGGGGCCGTCTCCGTTATCGGGAGAAACCGGCAATACCCGCACCGGGAGTTAATCATGATTGTCGCTGAACAGAAACCGCTGAATGAAATCAAGTCCATGCTCAAGGGCTACAACAAGGTTCTGGCCGTCGGTTGCGGCACCTGCGTCGCGGTGTGTTTTGCCGGCGGCAAGCAGGAAGTTGGCCTGCTGTCGGCATCGCTGCGCATGTCCACCGATCTGGATGGTGAAGCGGTTAACGTCGACGAAGCCATCGTCCAGCGCCAGTGCGAGAAAGAGTACAACGCCCCGCTGGAAGCCGAGCTGGAGCAGTATGACGCAATCCTGTCGCTGGGTTGCGGCGTCGGGGTACAGTCGCTGGCCCAGCAGTTCCCCGGCAAGCGCATCCTGCCTGCACTCAATACCAAGTTCATGGGCTATCCGGCCGAGCACGGTGTGTGGGAAGACCGCTGCCAGGGTTGCGGCAATTGCGTGCTGCATTTGACCGGCGGCGTGTGCCCGGTCAGCCGCTGCCCCAAGTCGCTGTTCAATGGCCCCTGCGGCGGCTCGCAGGACGGCATTTGCGAAGTCAACCAGGAAGCGGAATGTGCGTGGCACGTCATTTGCGAAAACCAGCTCAAACTGGGCCTGTTCGACGAAATGATGGAGGTCCAGCCCGCCAAGGACTGGTCCTCGGCCCGAGACGGCGGTCATCGCAGGATTGTACGCGAGGATGTTCGTATTCCGGATGAAGAGAAAGCATAGCACCGAGGACGAGACCATGAATATGATGAATTTCCCTGCTTTCACAATGCCCGAGAACAGCGACGCGCTACCCATCTCCGAGCGTTGTGACAGTAACCTGGCGCGCGTACTGGCGGCGGGTGAATTTGCGGTTACCGGTGAGCTTGGGCCACCCAAAGGACACGACCCGGAAGAGGTGCGCAGCAAGGCTCGCCTGCTGCTCGATTGCGTGGATGCGGCCAATGTTACCGACAACCAGGCCGCGGTGGTGCGCATGAGCTCGATTGCGGCCGGCCAACTCATGATGGACGAAGGCGTGGAGCCGATCATCCAGATGACCTGCCGCGATCGTAACCGCCTCGCGATGCAGGCCGACCTGCTCGGCGCCTACGCGCTCGGCCTCAGGAACCTGCTGTGCCTGTCGGGGGATCACCAGTCCTGCGGCAACCATCCCGGCGCCAAGAACGTGCACGATATCGATTCGATGCAGTTTCTGCGCATGATGAAAGAGATGCGCGACGAAAGCCGATTCCAGTGCGGTGAGGAAATCCCGGGCGGCGGTCCGCGTTTCCTGATCGGCGGTGCGGCTAATCCGTTTGCCGATCCGGCTGAATGGCGGCCCTACCGACTGGCAAAGAAAGCCATTGCCGGCGCGGATTTTGTGCAAACCCAGCTGGTCTACGATATGGATCGCTTTCGCGAATACATGAAACGCGCGGTCGACATGGGAGTGGCCGAACAGCTCAAGATCATCGCCGGCGTCGGCCCGCTAAAGAGTGCCGGCATGGCGAGGGTGATGCGCGATCGAATTCCGGGTATGAGCGTTCCCGATGCGATTATCGATCGCATGACCGCTGCGGTTGCCGGCATCGATACGGAAAACAAACCCGAACGCAGCGCCGCCTGGAGGGCCGAGGGCATCAAGATTTGCATCGAGCAGGTTCAGGAAATCCGCGAGATCGAAGGCGTTGCCGGGGTCCACATCATGGGCATCGAGTGGGAAGAAGCCGTGCGCCCGATCGCCGACGCGGCAGGTCTGCTGCCGCGCCCGGTGATCGAGGCATAGTTGGGGAGCGCGACAGACGATATGGCCATAACCGAAACACAATTCACCGCCTCCCCGTGCCACAGGACCGCGAGCGGACCGCTGTCGCTGATCGACGTGGCGCGCGACGCCACCGGGGACAATGCCTTCCTGTGCTACCAGTGCGTCAAGTGCACCAGCGGTTGTCCAATGGCCGATCAGTTCGATCTCAGCCCTCACCAGATCATGCGCAGCGTGCAGCTCAATGACATTTCCGTGCTCGACAGTCGGGCCATCTGGCTGTGCGTGTCATGCTATACCTGCGCCACGCGTTGTCCGCAGAAAATTGACGTGACCGGGGTCATCGATGCGTTGCGTATCGAGGCGCGCCGGCGCGGCATCAAACCGGCGGTGCCGGAAATCGTCAGCTTCAACGAGACCTTCATGCGCAGCATCAAGATCTTTGGTCGCGCCTACGAGCTCGGCTTGATGGCCAGTTATAACCTGGGGTTGCGGCAGCCGTTTCGAGATTTGAAGCTCGGCCTGCGCCTGTTTGCCAAAGGCAAACTTAGCCTGCTGCCGCACTTTGGCCGGGCCACGGCGAATGCGACGAAGCTACCTCATAATCCCAAAGCCATCGGCTATTACCCGGGCTGTTCGCTGAGCTCCAGCGCCATCGAATACGGTAAATCGGTGAAGAACATTGCCGGCGCTCTGGATATTGAGCTGATCGAGCCCAAAAACTGGAGCTGCTGCGGGTCAGGCGCCGCGCACTCGACCGACCCCAAGGCTACCAATGTTTTGCCGATGAGTACCGTCGCAACGATCGAACAAATGGGTCTCGATACCGTGACTTCGCCGTGCAGCGCCTGTTACTCGCGCCTCAAGCATGGCGAACACTCGGTCACCCATAAGGAGAAGGCGCGTAAAGAAGTTAGCGACGAGTTGGGCTACGAATACCAGGGCACGGTCAAGGTTGAACACCTGATGGACATCATCGTCGATCGCGTCGGTCTCGACAACGTCGGAAAACGCGTTACCAATCCGCTCAAGGGTCTCAAAGTCGCCTGCTACTATGGTTGCCTGATCACCCGGCCAACCCACGTTACCGGGGCCGAGAATCCGGAATACCCACAGAAGATGGACCGACTGGTCAGAGCGCTGGGCGCGGAAACCGTCGACTGGTCACGCAAAACCGAGTGCTGTGGCGGTTCGTTGGCGATGACCAGGACCGAGGCCGCGGCCAAACTGATGCGGCGGGTGATGGACGACGCCAGGGCCTGCGGCGCGGAAGCCATCGTCACCATGTGCCCGATCTGCCACCTCAACCTGGATTCCCGCCAGGGCGCCATGGGTTACCGCGAGGACGAGGAAATCCCGATCTTCCAGGCCACCCAGCTGATGTCGCTGGCATTTGGGCAGGGCGAGGACAAGGCCGCGCTCAATAACAACCTGACCGATCCGAAGCCCTATCTACAGGACAAGGGCGTTCTGGATTAACCCGCATATCTCACCACGATCCTCCGTAGCGAGGGCGTCGAGAAGCCGCTGTGGGGGGGGGTGGTGCGAAATGCAGGCTAAACATAAGCGATTACTGCTTGGCTGCCTGATTGTCGGGTTACTGTTGAGCCAGGGCTGTAGCGAAGACGCTCCCGCAAAGGAAATCGCCCCGGATTTTTCGGTATTGCTTTTCGATGGCAAGCCCTTTCGATTAAGCGCTTACCGGGGCAAGCCCGTACTAATCAACTTCCTCGCTTCCTGGTGTATGCCATGCAGGGAGGAGATCCCCATTCTCAACCGGGTCTATGGAGAATACACAAAAGATGTGGTATTTGTAGCAATCGCGGTCGGTGACAAGGAAGAGAATGCAAAAGAGTTCGTAGACAAATTCAACCTCAGCTTCCCTGCGGGTATTGATGGAACCGGAGAGATTGAAAAATCCTACGGCGTTTACGGTGTGCCCACTACCCTTTTCATCGACGGAAAAGGGATTATCAGCTATCGCCACATGGGAAGGGTAACCGAGAAGTTACTGCGATATGAACTTGACAGGACACTTTAGGAAGTTAGCCCGCATATGCGGGCTAACAGTTGATTGCTACGATTTCATCCGAATCGATCTCTTCGAGGACCGAACCTCCGGGATCAACCAGTCCGTGCTGCTTGATAATGCGACGCAGGCGAGGCCTTGATATGCCCAGGATACGGCAGGCTTCACCCTTGTGCCAGCTGGTCGAATTGAGCACCCGGAAGCCGAGCAGGAACTGGTAAAAATGCTGGATAGTTATTCGGGGACGATGCGAACCTTCGTACAACCTACCATGGAAGCCGCGGCGGAGCGTGAGGCAAAGCGCCGCAACAAGAAGAATCCAGCGGTATCCGCCGGGGATGTGGAAACCGTGTTTGCGACGCATACCGCCGGTGTGGAATGGGAACCGGAGGTGTTACGCCGGGTCGAATCGGCCCCGGAGTTCGTCCGCGCCGGTATAAAAAAGGCGGCCGAATTCAATGCGCGCCGGGAAGGGATTGCCATTATTACCGGCCAGGACCTGACCCGTTTCCGTAACCGGGCGATGATGCGGGCGGTACGCAGGATGAAAGGCTTCGGCATGCGGGAACTGGATTTTAGCGCATTCGAGATCGCCCGCGAGCGCGTGCCACGCCTGAAAGACAACGTTCAGGCGGTCAAACGATTTGCGGCCATACAGGATTACGTGGAGAGCCACCGTGACCCGGATGGTGGCGGCCTCGGGCTGATGGACAGGGATCTCCTTGAACAGATGAAAGCGGAACTCAAGCGTGGCAAACGAAAAACCAGTTAACCCGGACTTTATGCCACTGCGCAACAGCTACCGCGCCGCCGCTGCGGATGGCTGTCGGCAGGGAACGGCGCCATGAGCCAGCTCGACGTCCTGGTCATCGGCGGTGGCATGTCGGGCTTGGCGGTCGCCCGACTGCTGGCGCAACGCGGGCTGCGCGCCGAAGTCTGGGAAAAAGAGGCCCGGCCCGGCGGCAAGATCGCTACCGACCAGAGAGACGGCTACCTCACCGAAAGAGCCGCGGCAATGGTGTTGAATTTCCGCCCCGAAGTAAGTCGCTTCATGCGCGATTTTGACCTCGCCGACTCCCGCATCATGCGCGACGGGGTAGCGAATCGATACCTGGTAGACCAGGGCAGACTGCTGCCGGTGCCATCGAAAATCGGCGCCATGATTTTTTCACCGCTGTGGAGCACCCGGGCAAGCTACGCCTGCTGGCGGAACCCTTTATTCCGCGCGGGAAAAGCGAAAACGAAACGGTAGCGGAATTTGTGAATCGACGCCTCGGCAGCGAAGTGCTGGAAAAGGCCATGGGGCCGTTTATCACCGGTCCCCTGGCATCCGACCCGGACCTGGCGAGCGCCCTCGCAACCCTGCCGCGCCTTACCGCACTGGAAAAGCGCTACGGCAGCCTGACGCTGGGGGTGTTGCTACACAAGGTTCTGCGGCGGCGTACCGCGATCGAAACCGAGGCGTATTCTTTCCGCGGAGGGATGGCTACGCTGATCGATACCCTGGCGCGAAGTGACGGCGTTCATTTTCATTCTCAACGCTCGGTCACCGAACTGATTCCTCGCGGCAATGCCTGGACGATCCATGCCACATCGCCACAGGGAGAACACTCGGTACGAGCAAAACAGGTGGTTTTGTGCGTCCCGGCCGACGTTGCCGCCAGCTTGCTCGAACCCGTGGACGATGACCTGGCGAAACTCTTGTCAGGGATCGAGTATGCACCGATTTCGGTGGTGCACACCGGGTTCCCGGAGCAGGCGTTTAGCCGGCCGCTGAACGGTGCCGGTTTTCTGGTTCCTCGCGGCGAAGGAGGCGCGGTGACAGGTACCCGCACGTGAAGGCTATTTCTCCCCCTGTAGTCAGGCTTCCCTCGTGAATGGTTCACCGTCGAAGGTGACAAACCTCGTGAAAAACGCTGCCGTATTGTTTCTGCTGGCGGCGATTTTTTTTGCAATGGCGCAATTTTTGCTATCGGGGCTGAAGGTGGATTCCGCTGAATTTCCCGTCCACCTGCAACAAGGCCGTGAGTACTCGGCGGATTTCCAGGCAAACTGGAATGTCCGGTACCAGATCCGCCTGGACAGCGCCCGCAATCTGGATCTGCAAACGCAGAACTGCTTGCTGGGAATAGAGACCGTCGTTCCCGAACAGTGTGCGGGTATATCACCCGAACTACGGCTTTCCTGGTGGGCCGAAACCGGGAACACCATTGTTGCCAGCGGCCATTCCGATGATAGCAATGAGGGCTACCGGGAATTGAAAATGGGAAAGATTGTCGGCAACTTTCCCGCGCTAAAGGGAAAAACCTATCGAGTGCGGGTACGAGTCGAGAAGTCTTCACCGACACTGCAACAAACTGACCCGCACATCAACATAAAAATCAAATCGGAGGACCTGAAATGGACCTACGTCTGGGCGGGCATACTGACTCAGGCGGCTGCCTTTTGCTTTTTGCTTACGCTGATCTTGCTACTGATCTTCGTTGGTCGCCGCATAAAAGCCCGGCTTAGCTCAAGCGACAGCTAGCCTGGGAAACTGGAAACCGGGTAATAATTACTCATCTGCGGCACAATACCTTTCATCCTGGAATCGATGAAGAAATGAAAAAGACAGCCCCCTACCCCGCGATACTTGCTTATGGTTTTCGCCCATTCTTTTTGCTCGCCGGGATTCACGCCGCGCTGGCGATACCGGTCTGGATGGCCTTTCTACATGGCTTCGATCCAACGCGTTCGCCACTGCCGGCACAGGCATGGCATGCACACGAAATGCTATATGGCTTCATCACCGCGGCAATGGCGGGTTTCCTCCTGACCGCGGTACCGAGCTGGACCGGTCATCGGGGGTACGCCGGTGCGCCGCTGTTCGGATTGGCGCTGCTGTGGTTGGCGGGGCGGATTGCGACGACTTTCCCGCTTGGCCTGTCGCCCCTGCTAATAGCCGTGGTCGACCTGGCCTTCGTGCCCGCCCTTGCGCTCACCTTTCTGCCGACATTGATTCGCTCGGGTAATCGGCGAAATTTTGTTTTCATCGGCTTGCTCGCGACGTTGTTTGCGGCAAATATACATTTCCATCTCAGCGGCGCCATCGCCACCGCTCCATTGCGGACTGGAATCAACGTTATGCTAATCATGGTAACCATGGTGGGAAGACACATCGTGCCGCCTTTCACTTCATCTGGCCTCAAGCAACGCGGTATCGATATCAGGATTCAGCGTCATCCGCTTCTCGACAGGGCTGTTTTTATTGCCACATGCGCGGTTCTCGTCGTCGACCTCCTTCCCTCCTTCGAAATCCTGGCCGCCGTGGTAGCCACGATCACCGCAATGCTGTACGTATTACAACTGGCCCGCTGGCAGGGACAGCGTACACTGCGCGAACCGATACTGTGGATACTCCATGTCGGCTACGCCTGGCTCCCGGTCGCCCTCATGCTCAAGGCCGCCTGGTTGTTTGGCGCTCCGATATCCGCCACGAGCTGGTTGCATGCCCTCACCACGGGCGCCTTTTCAACCATGATACTCGCCGTTATGAGTCGCGCCGCCCTGGGCCACACCGGGCGCGCGCTGGTTCTCTCGCGCGCCATGGTGATCGGGTATTACCTGCTTACCGGGGCGGCGCTTTGCCGGGTATTCGGCCCGATACTGAACCCCGCCGCATGGTCGCTGTGGTTGAGTTCCGCG
>JAAEPH010000478.1 GCA_024232855.1 Gammaproteobacteria bacterium
GTGACCGGTACGCATAAGCTGGACGCGTTGACCCGTATCCTCGAAGCCGAGACTTTCGATGCGATGCTGGTGTTTGTGCGGACCAAAATATCGACCCTGGAGGTCGCGGATAAACTCGAGGCGCGGGGCTACCAGGCGGTCGCGCTTAATGGCGACATCGCACAGAAAAACCGAGAGCGCATCATTGCACAGCGAAAAGCAGGCACGCTCGATAACCTCGTAGCCACCGACGGGGCAGCCCGCGGGGGGCCGCAGCGGTGGCGGCCCGGGCGTGGTGCTTGCCTGCTCTGAGCTGTGCAGTCATGCGCTCTCGGCGTTTCTGTGCGGTGTCGCCATTAAGCTCAACCGCCTGGTAGCCGCGCGCCTCGCAAGAAAACCGGATTGATCGATTTGCCCCCGACAGACATGGTCAACACTCGGCGCACCGGACAGTTCAGGCAACGCACCAGCGATACGCTGGGCGAGGGAGATCTGGGCCTTTTCAGGGAGCTGATTGAGCAATACCAGCAGGAAAACCAGGTCGACGCGCTCGATATCGCCGCGGCACTGGCAAAACAGGTCCAGGGGAGCGCACCATTTCTATTGTCGAGTAAAGCAGTTGCCAGACCGGCGTTCGAAGCGGGCCGGGATGA
>JAAEPH010000479.1 GCA_024232855.1 Gammaproteobacteria bacterium
ACCACCTACATCCATGTAGGCGTACTGCGGACGCCGCAAAGCGCACTGTGACGAGCTGTACTCCCGACGGCCCGCTTAACGTAGTGACGACTATGCCTGCGCGGGCCTCTGGTCCGTGCAACTCGCCACAGCGTCTTTGCGACGCCCTCGCGACGCAAAACGGTGAAATATGCGGACTAATTAGTTTCCCAAAGGGAAACAAAATTTCACTTCAGTTGACAGATTTGTTCCAGTTGCGTAAGCTCGATCGCCTGAAGATTCTCTAGCGAGGGGTAGCGGGCATGTGCGGAATAGCGGGTGTTTTATACAAGCAGGCCGGCAATCATGAAATTGGCAAAACCCTGATCGATATGCTCGATGGCTGCCAGCACCGCGGGCCCGACAGCACTGGCTTTGCCTTGTATGGCGAAGACAAGGACCAGCTGCAACTGCGCTTCATCGTGCCAACCGAGGAAGCCGCCAGGCAGAAGGCGGTGGATAATATCGCCACGCTACTTGCGCGTCATGGCGCGACCATCGAATCCGAGCAGTCGGTCGGCTGCTCCTACCAGATCGCGGTCAATTTTGAAGGCGACCTGCTCGATTTTACCAAGCACATCGAGGAGCACGCGAAACTGGTTTCGGTCGGACATACGCTGGATATCATCAAGGACGATGGTACCGCGCAAGAACTCGATTCAACCTATCGCGTCGGCGAAGTCCGGGGTACCCACGGCATCGGCCACGTGCGCCTCGCCACCGAATCGGCGGTTCGCCCCGAAGCTGCCCACCCGTTCTGGGCTACCGGCTTTGAAGACATCGCCATCGTCCACAACGGCCAGATCACCAACTACTGGAAAATGCGGCGGCGTCTCGAACGTCGCGGCTTTACCTTCCATACCGATAACGACAGTGAACTGGTTGCGGTTTACCTCGCCGACAAGCTCAAGCAGGGCGAGACCCTCGACAACGTGCTCGAAACCGCGATCGCTGATCTGGACGGCACCTTTTCATTCCTGGTTTCGACCTCAAACGAGATTGGATACGCCAAGGACAACCTGGCCGCCAAGCCGATGGTCCTGTTTGAAACCGATGACATGATAGCCATCGCTTCAGAGGAAGTGAGCCTGAACCGGTTGTTTCCGGGGCAATCCATCAATTCAACCGAACCCGCACCGGGGACTTTTCAGACATGGTCAAGATCGATTTAAGCCAGACCGATATCACCGAGGCCAATGCGAAAATCCGTGACTGTGGTCGTGACGGCCAGGATGTCGAAATCGTCAACCCGGATGCACGCCACAACATCGGCGTCGGCCTGATCGAGCCGATAAACGTCAAGGTCAGCGGATCCGCGGGCTACTTCTGCGGCGGGTTGTCGGATAGCGCTCACTACGAGATCGAGCACAATGCCGGTTGGGCCGTGGGCGACAATATTTATTCCGGTTCGGTCGTGGTCGGCGGCAATGCCGGCGCGATCGCGGGTGTCGCCATTCGCGGCGCCGAGATCGTGGTGCACGGTAACATGGGCAGCCGTGCCGGCCAGGTGATGAAAGCAGGCACCTTGTGCTGTGGCGGCAATGCCGCCTTCATGGCGGGTTACATGATGTACGGTGGACGCATCATCATCCTGGGCGACGGTGCCGCCAGGGTTGGTCAGGATATGAGTGCCGGGGAGATTTTTGTCGGCGGCAATATCGAAAGCCTCGGCAACGACACCATGATCGTCGATATGGACGCCGCGGAGCGCGATGAAATCATGGCGTTTCTCGATCGCTACGGGATGAGCTTCAAGGGTGATTTCACCAAGATCGTCAACGCCGGCAAAAAACTGCGTTACGCCAATTCCGAACCCCGGTCGCGCCCTCAACCTTTCTTCGTATCGTCAGGTTCCAGCAACTACTGGAACCCGAAGGTGCAGGAAGATATCTGGATCAAGGGCGAAGTAGGGCGTTACCGCATCCGTGGTTACGGTGCTTCCAAGCCGATTCCGCACCTGAACGATATCGCCTTTGTCAAGGACGTGGCCGCGCAACAATACAAGCCCGAGGAATTGCAGGACGTTAACCTGAAGACCACGATTGGTGGCCGTTACGGCGCCAAACCCCTGAGCCTGTCGATGCCGGTCATGATCGCACCGATGAGTTTCGGCGCCCTCAGCCGCTCGGTTAAAATCGCCCTGGCACGGGCGTCACGGCTGTCTGGTATCTCCGAGAATACCGGCGAAGGCGGCATGCTCGACGAGCAGCGCGAAGAGGCCGATCAACTCATTTTCCAGTGCCTGTCGGGCCGCCTCGGCTGGAACGTGAAGGATATGCAGCGCGCCGACGCGATCGAGGTTTACATCTCGCAGGGCGCCAAGCCGGGACTCGGCGGCCAGTTGATGGCGAAAAAGGTGACTCCGGAACTCGCTGCAATTCGAGGTATCCCGCAGGGCATCGATCTGCGCTCGCCGTCACGCCACCCCGATGTGCTCGGCGCCGACGACCTGGTTATCAAGGTCGAGGAATTTCGTGAAGCCACCATGCACAAGGTGCCGCTGGGCATCAAGATGGGCGCGGGCCGGGTAAATGACGACATCAAGATCGCGTACAAGGATGGCTTCGATTTTGTCGAACTGGACGGCTTGCAGGGTTCCACCGGCGCGGCCAGTACCGAGGTCCTCGAAAACGTCGGTATTCCGACCATCTCGGCGGTGCAGGAAGCGGTCGACGGGCTCAAGGAAATCAATGCCGGTGACGATATGGACCTGGTGATGATGGGCGGTATCAAGGACGGCGTCGACGTCGTCAAGATGCTGGCGCTGGGCGCGGATTGCACATCGGTCGGTACCGCGGCGATTATTGCCGGCGGTTGTATCGCCTGCATGCAATGCCATGTCGGCACCTGCCCGGTCGGTATCGCGACCCAGGATAAAGAGCACGAGGCGCGCTACGACATAGAGCTGCAATCGCAGAATATGCATCGCTACTTCGAGTCGCTGCGCTGGCAGATTGCCTCGATCACCAGGGCGCTCGGCCACGACGATGTACACAAGGTGAGCCGCGACGATCTCGTTGCCCTGACCCCGGAAGCCGCGGATATTACCGGTTTGCCCCTGCTTGCCGAACATCCCGCAGCGCATGCGCCCGAGTTGGGTCTCGAAGTGCTCGACCGTAAGGCGGGGTAGTCATGACCGTAATCAAAACCGAATTTTCAATTACCGCGCGTGCGGATTTGCAGGACGATACCGGCGATATCCACTATGTCCCGGCGCCTTGCCAGGTCGCCTGCCCGATTGGCACCGACGCGCCGTCTTACATTGCCTACGTCTGGGAAGGCCGGAACGAAGAGGCACTCGAAGCCATCAATGCCACCAACCCGTTCAGTGCGATCTGCGGCCGTGTTTGCGATGCGCCCTGCGAACCGGCCTGCCGGCGCGCCGACAGCGACGGCCCGATCGCGATCCGCAACCTGAAACGCTACGTGCTCGAAACCCTGGGTCCGGGCTACGCCTTACCCCCGGTTGCGGTGATCCGGGAAAAAACCGCTGCTATCGTCGGCGCCGGGCCCGCCGGAATGACCGCGGCGCACGACCTCGCCGAGGCCGGTTACGAGGTGCACCTGCACGAGGCTAGCGATCGACTCGGCGGCATGATGTTCTGGGGCATTCCGCGCTTTCGTTTACCGCAGGCGGCGGTGCAGCAGGATATCGATCGCATTATCGGGCACTGCCCCGGTATCAGGGTTCATTTGAACAGCGCGCTCGGCGAGCAGGTCTCGCTCGATGAATTAAAGCAGAAACACGACGCCGTGTTGCTTGCCATCGGCGCCTTTGCCGGCAAGCCCATGGGCGTGCCCGGTGAAGTCGCGCCCTTTGTCGAGGATGGAGTCAGTTTCCTCCACCGGGTCAACGCCGGTGAAAAACCGACTTTACCGGAAACCGTGCTGGTGATCGGCGGCGGTGACGTCGCCATGGATGCCTGCCGCGTCGCCAGGCGCCTGCCCGGCGTCAGCAAGGTCAGGGTCATCTACCGGCGTGACTACGAGGCGATGCCGGCGCGGCGCGAGGAATTACAGGGCGCGATCGACGAGGGCATCGAGATCGTCTACAACACGCAACCGGTCGAAGTCATCGAAGGCAGGGCATTGCGCTGCGTGCGTACCGAGCTCGGCGAGCCCGGCGAGGATGGACGCCGCCAGCCGATCAACGTCGAGGGTTCGGAGCATGACATCGAATGCGGCATGGTAATCGCCGCGGTCGGGCAGAAAACCGAGTGCTGCGAACTGGATGCTGCGGGTCTGATGGAATGGGAGCGCGTTAAGACCGATCTCGACGGTATGACCACGGCCGACCCTCGGGTTTTCGCGGCGGGCGACGGCGCCTTTGGCGGCTCGACCATCGTCGACGCCATGTACCAGGGGCATCGCGCGGCCTATTACATGAAGGCCTTCCTCGAAGGTAACGATGCGCCGCTGCCTTACCGTACGCCTTACAGAACCCGGCGCGTTCCGGTCTGCAATGATCCGGACTGGGAAATCAATCCGCGCGTGCACCAGCGGTTTCACGGTCTCGGCCAGGTGCCGGTCGAGTTTCCCGAAATCGAGTCAACCTACACGGCTACAGAAGCCAGGGCTGAAGCCGCACGCTGTTTCCGCTGTGACGCCGAGACCGGTTCGGCCGACTATACCGTAGGCAGCCGTGAGTCCATTTTCGCGATGGCGCGCATCAATCCGGACGATCTCGACAAGCAATCCAGTATTCTCGAAAAGCGCCTCGAAAACCGCGATAACCCGTTTACCGAGGAACATGTCGCCACCCTGGATGACCTCGTGTTCCTGCCCGCCAACCTGTCACGGCTGGTGATCGATCCGTACCGTGAAGGTTGCGCCACCGCCACCCGGTTCGGCGCCATCCAGGGCCTCAGGCTCGACATTCCGTTTACCGTCACCGGTCTTGACGAGGCACCGGCCGAGATTCGCGAATCGGTGGCAAAATCGATCGCCGTACACGGCGCCGCCTATATCGGCGCCGCGCCGCTCGGTGCGGATGCGAAATGGATCCAGGTCGTCAGCTCCGATGCCGACCCAGCGGCCGATGCCATCGTCGTAAATGCGGACCAGGCCATTGCGGCAGGTAAGGTTTCGCGCGCAAAAGCGGAACAGCCTGCCGGCTTGCTGGTCAATTCCGCCAACGTCGTGGCCGCGGTCGATTTCTCGCTGGCGCAAAGCCTCGATTTTCTTTTGCTTGATCCGACTAATGGCTTGCCCGGGCTGGCGTCTGAGCTTGCCGGCGCGCCGGATATTTCGATCGTGCACCGCGCCGTGGCTCGATTGCGCGAGCTCAATCGCGAAGAGGAAGTCGACCTGGTTTACTTCGGTGGTTTACGCACCGGTACCGACGCGGCCAAGCTCCTGGCGCTGGGGACGATCGCGGTCACCGTTGGCGCCGCGATGGTACTGGCGCTGGGCGCGGATATTTCCGGCGGCAGCCCGGTTTTCAATGCGAACCTGGACGCCGCGGAGCGCGAAGAACGCAGTTCCAACCTGCTGCAGGCGTTTACCGCGGAAGCCTCGATGATGGCGCGCTGCACCGGCAAGACCAATGTGCAGAATCTCGAACCCGAGGATATGCGCGCGATTACGCTGGTCGTGTCCCGCGCCACCGGCGTGCCCATGGCGGGTAGTTTGCATCAGCATTAGATGAATATAGAATTAGCGGTAATGACATAACCAAAACTCCATAGGGGGCAGATAGTGGCTAAAGATCTCGAAGCAATCGCGAAGTCAAAAAAGATCAAGTATTTCCTGGTGAGCTGGGTCGACCTGTTTGGCAATTTACGCGCCAAGCTGGTGCCGGCGCGCGCCATCAAGGGCATGCAAAAAGACGGCGCCGGTTTTGCCGGGTTCGCCGCCTGGCTCGACATGACGCCGGCGCAT
The DNA here is from genome assembly GCA_024232855.1 of Gammaproteobacteria bacterium. Taxonomy (GTDB): domain Bacteria; phylum Pseudomonadota; class Gammaproteobacteria. Next base: position 5,899 of record JAAEPH010000479.1, read on the forward strand.
CCCGACCTGTTCGGTGTTCCGGACCCCGACAGCCTGATTCAATTGCCGTGGAAGCCGGAGATCGGCTGGGTCGCGGCCGACCTGTGGATGGACGGAAAGGAAGTCGAAGCCTCGCCGCGTGTTGCCTTGAAGCGCCAGCTCGCGAAAGCGATGAAGAAGGGTTATCGCATGAAGACCGGGGTCGAATGCGAGTTTCACCTGATCAACGCCGACGGTACCGATATTGCCGACGGTGCCGATACCCAGTCCAAGCCATGCTATGACCAGCTGGCGTTGATGCGACAGTACCCCGTTATCGGCAAAATCTGCGATTCGATGCTCGAAATGGGCTGGAATCCCTACCAGAACGACCACGAGGACGCCAATGGCCAGTTCGAGATGAACTGGGATTACGACGATGCGCTGAAGACCGCTGACAAGCACGTGTTCTTCAAGTACATGACCAAGACCATCGCCGAGGAGGCCGGCTTGCGCGCGACCTTCATGCCCAAGCCCTTCACCCACCTGACGGGTAACGGCTGCCACGCACACGTGTCGCTGTGGGACAAGACCGGCAAGCGCAACCTGTTCGCAACCCGCCACAAGGATCCACGCGGGCTGGGTCTGTCGCCGCTGGCCTACCAGGCGCTGGGCGGCATCATGCACAGCGCCGAGGACTTGACAGCGATCTTCAACCCGACAGTTAATTCGTTTAAACGCATCAGCGCGCCGCGCACCCTGTCGGGCGCCACCTGGTCGCCGAACGCGGTGACTTACGGCGGCAATAACCGCACGCACATGGTGCGCATACCCGAAGACGGGCGTTTCGAGCTGCGCCTGATGGACGGCGCTGCCAATCCCTACCTGTTACAGGCGGGCGTACTGGCGTCGGTACTCGACGGCATCGAAAACAAGCGCGATCCGGGCGATCCGATCCATCTGAACATGTACGAGGATGGTCACAAGGTAAAGACGGCGAAAAAGCTGCCTGACAACATGCTCGATGCGTTGCGCGCGCTCGACAAGAACAAGATATTACGCGCGGGTCTCGGCGATGAGCTGATCGATGCCTTCGTCAAGCTCAAGCTCGAAGAGTGGAACAGCTACAGCAAGCACCTGAGCAGCTGGGAACGCGCCAACACGCTCGATTGCTAACTGCTCCCCGTAACCGCGTCGGCTGAACCGGGCCAATGTTCAGCCGGTTGAGCCTGACGACGAGGGCCAGCCTCGCCTGCGCCTATAGCGGTGTCGCCTGGGGCCTGTTCTGGATACCGCTGCGCGGCATGGATCGCGCCGGGGTGACGGATGCCTGGGCGACGGTGCTGTTCTACGGCATTCCACTGGTGCTGTTTCTGCCCTGGATACTGCGTAACTGGCGTCGCATCGCCCGCTGCGGCTGGCCGTTGCATTTTATCGGCATCGCCACCGGCGTCTCGCTCGCGTTCTACTCAAACGCCATGCTCTATACCGAAGTGGTGCGCGGCCTGGTGTTGTATTACACCACGCCGGTGTGGTCGCTGTTGCTGGCGCGAATGCTGCTTGGCGAAGCCATCACCACGGCACGCGTGCTTGCCATCGTCTTTGGTATCGCCGGCATGCTGGTCATGTTCGGCGTCGACCTGGGTTATCCCTCGCCGAGGAATACCGGTGACTGGATGGCGCTGATCGGCGCCGTCGGCTGGGCGATCGCGGCGGTGCTGCTGCGCAAGGACGACGGTAGCCGCAGCATGGAGATTTGCTCGGTTTATTTTTTCTACGGCGTCATAGCCGCGCTGGTGCTCGCGATCTCGCCGGTGGCGGGCGATATCTCGGCTCCGGACTGGTCCGTAGTGATCGATGTGTTGCCCTGGTCGATACCGATCGCCGTGATCGTCATCCCCGGCGCCTACGCGGCGTTCTGGGGCGCGCCGCACCTAAATCCCGGGGTTGTCGGTTTGTTGATGATGACCGAAATCAGCGTAGGCGGCATCACCGCCGCGATCTGGGCTAACGAACCGCTTGGGGCGCGCGAACTGACCGGTATCGCGCTGATCACCATCGCCGGGCTCAGCGAATTCCTGTATGCACCGATGCGCAGGGCCCTGCTGCGCGATGGTTAGTCTGTGAGCGTATGTTTTGTGTCGCTTTCGCGATACTTTCATATGGCATCAATTCATATGATACGGCGTCATAATAACGTGCCGGCCCGCGGGAAGCGGCACAACCCGAAATCCTGGCGCGACGGCGCATATCCGTTGATTTGCACGATCTGGAGACTGAAATGGCAAAAAGTGATATCGAAATTGCACGCGAAGCAACCCTCATGCCGATTACCGAAATTGCGCAAAAACTCGACATTGCGCCCGAGTCGTTCAAACCCTATGGTCACGACAAGGCCAAGTTGACCACCGAGTTTGTTGACTCGGTGAAAGGTAACAAGGATGGCAAGTTGATCCTGGTTACCGCGATCTCGCCGACCCCGGCGGGTGAAGGTAAAACCACGACTACGGTCGGCCTCGGTGACGGGCTTAACGCCATTGGCAAGAAAGCGGTCATGTGTCTACGCGAACCGAGCCTCGGCCCCTGTTTCGGTATGAAGGGCGGCGCCGCGGGCGGTGGTTATGCGCAGGTCGTGCCGATGGAAGAAATCAACCTGCACTTTACCGGTGATTTCCATGCCATCGGTACGGCTCACAACCTGCTGTCGGCGCTGGTCGACAATCATGTTCACTGGGAAAACAAATCCGGCCTCGATCCGCGTCGGATCACCTGGAAGCGCGTTATGGATATGAATGACCGGGCCCTGCGCGACATCGTCGTCGCCCTTGGTGGTCCGTTTAACGGCACCCCGCGTGAGAGTGGTTTCGACATCACCGTCGCTTCCGAAATCATGGCGATCTTTTGCCTCGCCACGGATCTCGATGATCTCACGCGTCGTATCGGCAATATCGTCATCGGCTACACGCGCGATCAAAAGCCGGTGCATGCGCGTGACGTCAATGCTCCGGGCGCCATGACCGTGTTGTTGAAAGACGCCTTTATGCCGAACCTGGTGCAAACCCTGGAAAACAATCCGGCGTTTATCCACGGTGGCCCGTTTGCCAACATCGCGCACGGCTGTAACTCGGTAATCGCGACCAGGACGGCGCTCAAGCTCGCCGATTACGTGGTTACAGAAGCCGGTTTCGGCGCCGATCTCGGTGCTGAAAAGTTCTTCGATATCAAGTGCCGCAAGGCGGGGCTGAGCCCTGACGCGGTGGTGCTGGTGGCAACCGCGCGTGCCCTCAAGATGCATGGCGGGGTCGCCAGGGATCAACTCACCGGCGAAAATGTCGATGCGATCAAGAAGGGTTGCGAAAACCTCGGTCGCCATATTCGTAACCTGAAACAGTTCGGTGTGCCGGTCACGGTTGCAATCAACCGCTTCTCCGCTGACACCGATGACGAGTTAAATGCGGTGCGTGTATTTTGTGCTGAATTCGGCGTCGAGGCTTTCGACTGTAATCACTGGGGCGAGGGCAGCAAGGGTACTCTGGAACTGGCCAGGCACGTCGCCGAAGTGGCCGACTCGGGTCAGGCCCAGTTTCAAACGCTCTATGATGACACGTTGCCGCTGTGGGAGAAGACGCGGCATGTCGCGCGCGCACTTTATGGCGCCGATGATGTCATCGCCGATAAAAAGGTGCGTGACCAGTTTGTGAAGTTCGAGGCCGCCGGTTACGGTCATTTCCCGATTTGCATGGCTAAGACCCAGTACAGCTTTTCCACCGACCCGTCTTTGATGGGCGCGCCTATCGGCCACGACGTGCCGATTCGCGAAATCAGGTTGTCGGCCGGGGCCGAATTCATCGTTGTCGTCTGCGGTGACATCATGACCATGCCCGGCCTGCCGCGCGTGCCCTCGGCAGACAATATCCGCCTCAACGACGAGGGCCAGGTCGAGGGACTGTTCTAGGTTATTCCGGGGGTTATTCCGGGGACAGTATACTTAATTCATCGAGGCTTCAGACGCCTGCAGCATCATCGGCGAATTAAGTATACTGTCCCCGGATTACAGTCCCCGGATTACAGGCATCATGGAAACCACGGAACAATATCAGGGCTTTATCGCCTGGCAATGCCGGTTGCGCAAGATGAGCATGCGAGAACTCGGCGGGCGTCCGACCGCCGGCATGAGCGCCGGGGTCTTCTCGGTGACGGGTGGCGAAGAACAAAGCCGTATGAATTTTCTCATCGTGAGGAAGGATTGCGGCGCGCGCACCGGTGAATTTCGTCACATCGTGCGCAAGACGCCCGATCCGAGCGAGTGGGTAAAAAATGGCCTGCGCATACTGTCGGAGTTGCACTACCATGAATCCGACCAGTTCGATAACCGGCTCACGGCGCTTTTCAGCCTCGATTCCGAGCTGGCCGCCGCGCTGCTCGAAGCCGGCCGGTGCCACCTTCAGTTTGTCCAGGACAGCGTCGACTACGAATTCGATTTCGACGTCGCCGCGTTAGCTGCGGGTGACGAGTACTTCGAGGCGACCTACTGGCACAACCGGCTTTTCAACCCAACCCTGCCCGGCAATGTGCAGGTGCTGAGCTTTGCCCCGAAATTGCAGGAAATCGGTTAGCCCTCATATCTCACCGTAAAGGTTCTCGCAGAGGCGCCGAGACGCAGTGTTCGCGGAGAAATACGGGGTGGTCGAATCTCGAAAAGAGCAACCAGGGCACCCACCAGGCAAAATATCCTCAGCGCCCCCGGCGTCTCCGCGCCTCTCCGAGAACCACTCCAGGGAAGCGCCCGCGGGCTAGACGATCTTCCTGAAGTTGCGGTACAGCAGTTCGGCGAGGCGATTCATCTCCGGCATGTGCTCGCGCGCCGAGCGGTCGAAACTGGCCAGCGCATTCGCACCGAGACTGTCTTCAAGCGCTTTTTTGTACTCCGGCACACCGCCCCAGTCCATCACCGTATCGGCGTGTACCTCGACGTGGAACTGCATCGCCCAGGCATTGTTGCGATACCTGAAGATCTGGTATGGCGTGCCCGGCGAAGACGCCAGCAAGGTCACATCGGGGTCCGAGTCGAGACCGCGAACTTCCTGGGAATGCCATTGCACCGCCTTGAATGTCGCGGGATACCCGGCGAAAAGGATATCCTCGCGCGCGGCAGGCGTCATGTCGATATCGAGAACGCCGATTTCGGACGGCTCCGATTTTACGACCTCGCCGCCCAGCACTTCGCCGAGTAGCTGGCAGCCGAGGCAGAAGCCCAGAAACGGTTTACCCATTGTCACGGCCCACTCGCGAATGCGCCGCTTCTCCTCGATCAGCCACGGATACTCGACCTCCATCCAGGTATCCATCGGTCCACCCATGCACAGCATGGCGTCGTAGCCCGACATATCAGCCGGTATGGATTCGCCCTCATCGAGTTCGATCTGGACCAGATTCCAGCCGTCCGCTTCCATCAGTTCCTTGATGTAACCGGGGTCCTCGAGCGCGATGTGCTGTAAAACCAGTACGTTCTTCATGGCGTGTCCCGGTAAATGGAGAGTTCCCCGGATTTCTAGGCGGCGCTGCTGCGTGAGGCGCGCTTGCGCTCGTGTTCAAGCAGCAGTTTCTTGCGAATGCGAATACTTTTCGGCGTCACTTCCACGAGTTCATCGTCGTCGATGAATTCCAGCGCCTGTTCCAGCGTCATTTTCACCGGCTTGGTCAACACCAGGTTTTCATCGGTGCCGGCGGCACGAATGTTGGTGAGTTGCTTGGCCTTGAGCGGGTTGACCACGAGGTCGTTGGCGCGGCTGTGAATACCCACCACCATGCCTTCGTAAACCGGTTCCGCGTGGCCGATCGTCAGGCGGCCGCGGTCCTGCAGGTTGAACAATGCGTAGGCGAGCGCCTTGCCGGCGGCGGTTGAAATCAGAACGCCGTTCTGGCGCTGGCCTATGGTGCCTTCCAATTTGGGGCCATAGTGATCGAAAACATGGTAGATCAGGCCGGTCCCCGAGCTCAGCGTCATGAATTCGGACTGGAATCCGATCAGGCCGCGCGACGGAATCTCGTAATCGAGCCGAACCCGGCCGCGCCCGTCGGGCACGATATCCTTGAGGTCGGCCTTGCGCTTGCCGAGCGCCTCCATCACCGCACCCTGGTATTGTTCCTCGATATCGATCGTCAATTGCTCGTAGGGTTCGCAGTCGATGCCGTCGATTTCACGAACGATGACCTCGGGGCGGGACACCGATAACTCGAAACCCTCGCGGCGCATGTTTTCAATGAGAATGCCGAGGTGTAACTCACCGCGCCCGCTGACGCGGAACTTGTCGGAGTCGCCGAGCTGCTCGACTCGCAACGCCACGTTGTGCAGGCACTCGCGTTTCAGCCGATCGTCGATCTGGCGCGAGGTCAGGAATTTACCGTCCCTGCCGGAGAAGGGTGAACTGTTGGCGCTGAAGGTCATGCTCACCGTGGGTTCGTCAACCGTCAATGGCGGCAGCGCTTCGACCTGGTTTCGATCGCACAGGGTATCGGAGATAAAGAGTTCCTCGATGCCGGAGAAGACGATGATGTCGCCGGCCTCCGCGACTTCGGTTTCGACACGCCGCAAACCGTCAAACCCGAACAGTTGCATCATGCGCCCATTGCGAATCTTGCCGTTGGCGCCGATGATCTTGATCGACGAGTTGCGCGTGACGCGACCCCGGTTGATGCGGCCGATGCCGAGCACACCCTTGTAGCTGTCGTAGTCGAGGCTCGATACCTGCAGCTGGAAAGGGCCATCGAGCTCGACCGCGGGCGGGGCGACGTGTTCGATGATGGCGGCGAACAGCGGTTCCATATTGCCGCTGCGATGCTGGTCGTCGAGGCTCGCATAGCCGTCCAGCGCCGACGCGTAGATTACCGGAAAATCGAGTTGCTGGTCGGTGGCGCCGAGTTGATCGAAGAGATCGAAGACCCGGTCGATGACCCAGTCGGGACGGGCGCCATCGCGGTCGATCTTGTTGATGACGACAATCGGCGTAAAGCCCATGGCGAAAGCCTTCTGCGTGACGAAGCGGGTTTGCGGCATCGGTCCCTCGACCGCGTCGACCAGCAACAACACCGAATCGACCATCGACAGGATACGCTCGACCTCACCGCCGAAATCGGCGTGCCCCGGCGTATCGACGATGTTGATGCGATAGTCCTGGTCATGCCTTTCAAAATGCCAGTTGATGGCCGTATTCTTGGACAGAATTGTAATCCCGCGCTCCTTTTCGAGGTCGTTGGAGTCCATCACGCGATCGCTGATTTCCGCGCGCGCATCGAGCGTGCCGGACTGGCGCAGCAACTGGTCGACCAGCGTGGTCTTGCCGTGATCGACGTGCGCGATGATTGCGATGTTCCGCAGGTTTTCTCGTTTGGTGGTCATAGGGGTACGCAGGGAGAACTCAGGCGCGCGATTATACAAGCATGGCGCCATTCCACAAGCAGGAACGACGGGCCAGGCCAGGCAAGGTGATTACTGAACACGGCCACTGTTGATATCGTCAACCTGACCGTTGAGCGTCCACAGATCGTAAAGCAAACCAAACAGAAAAAGACCAGCGGTAAACAGCCAGATCAGCCCGGTGACCCATTTCCCCAGGTAAAATCGGTGGATTCCGAAAATGCCGAGAAAGGTCAGCAGAATCCAGCAGAGGTTGTAGTCCTTGTTGCCGCCCCGGTACTTGAGGTCGGCCGCGCGGTCCATGCCCGGGATCAGAAACAGGTCGACGATCCAGCCGATCAGGAACAGGCCGAGGGTAAAAAAGTAAATCGTCCCGGTTATCTGCCGGCCGTAATAAAAGCGGTGTGCTCCGAGAAAGCCGAAGATCCACAGCAGGTAACCGATCAGCTTGCTGTGAGTGTCGTCTGCCGTGCTCATGCTTAGTCAGCGATTCAATCCGTGGTTACGGGGTTTCAGGTTGAGGTCGATGCCAGGTATTCTTGCGTCGATGAAACCTGTGCAAAAGGCATGCTCAAGGCCGCCATGAATGCGCCCTGAACATCGGCGGCGCTAACCGTGCGACCATTGAATTCGAGATCGCGGGTGGCGCAGGCATCCGCCAGCAGATGGCAGCGATAACCCAGGTCAAATGCGGCCCGCACGGTGGTATCGATGCACATGTGGCTCATCGCCCCGCAGATCACGAGCTCGTCGATGTCCGACATCTGCAACAGTCGCTGCAGATCGGTTTCACGAAACGCGCTCGGGTAGTGCTTGGTGATGTGGGCTTCGCCGGCGAACGGTTGCAGGCTGTCATGGATTTCACAGCCCGGCGTATCCGGCACGAAAAAACCGGCGCCGGGATGCGTGGAGAGGTGTTGTATGTGAAATACCGGTAACTGCGCGGTGCGAAAGGCATCCAGCAGTTTCCTGCACTGGCTTGCGGCATCTTCCATGCCCACCAGTTCCATGGCGCCGCCGCTGAAGTAGTCGTTTTGTACATCTACGATGATTAAGCCTTTTGTCATGTTTGTTACCTTGATTCGATTAATCGCGATTAGTGTGTCATAGCCGTCCAGCCAGTGTGATACTGGCCGGGCTAGCGGCCAAAGTATGTTTTCAGGACCACGTAGGTCGCCGCGTCCAGTGAAAATACGAGACGGTTATCGGTGGCGGTCAAGTCCGTGGACTGCAGCCGCACCTGGATTTCCCTGGGGTTGATGGAGATACAGACAAATTCGCCGTTCTGATCATCGATGTTACCGATTGCCTCCTTTGTCAGCGGGTTTTCCGACAGCTTCTCCAGTTCCGCAAACACGGCACCGATCGCCAATGCGCATTTGAAGGAAACAACCTCATCCGGCGGTGCCGCCGCTGCCGGATTCGGCGGTGCAAGCGCGAGCAGTGCCAGCAACAGTATTACCCGCACTCGATCAAATCCCCGCGCTCGGCGCATCGCTGCCGGCCGTGCCATTGTTCGACTGCGGTACATCAGGCGTCACTTATCCGGTACTCCAGGCGCGCGGTCGTTTCATACCCGCTATCTTGCAGGCCTGCTTCACGTAACCGTAGGGAAACAGTTCGAATATCCGTTTCTTGGCCGCCTTCTTGTCACATTGGTAGGTTGCCGCCAGATATGTCATCAAATGGCGAATGTTCGGGGCAATGTTGTGTTCATTGAAATAGTCGCGCATGAAGTTGAGCGCCACCCAGTAGTCGTCATCGATTTCGATGTCTTCCTCGGCGGCGAGATCGTGTGCGATCGATTTGCTCCAGTCTTCGGGATTGACCAGGTATCCCTCGGTATCGCGTAGAACGCCTGTCTTTTCCTGATTTGCCATGCTTTATCGTTTCGAGTGCCTGAGACGGCAGGTATATCGATTAACACCGCTGAAAGCAAGCCTTGATCAACCCTGAGCCAGTCCGCCCGGGTCGGCTCGGCGACTACCGGCGGGCAGACTATTTTTCGCTCGGGCACAGCGGCGCTTTCCTGGTATCGATGTACTGCCTGACCAGTTCCGTTAGGCGCCGCCGGTCAAAGCTTCGATAATGTCCGGGCCGCACTTCGTCGGTTTTCAATTGCAGTAACTGCTCCATGGTGACCAGGTAATCTTCCACCACCGAATCCTCCAGGTCATCGAGCAGCTGGCCGTCGTACACGACGTCGCCGGAAAAAAACTGTTGGCGCCGGGCATTGTACAACCCGATCGATCCGGATGAGTGCCCGGGCAGGTGCATCACCTCGAAAGCCCTGTCACCGAGATCGATAACATCGCCGTGCGCCAGCGCCTGTGCGTGCGGGCAGGCGCGTACCTCGTAGTCGCTGGCGCTGAAGCCCTGGTAGGGTATCGCGTCAAAATCGCGTTCCGGTACAAATCCGAGTTCGGGCGCGCTCAGGATCAACTGCGGATCGCCCGTACACAGGGCCCGGTGCTCGTTTTGGTGAATAAAGACCTGCTCGAATTCATGACAGCTGCCGCTGTGATCGAAGTGAACGTGGCTGGCGACGACCTTGAGCGGCTTATCCAGCAATTTGGCGAGGTAAAGCTTGAGGCTGGAGACACCGAGGCCGGTATCGATCAGCAGGTCGGCGTCGCGGCCCTTTATCAACCACAGATTGGCGCGGTTTTCCCAGCAATAAAATGGTTCGGTGATACAGTACAGGTCGTCGCGAATACGCTGCGTCTCGTACCAGGGTTGCTGTACCGCTTTCATGAGCTCAACGGAAGCCGCTGCCCGGCCGATTCCCTGGAAAAGGCTGACCGCAAGCGCTCCAGTCCATCACCTCGAGTTTTTCCATCAGCGATATAATCGCGCGGTGCATGTCCCGGGTTTTGGAGTTCCAGGCGCTGCCAGTGTCGTTGTCCAGGGGAGTTGCCGACATCGGGATATTAAAGTTTTCATGGTGTGGACAGTATACCCGTTACGCCGCATCAAAAGAGTTGCGTAACCTTTTAGGTAGAGGCCGTGTGCCGGTAAATACCATGCGGCTCACCCTCGCTCAAGGCCCGCCCCTGGGTAAATGTCATTGCCTGTGCATCGCAATAATAGCGGTGCAGGTCGCGCCAGTCGGCTTCCACGAACTGGCGCAGAAACAAGCGCGCGGATTCAAGATGTTCCGGAACCCGGAATTTCATTGGATGACTCTCCCTGGGTAGTATCACCTGGTGCTTTCGGAATTGCAGTTTACTCGATTTCGCATGCCGTTTGTCGGGCGCCTGCCGAGCGGCCCGGCCTGTACGCGTCGATTCAGCGGTAACACCAGTACTTGAGACCCTGTTGGTCGAGGAATATTTCGGCATCCTTGCCCTGTAGCATTGCCAACGTGGACAGGATTCCGGCCTCGGTGCAGGTGGGCGCGGCGACCGTGACCGATAACGGCGAGTAAGGATTCGGCCAGCCGGTGCGCGGGTTGAGAATATGCCCGTAGCGCCTGCCGCCCTGTTGAATGAACTTGAAGACATCGCCGCTGGTGGCGAGCGCGCCGAGCTTGAGCTGAATCACGGCGCTGGCATCACCCGGGCGCCGTGGGTTCTCAATGCCGGTCATCCACGGCGAGCCGTCGGCGAGCGTTCCGCTGGCGTTGCAGTCACCACCGAAGTTGACCATGACACTGTGCCCGGTCTTTGCCTGTAGCAGGGCCAGTACCGAGTCGACGGCATATTCCTTGCCGATACCGCCGAAGTCGATCTCCATGTCGGCGGGCATGCTCAGGCCGGGATTTTCCCAACGCAGCCTGTGCCAGCCGATGTGAGGCAGCAGCCGATCGATTTCGCGTTGTCGCGGAATGCGAGCGCCGGGCTTGAACTGCCAGGCGCGCCGCAGGATACCCGAGGTAATGTCGAACCAGCCTTCGCTAAGCTCGTAGCAATGTTGCGCAAAATCGAGCAGGCGTGCGGTTTCGTCGTCGACGCGGATGTCATCGCCGCCCTGGTTGATGCGGTGCACGATGTTATCGTCGCGGTAGCGGCTAAACTTTTGTTCGATCCGAACGGCTTCCTGCCGAGCGAGCGCGCTCAGTTGCCGCGCCTCGGATTCGAGTTCGCACTCGATCAGTACTTCGCAGGGGCTCGCCATGCAATGGAACTCGCCAAGCCAGAGTTGCCCGCGGCGTTTTACAGAAAGTGAATCGTTCACCCGTTTTGATTCAGGCCAAATTGTTAACCCGGCCTATGTTACCGCTACGGCGATAACAGGCAAGACCGGTTCATGTCTTGCTAGAGGATAAACGCGTAGCTGAATTGCACGATGGTCGCGGTGACGTCGGGGTACAGATTCTGATTGCGTAGTTGCCCGACCGCTTCCGATGGCGAGCTCTCACCGGTTTGTTCGTATTGTTCGAGCCGCACCGACCAGGAGTGTTGTCGATCAACCTCGCGCCCGAACTTGATCCCGATCGTGGTGGCGTCCATCTCGCCGAGGCGGTAGTCGGCGCTGGCGTGTTTCGGCGGCGAATCGCTTTCGAGCAGGAAGTAGGTGTAAAAGTCGGCCGCGGTTTGATCGTAAAGGCGCAGGTGCGGTTGCAGGTAGTAACCATTGCCGAACTTGAAGCGATAGGTGAAGTCGAAGGTGTTCGAATCGACGCCCCAGTCGTCGGTCATGTAGCGGTAAGACGCGGTAAAGATATCGTCGTTGGCCAGTGTCTTCCTGTACTTGCCGTACAGGCCCTGGCGCGAGCGGCTGTCGGGACGGCTTTCGAATAACTGGTCGGCGGGCTTGCCGCTGTCGTCGTCGACCACGCTCACCAGTTTATATGGGTCGGTCATGTAGCCGTCGGACTCGCTCAGCGACAGGTTGACCTGGAACAGGCTGGTTCGGTCGATGACCTGGGTAACGCCGAACAACAGGTCGATGACGTTCCTGGTGTCGGAACTGTCGCCTTTCATCTGTTTGTCCATGGAAGTGAGCGGGTCGGGAACGTCACCGGTCGGTTCGATCTGGTCGAACTCGAGATTGAAGCCGTAGGACCAGGTCGTGTTCTTCATGTTGGCGTCGTGCTGCCACAGGGCGTTGGCGCTGATCGAGGTGAAGTCGTATTCCTTGGAGACGTTGAAGCCGTAGTTACGGCGATTGTTACGATCGTAGGGTTTTGCCCAGTTCATGCCGTAGGCGACCCGGGTATCTTTGAAACTTGGGTCGAGCGGCGTTTCATTGGGCGCCACCTTGTAGGACCTTTCGCCGGAAGGCCTGATAAAGGTCTGTACCTCGGTCGACGGCACCGCACCCGTGGGCGAGGACCCGGTGAGACCGTCGATGACCAGCTTGAGGGAAACGCTTTCCTCGTCGCCGAGGTCCTTTGTAGCGTTGATGACGGGCTCGATCGCCTGCACCCGGTCGTCGTCTTCGGCGTAGTACAGGATTGCGCTGTCAACGTCCCATTCGCCCTCGTCCGCCTGTGCCGGAGTGCATAACAGGGAACAGGTCGCCACCGACAACAGGCCGGCTATTTTTTTCCGTTTCAGTTGCACCCGCAACCCCCCCCGGCAAAGCCCTGGCCTCCGCTGGAAGCTTCCTTGCTAAAGTAAATATGCTCGTCAAAGGCGAGGTCGAGCGCGTCGGCGTCCATCAACATGTCGTCGCGCGCCAGTATGTTGCGTTCCCAGGGCTGGACGCCGAGCGAAGAGCAGCCGCCCAGCGCCAGTACGGTGGCCAGCAGCAGCCATTGATACCTGGTCGTCATAGCAATTCCTCGATTTCGCGTTCGTATTCATCCACCTTGCGAGTGTAAAAACCAATGTGCTTGCGCACTACCTTGCCATTGGCGTCGATGAGGTAGGAGGTGGGCATGCCTTCCAGCTCAAACTGTTCTGCAATGGCGCCGCTCGGGTCGTGGTATATGTCGAATTCAGCCCCGATCTTTGAGAGAAACCGGTGCATCTCATCGGTTTCGGCGTCGAGGTTTATTGTGATCACGGTAAACCTGTCGGCCGGGTAGCGGGCGAGCAGGCTGTTCATCCAGGGAAACGATTCCCGGCAGGGTTTGCACCAGGACGCCCAGAAGTCCAGATAAACGACCTTGCCGACCTGATCTTTGAGGTCGAGCTGGTCGATGTTGTAGATCTCGGCCTTTAGCGGAGATATGACCAGCAGTAGCAGCAGTACGAGTATTCTCATTACAAGATCCGTTGGCAGATAGATTCCTTTGATACCAGGGTGGATAATAAGGTTCGCTTCGTTAACAGATTGTAAACGAAATCGAAAAAGTTACCTGTACAAACCCACTAAAAATGCAGTTCTCCGGTGGTACTTATGAGCGGTAATTCTATCACCCTCTATGACCGGCATTCTTATGCGGCTGAACCGCAGTACACTATCGATACCACTGAACCTGGTGTGTGTATTAACCGATTGAATCTGTGGATTGGTGAATGGTGTGTGATAGCAAATAAGTGGTCGGACCACGATAAGTTACTGTTTTGAAAAAACAATGATCCGAATTTAGGCTAGATTTCAGCCTTACAATCTCCTTTTCAATGGAGAAAAACCCGTTTTAAAGACATGAAACCCTTCTTTAGTATCGCCGA
>JAAEPH010000480.1 GCA_024232855.1 Gammaproteobacteria bacterium
TTCGGGCCAGCCAGGAAGCGGCTATCTGCGTTGTTGTGCTCCTTTGAATTAGCCACGGCTAGTCCAGCAGTCGCACGCCTAGCAGCTAACCGCTTCCTGACTGGCTGAACCCTATGATATCTCATTGAAGGAGTACTAATCGGGCGTGATCAACGATTTGAGTAGCTGAACGCGGTCTTCGTCCCCGTCCTGCAGCGCCTTGCGCATTTCCATGGTTGGCTTGTGCATCAGCTTGTTGGTTATTTCACTGGCGAGGCGCTGTATCGCGCGCTCGGGATCCGCTGCCTGCGAAATCTGGGCCAGAGCTTTTTCGACCGCCTGTTGCCGGATCAGTTCGGCGCCATCGCGCAATTGTCGAATCTGGTCGGCCGATTGATGGGTTCTGAGCCAGCGATCGAACATCGTGACTTCAAGATTTACGATTTCCTGGGCCGCCTCCGCGGCGAGTTCACGCCCGCGCAGGTTTTCATCGACCACGCTTTTCAGATCGTCGACGGTGTAGAGATAGATGTCCTGCAGTGTGCCGGCCTCGGGCTCGATGTCGCGCGGAACCGCCAGGTCGACCATGAACATGGGACGGTGCTTGCGCTGCTTCAATGCCGACTCGATGGCGCCCTTGCCGAGAATCGGCAATTGGCTCGCGGTTGACGAAATGACGATGTCGGCGCGCGCCAGTTGCTCCGGTACGGCATTGATCTGGATTGCGTCGGCGCCGATTTGATCGGCCAGCGCACGTGCGCGCTCGACGCTGCGATTGGCGATCGTCATCGAACCGATTTGCTGGCTTTGCAGATGACGCGATACCAGTTCGATCGTTTCCCCGGCACCGATCAGCAAGGCATGCAATTCGTCGAGATTGCCGAAGATCTGTTTTGACAGGCTCACCGCGGTAAAAGCGACCGAAACCGGGTTGGTCCCGATCTCGGTATCGGTACGGACGCGCTTCGCGACACTGAAGGAATGCTGGAACAATCGATCCAGGATTGAATTGATGGCATTGTCGCCACGCGCGAGATCGTAGGAATTCTTCAGTTGCCCCAGGATCTGCGGTTCGCCGAGCACCATCGAGTCAAGGCCGGAGGCCACGCGAAACAGGTGACGCGCCACTTCCTGGTCGCTGTGCTGATAGATATATGGCGACAGGCTGTTTTCACCGATGCCGTGATGGGCCGTCAGCCAGTGGGTAATCACCTCGGCGCAATCCGACGAGGCATCGCAGTATATCTCGGTGCGGTTGCAGGTCGAAACGATCACTGATTCATTGACGGCCGGAATATCCTGTAGTTCGTGCAGGGCCCGCGTCATCTGCTCCGGCGCAAACGCGACTTTTTCACGTATATCGACCGGTGCGGTTAAATGATTGATGCCGAGGGACAGTAGGGCCATGTTCAGGGAAGGTTTCGTACCAACAGACAATTTTCGGGCATAAGAAGGTCAAATACAACATCACCATGGAACAAATCGCGATAAATACAATCCTACAGCGAGATGCTACACTCCTGTTTCAGATATTTACGGAAAAAGGGTTGAAATTCATCAAGCTATTAATTCGGCCTGTTGTCGTCCTGACGGCACTGTTGACGACGGCCTGCGCCGGTCTGTCGATGCCGGGGACCGGGGCTTTGGAGCCACCTGGGCAAGCGTCGATTCAGGTGAATCCCGCAGGCGTGCAAACGGATATCGTTGCCGATGCCGCCTACAATTTGATGGTCGCCGAGATTGCACTGAACCAGGGCAATACCGCGCTCGCCACCGAGCGCTACATCGCGCTTTCCCAGTCACAGGAAAATCCCGCTATCGCGGAACGTGCGGTGCGCGTTGCTGTTTACGGACAGGACCTGGATGCTGCTGCCAAGGCGGCACAACGCTGGATCGAACTGGAACCGAACCGGGTGGAGGCGCGCGAGGTAATCGCCGCGATTTATATCCGCCAGGACAAGGTTGAGGAAGCCTTCGGTTTCATCGACAGTCTCATCGAAACCAGCGAGCTTGACGATGCGCAGCTGTTTCCGCCGTTGCTCGGAATTCTGGCGCGGGAGAAGAATACGGAAGCCGTGCTCGCCGTCAGTCGGCGCATAGCCGATAAACATGCGAATCGAGCCCATGCACAGCACTTACATGGCATGCTGGCTACCCAGAACGGTTTTGGCGAGGAAGGGCTTGAGTACCTGGATCGCTCGCTTGCACTCGAGGAAATCAATGGTGCCCATGCCGCGCGCGCGCGGGTTCTGTTGCGCCTGGGCAGATCCGGCGAAGCGGTAATCAGCCTGCGGAAGGCGGTGGAAAGCAAGCCCGATGATCAGAATCTGCGGCTTACCTATGCGCGCCTGCTGGTCGATATCAAGGAGTATGACAAGGCGCGGGCTGAATTCGAGAAGCTCCACCAGGCCTCACCGAACGATGCCGAACTGCTGTATACCCTCGGTCTGCTGTCACTGGAATCACAACGCCTGGACGATGCCGAAAAGTACATGATGATGCTGGTCAGGCTCGACGAGCGTGAGGGCGAAGCACAATATTACCTGGGTCGTATTTATGAGAATCGCAAGCAGTACGACATCGCCATCGACTGGTATCAACAGGTGCATGTCGGTGATTACCTGTTCGATGCGCGCCTGCGCATTGCCGATATGCTTGGCTTGTCGGGTCAGGCCGATGAGGCAATCGAACACCTGGACGCGATGTTGAAAGGCAGCCAGTCGGACGGTTCGCTGGTGAGAATTTACGTCGCCAAGGGTGAGCTACTGCGCCTGGCGCGCCGCTACCAGGAATCGATGGCGGTTTTCAACACCGCGCTCGGTATCGTGCCCGGCAATAGCGACCTGCTGTATGCGCGCGCGCTGGTGGCCGAGAGGCTGGGGAAGATCGATCAGCTGGAAGCGGATTTGAAATTCATTCTCAAGACCGAGCCCGATAATGCCCATGCGCTCAACGCGTTGGGATTTACGCTGGCCGATCAGACGGATCGATACGAAGAGGCCCACGCCTACCTGAAGCGCGCCATTGAAATCATGCCGGATGATCCGGCCATAATCGACAGCCTTGGCTGGGTGCACTATCGCCTGGGTAACTACGGCGAAGCCGTTCGACTGCTGCGTAAGGCGCTTTCGCGTTTAAATGACTCCGAAATCGCCGCGCATCTCGGTGAGGTGCTGTGGGTAACCGGCGAGCAGGAAGAAGCGCGTGGTATCTGGCAGAAAGCGCTGAAAAAGTCGCCCGACGATCCGGTGTTGCTGAAAGTCATGCAACGCTTCACCCCCTGATCTCCATCCAGGGCTTGCAGCTGCGTTCCACCTTTCTTGCCATCACCGTCATGGTCATGACGGGGGCTATGACGGCTTGTGGCCGGCCTGAGAACCTGCCGCAACAACCACCGATAGATGAATTGTGGGAAAGCCAGCAGGCAGCGGCGGGAGATGTCCGTGAATGGAATCTGTATGCGCGCGCCGTGCTCAGTTTCGAAAGAGAAGCTTATAGCATAGGTATTCGCTGGCAACGCCAGCGAGACGGGCGCTTCATGATTCTGCTGGAAGCGCCCTTCGGACAGGGCGTTTTTCGTATCGATTCGAGTGTGCCCGGGATATATCGGTTATTGCTGCCGGATGGCCAGTCTTTCGAGAACACGAGCGTGGAGGCGCTGCTGAAGGACGCCGTCGGCTGGGCGCTGCCCATTAGCGGACTCGACTTCTGGATTCGAGGATTGCCACACCCGCAGACTGCTTATTCGCACCGGCTCAATTCAAGAGGCCGGGCCCGCTCTCTTAAACAGGACGGCTGGGATATCGAATACCTGGACTACGCTGCCGCGCCCGGTGGGTTGCAACTGCCGCGCCGCATGCGCCTGGTGGATAAACAGGCGACATTCAAACTGGTTATCGAGCACTGGCAGCCGCCGCAGCCCGAAGATAGCAACGCCGACCTTTTCCCGAGCTTTAACTGATGGCGGCTAGCCTGCATATTTCACCACCGTCCGTCGCGATATGCACATGGATGTGCAGTAGTAGAGCAATGCAGCGGTCCGACGTATCGGAGCAATTGCCGAGGGCGTCGAGATGCCGCTGTGGCGGGGCGCACGGACCAGAGGCCGGCGCCGGCGTAGTTTTCACTACGTTTAGCCGGCCGGCGGGAGTACGCCCCGCCACAGTGAGCATATCGGCGTCCGCAGCAGGAGGGTGGTGAAATATGCAGGCTCGTTTGCAATTGCCGTCGCCCGCCAAGCTCAACCTGATGTTGCACATCACCGGTCGCCGCGAGGATGGTTATCACCTGCTGCAAAGCGTGTTCCAGTTCATCGATTTGTGCGATCGGCTCGAATTCACGGTGAATTCAGACGGCGGTATTCGCCGGCAGGGGGTTAACACGCCGGTCGCCCCGGCAGATGACATCCTGTTGACGGCCGCCCGCCTGTTGCAGGCACGATTCGAGGTTGACAAGGGGATCGACATCGGCGTCGACAAGCGAATCCCGGTCGGCGGCGGCCTGGGTGGCGGCAGCTCCAATGCGGCGACCTGCCTGCTGGCTCTTAACCAACTCTGGGAACTGGACCTGTCCTTGCGGCAATTGGCCGAAATCGGCCTGGGACTGGGTGCGGATGTGCCGGTATTCGTACACGGCCGCGCCGCCTGGGCGACCGGCATCGGCGAAGAGTTGCAGGCGATTGATTTACAAGAGTCGATATACGTCGTAATCGACCCTGCAAGCAGCGTTTCGACGGAGCAAATTTTTGCTGCTCAAGAATTGACACGCAACTGCGATCCCATCACAATACGCGCCTTTCTGCGTGGTGCGGGCACAAATGTGTGCGAACCGGTGGTGCGAAAGCTTTATCCCCGGGTGGGTGAGGCGATCGACTGGCTGAACCAGTTTGGCGCGGCGCGGATGTCCGGTACCGGTGCTTGCGTGTTTGCCGAGGTCGATAGCCTTGCGCAGGCAGAAACAGTAAAATCGCTGGTTCCGAAGCCCTGGGCAGGATACGTTGCAAGAGCAATGAATCGTCACCCGGTACACCAGCAATTGGGATTGCTGGACTGAAAGAGAATTAGTGGGCCGTCGCCAAGTGGTCAGGCACCAGGTTTTGATCCTGGCATTCGTTGGTTCGAGTCCAGCCGGCCCAGCCATTTTTTTAATACGAGAGAGCCCGATGGTCGGCAGTGTAGCCACGAACGACTTAATGGTCTTCACCGGGAACGCAAATCCCGAGTTGGCGCGAACAATCGTCCGATACCTGGACATTCCACTTGGAATCGCATCGGTGGACGAATTCAGCGATGGCGAAATCTCGGTCGAGATCGGCGAGAATGTGCGCGGCAAGGATGTCTTCATCATCCAGCCAACCTGCGTGCCGACCAACGATAACCTGATGGAATTGATGGTCATGATCGATGCGGTCAAGCGTGCATCGTCAAACCGGGTGACCGCGGTGATTCCCTACTTCGGTTATGCGCGCCAGGACCGGCGTGTGCGCTCGCAACGCGTGCCGATAACGGCAAAGGTCGTGGCCAACATGCTCACCAGCGTTGGTGTCGACCGGGTTTTGACGGTTGATTTGCACGCCGATCAGATCCAGGGCTTTTTTGAATGCCCGGTCGACAACGTATATGCGTCGCCGATATTGATGGGCGACATCTGGAAACAGAAGTTCCCGGACATGATCGTGGTGTCGCCCGACGTCGGTGGCGTGGTGCGCGCCAGGGCGATCGCGAAGCAGCTCGATGAAGCCGATCTGGCGATCATCGACAAACGTCGCCCGCAGCCGAACATGGCCAAGGTGATGAACATCATCGGTGAGGTCAAGGACAAGACCTGCATCATTGTCGATGACATGGTCGATACCGCCGGCACCTTGTGCCAGGCGGCCGCGGCGCTCAAGGAAGAAGGCGCCAAAGGGGTATACGCCTACTGTACCCACCCGGTTTTGTCGGGCAAGGCGATCGAAAACATTCAGAATTCTGAAATGGATGAAATGGTGGTGACGGACACCATTCCGCTGTCGGAAGAGGCAGCGGCATGCACCTGCATTCGTCAGGTATCAGTGGCGGGACTGCTGGCGGAAACGATCCGCCGCATTCATGCCGAAGAATCGGTCAGTTCATTGTATATGGACTGAAGATAGCCGCCGAGGCGGTTATATTGTTCCTGTCTGGTCGCAAGACAGGCCTCCGTCCGCGGGCGGTTTTTTTATTTTTGGAGCACAGCAATGTCAGACAACATCACACTGAATGCTGAACCACGTTCTGACTCGGGGAAAGGTGCGAGCCGCCGCCTGAGACACCAGGGCCTGGTACCGGCAATCGTTTACGGGGGCAAGTTCGATCCCGTGCAAATCAGCATCGAGCACAATGTATTTCTTCACGAGCTCGAAAAGGAAACCATTTACACCCAGGTCGTCGATCTGAAGATGGGTGGCAAGACCCAGGAAGTCATCCTGCGCGATCTGCAGCGCCACCCTTGCAAGAACAAGATCATGCATGCCGATTTTTTCCGTATCGACAAGAATACCCCGATCAAGGTCGTGGTCCCGATCCACGTCGCCAATGCCGAGGATTGTGTCGGCGTCAAGATGGATGGCGGCATGATGACGCAAGTGGTGACGGAAGTCGAAATCATCGCACTGCCGAAGGATCTGCCGGAACAGCTGGAGATCGATGCATTGAATCTACACCTTGGCGAGATTCTGCATTTGACCGATATCGAGTTACCGGAAGGCGTTGAAATTGTCGCGTTGACCTACCTCGAAGACGTCGAAGACCTCGAGCACCACGACCACAATGTGGGTGTCCTGTCGGTAGTCAAGACCCGTGAGGAAATCATCGAGGACGAGGCTCCGGAAGCGCCTGAAATGGAAGGCGATGAAGACGGCGAAGTGGCCGAGGGTGATGCCGACGCGGGTGAAGGCGACGCCAGCGGCGACAGCTAGCCTGCATATAGCACCAGCCGGGTTCGGTCCTAGCTATAACACATTGAAACGACTCGTGAAAATCATGATGATAAGTAGATTGGCAAGAGTGCAGCTAGCAACCGGATCGAACCCTATCCCGGCCCCGACTTGTCCAGATACGCCTGGACTGGCCGGGGCGCGCAGCCTTCCTTCGACCCATAGCTACGGCTATGGGTCTCAGTCCAGCCCGGCGTCCAGCCGCATCTGTTCTGCGTCGGCATCCGGGATGCTGTCATGCGGGAAGCCGATGCAATATACAGGCTAGTCGCGATGGCGGCGTTAACCGCGAATCTTCGTTTAATAGTCGGCCTCGGTAACCCCGGGGCCGATTACGTTGATACGCGCCACAACGCGGGCTTCTGGCTGATTGACGAGATTGCCGCGCAACAGGGGTTGAGCTTCCGCTTCGAAAAACGCTTTAACGCCGACGAATGCAAGTTCAAGGCGCACGGGCGCGACATATTCCTGTTGAAGCCGCAAACCTTCATGAACCGTAGCGGCCAGGCCGTGGCGGCGCTGGCGCGTTACTACAAGATAGCGCCCGAGGAAATCCTGGTGATCCATGACGAACTGGATTTGTCGCCCGGCACCAACCGCATCAAGCAGGCCGGTGGGCACGGTGGGCATAACGGCTTGCGGGACATCGTCAATCATCTCGGTAGCCGGGAATTTTTCCGCATCCGCGTCGGCATCGGTCACCCGGGAGATAGCAGGCAGGTGGTCAACTACGTGTTGCACAAACCGTCAGTGGCGGATTTGACGGCAATCGAAGACGCTAATCGCAGCACGCTAACCGTTATGCCGCAGCTTTTCGAGGGGCGCATCGACAAGGCGATGCAGGCCCTGCATACCTGAAATTTGAAGCGCGAGTACAGCTATGGGATTCAAATGTGGCATCGTCGGCCTGCCTAACGTCGGCAAATCGACCCTGTTCAACTCGTTGACGAAAGCGGGCATCGCCGCGGAAAATTACCCCTTCTGCACCATCGACCCCAATGTTGGCGTGGTCGAGGTGCCTGATGCGCGCCTGCGTCAAATCGCGGATATCGTACAGCCGAAGAAGATCATCTCGACGACGATGGAGTTTGTCGATATCGCCGGCCTGGTGGCGGGCGCATCGAAAGGCGAGGGGCTCGGTAACCAGTTCCTCGGGCATATCCGCGAAACCGACGCCATCGCCCAGGTGGTGCGCTGCTTCGAGAACGAAGACATCGCCCATGTCGCCAACCGTATCGACCCGCTGGGCGATATCGACACCATCAACACCGAGCTGCTGCTCGCCGACATGGAATCGATCGCGCGCCAGACCGAGCGTGCCGGCAAGCTCGCCAAGTCCAATGAAAAGGAAGCAAAGGCCAAATACGAATTCATGCAGTCGGTGCAGGCGCACGTCGAAGAAGGCCACCAGGCACGCAGTTTCGAGGTGCAGGATCACCAGCGCGGCTGGATGAAGGAGTTGCACCTGATCACCGCCAAACCGGTGCTCTACATCGCCAATGTCTCCGAGGACGGATTTGAAGACAACCCGCATCTCGATGCAGTCGCGGACTATGCCGCCCAGGAGGGCGCCGAGGTGGTCGCGGTTTGTGCGGCGATCGAAGCCGATATCACCGAGCTCGACGCCGACGAGGCGGCCGAGTTCCTGCAGGAAATGGGGCTCGAGGAACCTGGGCTCGATCGCGTCATCCACGCGGGCTACAAACTGCTCAACCTGCGGACCTATTTCACCGCCGGCCCGCAGGAAGTGCGCGCCTGGACCATCCGTCGGGGCGATACCGCACCGCGCGCCGCCGGGCGTATTCACACCGACTTCGAGAAGGGGTTCATCCGCGCCGAAGTGGTCGGCTTTGATGACTTTATCGCCGGCAACGGCGAGCAGGGCGCCAGGGACGCCGGCAAATGGCGCCTCGAAGGCAAGGACTACATCATGCACGAGGGCGATGTCGTGCACTTCCGCTTCAACGTCTAATAGACCACCGTCATTGCCCCGCGCTTGACAGCGGGCGGTGTAAAAGCGAAAATCGCGCGCTCTTCAAGGCCGGGCGAGCCGGCCGCGCAAAAAAATCATGGCTACGTAGCTCAGCTGGTTAGAGCACATCACTCATAATGATGGGGTCCCCTGTTCAAATCAGGGCGTAGCCACCATTTTCTTGTTTTATATCAATAAGTTATAAAATACAGCAGTTCCATAGAATTGCTTTCAATGCTTGGGGTTACGCTGGGGTTACGGTTGAAGGCAAAACTTTGTTGATTATCTGAAAGCAGCAAAGTTAACCCACGTTCAATATCAGCTTTGCTGGGTCTTGCTGATAACACAATTCTACTGGCCGTTATGGATCTGGTGAATGGGTTCTTAAGCAATTTGCCGAAGCAGTTAATAAGATTCCTGCACACAAGTAAATTTCTAGCTACGGACGCTGGTATAAAAGATCCATTCGACTCTATTTATCCTGAGCGACAAAAAACAAACTTTCCTGGCTTATTCCAGCATTCAAAGCAGCCTTAATCCATCTTTGCTCATTTGCGTTAGGTTTATCGCCTAAACCTTTGTATTCTAGAAAAATTTCTTGATCATTTTTCCAAGCAAATACATCAAAAAATCCCGACGATTTGCCTCCATTGAAAGAGACAATTTTATCATACAATGCACCCATTTTTTCGGGCAAGGTAACTGACCCCTCAGGTGGCATACCACTCCAAAAAACTTTCTTTTTCCCTCTTCCGTGATATGTATCTACCCAAATTCCATTCCAACCATCGGCTTTTAACAATTCAAGAATTGCCAATTCACCATAGACAAGCTTCCCGCTTAAACTGATTAGCGGTTTAGATTGATATGTTTTAGGCATTTGATCATCAGGGCGCACTTTAACGTTAGCCTTAATAAAAGGAACGACTAATGTTCTAATCAAGATTTCTTCCGATCCAAATCCATTACGCGTTTCAATTATCTCTCTTGAAGCAAAACTTAGTATCGTGTTCATTTTGGTGATTTTCCTCACTTTATCACGGCAATCCAAACTCAATTTCTACTTCGTCTACGGAAGCCTTGCCCACGCCCCACCATTTTATCTTTATAAATCAACTATTTAAAACACATCACCACTTCTTACGAAACTATTCTGGCTACGGGGTCACCCCCCGGGTCACCGTAGGATGGCTTTTACTTATTTTTGCCAGGTATTATTCAAGTTAAGTTTCCTGTATGGAAACACAATCAAACAACTGCCTATTCCGCAATATAGATCCAGGTAGGATCATAGCTGAGAATGATCTAGCTACGGACGTTGGTATAAAAGATCAGGTATGATTCGAGAGGAACAAAAATCTAATGCCAGGTTAACATGCGATATGCCGAATTAAATGGTCGCCCTCTAGTAGTTATCATACGTAGGAAGAGATTGTGCCAACTGCAACGTTAAAAATCTTTCTCGCATTTGGAGATCCAAAGCGATTACGAACTGCCGAACTTTCCAATTGGACTGGTAAAGCAGTTGCTGGACCTAGAAGTGAATTAGATAAAATACTTGCACGAGAGGAGTCTATGAATCCGGGTGTTTATTTTCTTACTGGGACCGATCCAAAAAGTAATAAGGCTGCAATATACGTTGGCGAAGCAGAATGTATCAGGGACAGAATTAAAA
>JAAEPH010000481.1 GCA_024232855.1 Gammaproteobacteria bacterium
CGTAAAAGAAATAAACAGCGCAGATTTCCATGCTACGGCTGCCGTCATCCTTGCGCAGCAATACGGCAGAGACCGCCCAACCCAAAGCGCCGGTCAAGGCCATCCAGTCGCCGCTGTTATTGGGCCACGGGTAACCCGGACCAACACCGAACATAACGAGCATGCCCACGAAGCCGATCACGATAGCCATTGCCCGCGCGGGGGTAATATTTTCACCCAGAACGATTCGTGCCAGCAACAACGACCATACCGGCGTAGTGTAGTAAAGCACTAGCCCTCGCACGATCTCGGTGTAAAGGAAAGCGTTGGAATAAAATACCAGCGAAACCCCGGTCGCAATACCGATGAAGTGCAACGCCCAGCCACCACAAAAGATGCGCCGCCAGGTAACGAAAAGCCACGGAGAAATCAGAATCGGTGGAAGGCCGTAAAACAACAGCGTGGCCCAGGCAGGGGTGACTCCGGACCTGTCCAGCCCCCGCAGCGGTATCCAAAACAGCCCCCGGGCGGCACCGCTGAAGGCACAGGCCAGACTGGCCCTCGTTTTCATGCCTAACGGGTCAGCAGCCGCGCGTACTTTCACGCTCCCAGGAGCTCAGATGCGCCATGTAGCTGTCCCAGGCCTGCATCTTGAGCTTGACGTAAGCATCTACCAGTTCGTCGCCGAGCCCTTCGCGAATCACCTTGTTTTTGTCCAGCTGGCGAATCGCGTCGAGC
>JAAEPH010000482.1 GCA_024232855.1 Gammaproteobacteria bacterium
ATTTGAAGAACTTGCCGAGCGCCATTGCTGTGCCCCCCGTGAGCTTGCGAAATGCCATCATAGCATTTCTGTATTTGCTTGACTCTGTAACCATTACAGGGTTTAACATGACCCCTTAGCCTTTTACGGGCATGTCGACATTCAGTTTGACCAATGGAGGTATCGTGCCATGTTGACCAGGGGAAAACTCGCCACTGAAACCGGCTGTAATATCGAGACCATTCGTTACTACGAATCGACCGGACTGATGCCGGCGCCGGCGCGCAGCGCCTCGGGGTACCGCTCCTACAGTGGCGAGCACCTGCGACGCCTGAATTTTATTCAGCGCGCCAGATCACTCGGTTTCTCCAGCGACCAGATCCGCGGATTACTGGACCTGACGGCCCCGTGAAGACCACACGCGTGCCGAGGTCAAGGCGTTAACCGAAGCGCACATCGATGCCATTGCCGAGAAAATTCGCGATCTGCAAAGGATAAAGCGGCGTTTGAACCAGATTTCGTCTTTTTGCGACGGTTCACTGAAGAGCGCCCACACCTGCCCGATCCTTGAGTCGTTGTTCGAGAATCCCTGACCTGCATATTGCGTTAACTGCGATCGCCGCTCGTGCCGTCGACCCGGTGAACCGTGGTTTCGATGCTGCCGCCCGCGAACAGGCTGAGATGACGATAACCGGGGGCGAGGTCGTCGATGGCGAAGATTTTGCTGGCGGGCCTGAACTGAATACAGCTGGATGGTGTCGACATCCATTCGATACCGTCGATGCGGTGATGCGCCTGCTGGTGCACATGGCCCCACAGCACGGCCTTGACATTGGCCTGTGACTTCAGCGCGTCGACCAGTTGCTGTGGCTGTTGCAGCCCTTTGCCGTCTATCCACTCACTGCCGGCGGCGAGCGCCTGGTGATGCAGGCAGACCAGCGCATGCCGGTCGGGATGTTCGCGCAAGGCGCTGTCGAGGAATTC
>JAAEPH010000483.1 GCA_024232855.1 Gammaproteobacteria bacterium
AAAAATCGCGCAGTATATTGATTTCACAAGGAAATATCCGAAGAAGTCTCGTATCGGTGATTACGAGCGACTGAGGATATATTTCTTGTGGAATCAATAGACAAGCGAGATTGTGCATATTTATGAATTTTCCGGGCTAGGCGCCTTTTCTGGTTTTCGATTTAGCCCTGGCACGAGGGTCGAGTTGAGAGATAGCGGTTGAACTGGCGGGCATATTCACGAAAGCGACATGGGCGTCAACCGGTACCGAATCCCGTTTGTGCATGCGATAAAGCGCAAAGGATACGAAAACAAGACAGAAAAGGATCGTGTGGATAAAGAGACCCGCGGGGCCCAGTACATCCATCGCAAAACTCCCCGTGATGGGACCAAGTGCCATGCCCACGGAAAAAGCCAGCATCAGGGTTGCGCATAGCGGCACCATCTGTTTTGGCGTAGCATAGTCCCCGGCATGAGACAGGATGATGGGATAAATCGACATCGCGAAGCCGCCCAGAATGCCCACCAGTATCACGTAGGCCCACAGTGACATGGCTGGCATGAAGGCGATGATCGCGGAAGATAATGCCATCATTATCATGCCGAAGATCATGACCTTGCGCCGGTCACGCTTATCCGAGGCCCAGCCCATTGGCCATTGCAGCGCAAGTGCGCCGATTTGCAGCGCCGCACTGAGCATTACAGCGCCCGAAATCTCCAGTCCGATTTCCATTCCATAGAGTGCGATCAGGTTGTTCATCGGGCTGTTGGTCATGCCCAGGCACATACAGCCGACCACCGCCAGCGGGGTTGTCTGGTAGACCTTTTTAAGGTTCATTCTTGCCTTCATCGGCGGTGTCGGGTTACCCCCTTCGCGCAGTGCGACCGGTAGCAATGAGAGTGAAAAGAGAGCGCTTACCAACATGAAATGCCAGTTCCCACTGATCGCGGAAAAGGTAAACACCAGCGGCCCGAGCGCCTGGGCCGTCTTGTAGCAAATCATGTAGACACTCATTACGCGGCCGCGCACCGAGGCTTTCGTCTCGCCGGAAATCCAGCTGTCGGAAATAGTCAGCAAGCCGGCAAAACAGATCCCGGAGAAAATTCGCGCGCTGGTCCACAGCGCCAGATCGGTATCGATGGCGAGCGCCAGTGTCAGGGTCGACAATACCGTCGCAAAACAGGCGAAGGCGCGTATATGGCCAATACGCTGAATCAGGCGTGGCGCGTAGAAACAGCCCAGAAAAAAACCGGTTGCGAAACCAGCCGACATGATTCCGATTTCGGATGTGCTGAATCCCGCCTCCTGCATTCGTAACGGAAGCAGTGCCGACAGCAGTCCCATGCCGCCTTGCAGGAAGACAACTCCGGTAATTATGGCGCCAACCGCGGTATATGGATTCATACCGGCAGCTTACTGTAAATCGATGCGTGGCTTGATGAATTTTTTCGATTGATGCAAACGATCAAGATCGATGGCAAATAATTCATTCAAGCGACTCCATGACTATCTCTTTTAGTACAAACTCGGCCTCGCGGTCCTCGCAATGACAGCCGTTTGGAGCTTAAGTAAGCGCCATCTAGTCCGGAGAATTCATAAATATACGCAAAAATCGCGCAGTATATTGATTTCACAAGGAAATATCCGAAGAAGTCTCGTATCGGTGATTACGAGCGACTGAGGATATATTTCTTGTGGAATCAATAGACAAGCTAGATTGTGCATATTTATGAATTTTCCGGGTTAGATGAGGAGATCCATGTCTTTACGAAAGTGGGTGCTTGCTTGTACGCTGCCGTGTTTGCCCGTATCGGCGAACGTCGCCGATCGCGTGCAATCCCGGCTGAATCGCAGCGGTGGGATCGTCAGGATTTATAAGAAATGGTTCGGCAGCTTTGGCGAGAAACCGCCGGCCATGCTGAATGCGCTCTGTACCAGCTGAATGCAACATCCTCGTAGGCAGCAACTGAAGGAGCCTGACTCCGGCCGCCGGATTGCGGATAGACTGTCCGGCATGGTCGCCCCCGTCTGATGAAGGTGTTTTCGTTTATGACGCGCAAACCAACGCTGATACTGGTGGCGCTTTTTGCGTTGCTGTGGCAGCCGCATTGCTTTGCAGATGACGTTCCCGTAATTGCGGCGGCATCCGATCTGAGTTACGCGCTGGGCAAGGTGGTTGAGCGCTTCACCCGCGAAACAGGCCGGAAGCTCAGGGTCAGCTTTGGCTCCTCCGGTAATCTCATGCGCATGATCGAACAGGGAGGCCCGTTTGAAATGTTCATGTCAGCCGACGAAAACTATGTTTTCCGGTTAGCCGGGCAGGGGCAAACCGTCGATCGCGGGCGAATTTATGCGCTTGGGCGCCTTGCCCTGTTTGCGCCTCGGGGATCGGCACTTGAACCGTCGCTGGATTTGGCAAGACTCCCGGATTTGCTGGCGGACGGCAGGGTGAGAAAATTCGCCATTGCCAACCCGCTGCACGCCCCCTATGGAAAAGCCGCGCGCGAAGCGCTGCTAAAACTGAATCTGTGGCAGGATATCGAGAACGCGCTGGTGTTCGGGGAAAGCGCCAGTCAGGCGACGTTGTTTGCCGCATCGGGTTCGACCCAGGGTGCAATCATTCCTCATTCGTTGGCGCTTAACCCGGGCATATCGGCAAAAGGTTCGTTTCGCCTGATTGACAGGAATTTGCATAATCCATTAAGGCAGCGAATGGTGTTGCTCAAAAATGCCAGTGACACGGCCCGGCAATTCTACGATTATATGCAGACAACCACGGCGCAGGAAATCCTGGGGAAAAGTGGCTTCACGATACCGGGGGATCTGTGAGGGTGTTTTAGATAATGGAATGGAATGCACTAGATCTTTCACTGAAGCTGGCTTTTTGGACCTGTGCCATATTGCTGCCGCTTGCAGTGATGATCGGTCGTCTGCTGGCCTGGAACCGCTTCCGCGGCAAGGCTTTTGTCGAGGCTCTTGTTGCCGTTCCTCTGGTGCTGCCGCCAACCGTACTGGGGTACTACCTGATCCTCTCATTCGGTAATACTTCGGCAGTAGGACGAATCTATGAAACCCTGACCGGTCACGGGCTGGTGTTTACCTTCGACGGGCTGCTGCTCGCTTCCATTATTTTCAACCTGCCGTTTGCGGTGCAACCCATGCAGCGCGCCTTCGAGGCGGTCCCGATGAGCGTACGCGAGGCGGCCTGGTGCTGCGGGCTGTCACATTGGCAGACCTTTTGGCGCATCGAATTGCCGCTGGCCTGGACCGGCATTCTGTCAGCCCTGGTTCTGACCTTTGCGCATACCCTCGGCGAGTTTGGAGTGGTATTGATGATGGGCGGCAATATTCCCGAACAAACCAGGACGCTTTCCATCGCAATCTATGATCGTGTTCAAATGTTCGATTTCGACTCGGCGGGTGTCATGTCCGCCCTGTTATTGTGCTTTTCCGTCGTCGCCATAAGTTTTGTCTACGTGCTGGGTTATCGCGGCAGGCGGAATCATGCCTGAATTCGACCCGGGCCTGAAAGTTTGGGTGGAGCAGGAGAAACCCGTACCGTTAAACGCGGAAATCTACTGTGCCCCCGGCGAGATGATTGCGTTGATCGGTCCTTCGGGCGGCGGTAAAACCAGCCTGTTGCGCATCATTGCGGGTCTCGCCAAACCCGGCAAAGGTCATATCTCCTGTGCTGGTGAAACCTGGCTGGATATCGAGCGGGGAAAGAACTTATCTCCCCAGCAAAGGAGAATCGGCTACGTGTTTCAGGACTATGCGCTGTTTTCGCATATGTCCGCCATACATAATATCGAAGCCGCGTTACTGCATCTGCCGAAGGCCGAACGTCGAAGCAAGGCCACCGGGTTGATTGAGATGGTGAATCTGAGTGGTCTCGAGGAGCGCTTGCCAGGGCAGCTTTCCGGCGGTCAACGTCAGCGTGTTGCGCTGGCGCGCGCGCTGGCGCGTGAGCCGCAGGTGCTATTGATGGATGAACCCTTTTCGGCGGTCGACCAGGTTACCCGGCGTAAACTTCGGTATGAGCTGGTGCAGTTGCGTCTGAGAATCAACCTGCCCATCATCCTTGTCACCCATGACCTCAATGACGCGATGTTACTCGCGGACCGTATCTACGCCGTCTCGCGCGGAGAGACCCTGCAAAGTGGCACACCGATGGAACTGATACGATACCCCGACAATATCTCCGTAGCCCGGTTGATGGATCTGCGGAATGTCTTTGAAGGGCGGGTGATCGAGCATGACGATGCCAGTGAACTAACCCGGGTCAGGTGGCTTGACTACGAGCTGGAGGCGCGGTTGCAAAGAAGGCATGAACCTGGCGAAACGGTTAACTGGGTAGTGCCAAGCTCTTATGTCGTGTTGCATCGGCGTCACCGCCCCTCGCTGGGTGAGCGGGAAAACCCGGTGCATGGCGTGGTCGGCGAATGCACCGTAATGGGTGAAAATACGGTGATTTCGGTGTGGGTTAACAATGACAGGGAACACCGGCTTGGGCTGACGGTTTCAAATCATGTCGCCGAGCGGAATTCCCTCGATATCGGCGCCGACATATCCGTTTCCTTGTTGCAACAAGGTATACATTTGATGCCCCTGCAGGCCAGGGACGTTTCCCGCGATACCTGAATCTGCTGCCGCCGGCCTGCACGAAATCATCCCCGATACGATACCGACATGATTTCCTGCGTGCATGGAATATTACAGGTTTAGTAGCTGCTGGATCCCGATTGCGGTACCGAAAAATACCAGCAGCACGGCAATCAATTTCCGAATCGGCTCGGTTGGTAATCGATGCACCAGTAATGCGCCACCAAAAGCCCCAATCACAAGCACGGTTGCAATTACCAGCACCAGGTCAAAGTTCAGGTTTCCCGACAGCCAGTTCCCTACGCTTGCAAAAGCGGCTATCGGCAATTGAATTGCCTGGCTCAAGCCAATCGCCGTGAGCACCGGCAAGCCGAGGAAAATGATGATCGGAACCAGGATCAACGGACCGCCTGTTCCGGTAATGGCCGAACCAAAGCCGGTAATCGCGCCGATGACGATATACTGCGCGGGGCTGAGCTGTCGTGAAGTCTGTTTCCGTGCCGGCTTTCGATAAGTCTTGATCAACGCGTCAACCCCGCTCACGATCATCAGCATGGCGATCAGCAACATAACCGCAACCGCGGGGATGCTGAGCAGCGAAACCGAGCCCAGAAATGCTGCCGGCACCGCACCCAGGCAAAGCCAGATTACCTTTGGCCACTGTATCGACCCGTGCCGCGCATAGACGATAACACCAATGACCCCGGTCGCCAGAAAGCTGAGTGTGCAGACCGGCACTGCTTCGTGCACGCCGATGCCGGCGATCAGGGTAAGCGCGGGCACCAGTAATACGCCACCAATACCGATCGCGCCGATCAGCACGCCGACGATAAGACAGATTGAAACTAGAGCGATTGACACCAGCAGGCCCCGGGCAATTGAAACATGGTTATCCCCGGCAGCTTACCATTATCCGGGGGATCGGTGCCGGCCGATCTTCACTGCTTCAAGGCTGCAATCGGAATCATAGTACATTCGACACCGGCCCACTGTTGTCCCGTTAACATAGTACAAACCTGGCATGAAACCTTACTGTACAAAGCCTGCTGAAGTTCTGTTGCCTGGGAGATATGAAAATCATCTGGGCGTTCGTCCTTCTGGAGCGTCCCTCACGACGCCCGCTGCCGGGGTTTGCGCGCTGGCTCCGATGGGCCATCCCTGGCCCGGTCCCGCGGCTATCCTGCCGCTAGTCGCCTGCGCGCAAACCCCGGCAGCGGGCTAGATCAGCGTAGCACGCACGTGCTCGAGGTAAATGTCTCGTAACTGCAGCGTTACCGGCCCCGGCTTACCGGCGCTCATTTCGTGGTCGTCGATTTGCACCACCGGCAGAATATAATCCGATGCGCAGCTGATAAAAGCTTCGTCCGCATCCAGCGCCTGTTGCAGCGTGAAGCGGGTTTCGCTTAGCTCAAATCCCTTCGACTCGCACAGGGCGATGATGGCGCGCCGCGTCACGCCTAACAGAATGTCGTTGCTCAGCGCGCGCGTCAGAATCGCGTTGTCGCGGATAATGAAGAAGCTGGTGCTGCCGCCCTCGGTGACAAAGCCGTCGGCATCGATCATCAGCGCCTCGGAGGCGCCGGCATCGTGCGCCGCCTTCTTGGCCAGCACCTGGCCAAGCAGGTTGACCGACTTGATGTCGCGCCGCGCCCAGCGAATGTCATCCGTGCTGGCCAGCTTGACACCGTGCGCGCCGCTGTCGCGTTCGCCCTGCGTTTTTTCCTGGGTGAACATGAATACGGTGGGCTCGATGCCTTTGGGCCAGACGAAATCGCGTTCGGCGACACCGCGTGTCACCTGCATGTAGACCAGGCCTTCGTCGATGTGATTGAGTTCGACCAGGCGGCGTAACGCCTGCAGGATTTGCGCCTGCGTGAGCGGTGACTCGATCCCCAGTTTTTGCAGCGAACCGAAGTAGCGCTGCATGTGGTGCTCGAAATCGATCAACCTGCCGTCGAGCACGCCGGCGACATCATAGACGGCGTCACCAAAGGTGACCGAGCGGTCAAAAATTGAAATTTTGGCCTCATGATCCGGGACATAATCGCCATTTAAATACACGATACGGGACATTAGCTTGCTACGCCTTTTAATAATTGCCTGAAATGCTAGCATACACCGCATGCCGCAATCCCGTCGCCAGAAACTTGCTGTACGCTTTCGCGAATTCCTCCCCGGTGAGAGCGTCATCGATCAACCGACCTCGCTCGCGGCCTACGAATGCGACGGCTTGAGCGCCTATCGCGAGCAACCGCTGCTGGTGCTGCTGCCGGAGACCGTCGAACAGGTGCAGCAGGTGATGCGTCTGTGCCATGAGGAACGCCTGCCGGTGGTCAGCCGCGGCGCCGGCACCAGCCTGTCCGGCGGCGCCCTGCCGCATGCCGAGGGCGTGGTGTTGAGCCTGGCGAAGATGAGCCGCATATTGAAGGTCGATCACCTGTCACGCCTCGCGGTGGTCGAACCGGGGGTGCGCAATCTCGCCATCTCGGAAGCGGTCAGTTCGCAGGGACTTTATTATGCGCCCGACCCGTCATCGCAGATCGCCTGCACGATCGGCGGCAATGTCGCCGAGAATGCAGGCGGTGTCCATTGCCTCAAGTACGGCTTGACGCTGCACAATATTCTCGCGCTCAAGCTGGTAGCCGCCGACGGCGAAATCTTCGAGATCGACCAGCGCTCGCTGCAAAGCGACGGTTACGATTTGATGCCACTGTTGGTGGGATCGGAAGGCATGCTCGCCATCGTCGTCGAAGTCACCGTCAAGCTGTTGCCGATTCCGCGCTGTGCGCGTGTCGTCATGGGCGTGTTCGATTCGGTCGAAAAGGCGGGCGACAGCGTCGCCGCCATCATCGCCGAAGGCATTATCCCGGCGGGTGTCGAAATGATGGATAACCTGGCGATTCGCGCCGCCGAGGACTTCGTCCACGCCGGCTACCCGGTCGATGCCGAGGCTATCCTGATCTGCGAACTCGACGGCACCGGGGAAGAGGTGGTCACGCAGATCGAACGGGTGGAAGAAGTGCTTAAAAAAGGCGGCGCGGTTGAAACCCGCCTCGCCAGGGATGAAGCCGAGAGGCTGTTGTTCTGGTCGGGACGCAAGGCGGCCTTTCCGGCGGTCGGGCGTATTTCCCCGGATTATTACTGCATCGATGGCACCATTCCGAGAAAGTCGCTGTCGGCGGTACTCGCCGGCGTGCGCGAACTGTCCGGGCAATACGGTTTGCGGGTCGCCAATGTGTTTCACGCCGGCGACGGCAACCTGCATCCGCTCATCCTGTATGACTCCAACAATGAAGGCGAGCTCGAAAAAACCGAGGAACTGGGCAGCAAGATCCTGCAGTTGTGTATTCATCACGGCGGTACCATCACCGGTGAACACGGTGTCGGCGTCGAAAAGCTGGGGGAAATGTGCGTTCAGTTCGGTGAGCCCGAGCGCAACCAGTTTCATGCGATTCGCGAATGCTTCGACCCGTTGAGGTTGTTGAATCCGGGCAAGGCGATTCCGACGCTGGCGCGCTGCGCCGAGTTCAACGCGATGCATGTTCATAACGGCGAGCTGCGTTTTCCCGAGCTCGAGCGGTTTTGATGGACGCCATTGCCGACGTCGACATCGGGGCTGAACTCGCCACGCAGGTTGCCGCGGTCGCCGCGGCCGGCGGTGCCGTCGAAATTGTCGGTAGTGGCAGCAAGCGTTTTTATGGAGAGCCGATCGAGGCGTTGCCGATTGAGGTCGCAGCGCATAGCGGCGTTATCGACTACGATCCGGCGGAACTGGTCATCACCCTGCGTGCTGGTTGCCGGCTGCGCGAAGTCGAGGCGCTGCTCGCGCGGAATCGGCAGATGTTCGGTTTCGAGCCGCCATATTTCGGCGTCGACGCGACCATCGGCGGTATGGTAGCCAGCGGGCTTGCCGGCCCGCGCCGCGCCTTTGCCGGCAGCATTCGTGATTTTGTACTGGGTGCAAAAATTCTCGACGGGCGCGGAGAAACAATGCAGTTCGGCGGCCGCGTGATCAAGAATGTGGCCGGCTTCGACGTATCGCGCCTGCTGGTCGGTTCGCTCGGTACCCTCGGCGTCATTCTCGAAGTTTCGATCCGCGTGATACCGATGTTTGAAACCGAAGCGACGCTCGTTTTTCGTCACGATAGCGCCGATGAGCATATCCGCTGGGTCAATCAACTGGGTTCCGAACCCTACCCGATTTCGGCATCGGCGTGGTCTGGTGGGCTCAGCCACCTGCGCCTGTCGGGTAGTGAGCAGGGCGTGTGCCACGCCACCGGCCAGCTTGGCGGAGATCCGGTCACGCCGGAATGGGATGCCATCAGGGAACAGAGTCATGAATTCTTCGTGCCGGATCAGCCGTTAACCCGAATATCGCTGCCATCAGCCTGTACCGACCTGTCGCCGCAGGCGCCGCAGATGATCGAATGGGGCGGCGCACAGCGCTGGTTGTATGGAGACGTCGACATCGATTCGCTGCGCCGCCAGGCTGACCCCCTGGGTGGCAGCGTCTGCGCATTTCGAGGCCATGCGTCCGAAATTCGGGTATTTCACCCGCCGGCGCCAGCCCTCCTCAAACTGCAGCGTGGTATCAAGTCGAGTTTCGACCCGGCCGGCATTTTTAATGTCGGCAAGCTGTATCCCGAGCTGTAGGCATGCAGACCAGGCTCGCTCCCAAAATCCAGCAGAGTCATCACGCCGAGACGATCGAGACGATACTGCGCAAGTGCGTGCACTGCGGCTTCTGTAACGCGACCTGCCCGACATACCAGTTGCTCGGTGACGAACTCGACGGACCGCGCGGTCGCATCTACCAGATGAAACAGTATTTTGAAGGCGAGCCGGCGAACGTGGAAATCCTCAGGCATCTCGATCGATGCCTGACCTGCCGCGCCTGTGAAACCACCTGCCCATCCGGCGTTCAATACAGTCATTTACTGGAAATCGGCAAGCAACTGATCGAAGTGGAATTGCCGCGTGCGCGCCTGGACCGGCTACGGCGTGCCGCGATCGTGCGTTTTATCAACTCGGGCTGGCTGTTTACGGCCTGCATTCGTCTCGGCCAGGCGTTTGCGTGGATGCTGCCGGCCGGGCTGCGGCAATCCGTTCCGCCACGCCAACCCGCGCTGGCGCGCAGTAGTGGCAGCCACGCACGCAAGGTGTTGATGCTGGCGGGCTGCGTGCAGCCGACGCTGACGCCGAATACCAATACTAGCGCCGTCAACCTGCTCGACCGGCTCGGCGTCGAGGTCGTTGAGGCGCAGGGAAAGCTGTGCTGCGGCGCCGCGGCCATGCACACTTCCGAGCCGGATTTTGCGCTGCGCCAGGTGAAACAGCTGATCGACAGCTGGTGGCCGCACATCGAGGCAGGGGTCGAAGCGATCGTGGTTACGGCAACGGGTTGCGGGGTCAGCGTCAGGGATTACGGGCATCTGCTCGCCGACGATCCCGATTACGCGGAAAAGGCAGGGACAGTAAGCTCGCTTTACCGTGACCTCGTCGAGGTGATCGAGACGCATAGCGATCGCATCGAGGCGGTGGAAAGTAGAAGTCTGCAACGGGTTGCCGTTCATACCCCTTGCACGATGCAGCATGGCCTCGGTCTCGGCAACCGGGTCGAACGCCTGTTGGCGCTGGCCGGTTACGAAATCTGCCGGGTCGAAGAGGCACATCTGTGCTGCGGTTCAGCAGGCACCTATTCGATGTTGCAACCCGCACTTTCGATGCGCCTCAAGGTCAACAAGCAAAACGCCCTCTCGGTAGATCAACCCGATGTTATCGCGACCGCCAACATCGGTTGCCAGTTGCAGCTTGCGCAGGGTGAGAGCAAGCCGGTTGTGCACTGGATCGAGCTGATATAACTGAAGTGTTTGCCGCGACTTGCAAGTTGCGCGGTCTCGGTATACCTTTGGGCACCTGCACCTGCACCTGCACCTGCACCTGCACCTGCACCTGCACCTGCACCTGCACCGTGCGTGAAGACACGCGGCAGCACTAAAATAAACGATAAAACTAGCAGTAAACAACCGACAAGTGAATCTGAGGAAAACAACAAATGAAAGCTTTTAAACCTGTGAAACTGGCGCTACCGGTTTGCGGCGGTGTTGTGCTGATGGCGGCACAATTCGGTCTTTCCGGTGCGGCTATCGCGGCCGGCTGCCCTGCAGCCACCGTGGCGGATATGAAAGGTGTTCCCGCCGGGATGTACCCGCAGCAATACAATCGTGATGAATTCGAGAAGCTGGCAAATTGCAAGCTTTCGCTGAAGACCAATCCCGACATCGAAAAATTAAACAAGCGAATTCGAGGCAACGGCGATCTGCCGCCATTGGCCGAACGTATTCCGGAAGATGCCTTGATCGTCGCCCCCTACGACAGTATTGGCAAGTACGGCGGTACCTTCGACATGCTGTCGAACGCAACCGAGGCAGGCACCTCCGATTTCCTCGCCATTCGCCACGTCAACCTGGTGCGTTACTCTGATGATCTGCAGACCATCGTGCCAAACGTTGCCAAGGGCTGGGAATGGAACGGCGATTACACCCAGTTGACTTTCTTCCTGCGCAAGGGCCACAAGTGGTCCGATGGCCATCCCTTCGGCGCTGAAGACGTCAAGTACTGGTACGACAATCTTTCAATGAATCCCAATATTTACGAAAAACCGAAAGACTTCGTGCTGGTTGCTGGTGAGCGTATGACGGTCGACGTTATCGATGCGCAAACCGTGCGTTTTAACTTGCCAGCTCCGAAACCGGGACTGCTGGTGCATTTTGCCAATTCCTATGCACAAGGCTTTCAGCCCAAGCACTTTCTCGGCAAGTGGGATCCTAAGATGAACCCGGATGCCGACAAAATGGCTCAGGCAGCGGGCTTCGAAAACGGTCTCGATGTGCTGAATAATTATTACGGTAATTCGGACTGGACCGATACCCCGTCGCCGATGCTGCGCAGCCCGGACAGGGTTGGCAAGCTGCCCGCCGATACCCACCCGACGCTCGAGTCGCATATCCTGGTCGCTGAGTCCACCGAAGGTCGTCACCTGGTAGCAAACCCCTATTTCTTCCAGGTCGATACTGCCGGTAACCAGCTGCCTTATGTTAGCGAGCAAGATGAGATTTACGTAAACGAAGACGAGGTTCGCCTGCTGAAGCTGGTTAACGCCGAGGCCGACTTCAAAGAGCAGTCGCTGCAATTATCGACCGCGCCCCTGCTATTGGAAAACCAGGAGAAGGGCGACTACACGGTCCATCTGCGACCCGAAATCACCATGTCAACCTTTTCCTTTAACGTGACTTCGGAGAATCTGGAAAAACGCAAGGTCTTCGGTGATCTGCGTTTCCGCCAGGCGATGTCGGTAGCGATCAATCGCGCAGAAATCAACGAGTCCGCCTTCTTCGGAATGGGTGAAGCCAAGCAATATGTTGGTTTCTCACCGCCACCTGCGTTTGTCGAGGAAAAATGGAAGCAGCACTATGCCCAGCATGATCCGAAATTGGCCTCCAAGCTGCTCGAGGAAGCTGGCCTGAAAGACACCGATGGCGATGGTTTCCTTGAAATGCCTAACGGCGAGAAACTGGTCATCAACATGCAGTTTGCGGTCCAGGGCGTTCCCGCCGCACTGGTCGAGCTCGTCGGTCAGCACTGGGCTGCGGTCGGCATTCAGACCACGGTCAAGGAAGTCACGCCGGATGAATTCCGTTCTGCCCAATCAGCCAACAAGCTCGACGTGTCTATGTGGCGTAAAGGCCAGCCGCTCGCGGTCATACTCGGTACCAACGAAATGTGGGTGCCGCCGTATCAGGATTATTTCAATTTACGCACCGCCATGCTGTGGGCGGAATGGGTAGATACGAACGGTGCCAGTGGGGTCGAGCCGCCCGATTATGCCAAGCAGTTGATGGATGACATCAATGCGTTTCAGTCCACGCCGGTCGGTACGCCTGAATCCGATAGGCTCGGAGCGCGTTTGGTCGAGAACATGGTCGGCAACCTGCTTTTCATCGGTACCGTGCAGGTGCCGGCGCCGATTTACCATCGCAACGCAGTACAAAATTTTGTCGAGTACAAAACGCACTCGTATGAATACTATCGATCCTACCCGTACCGGCCCACGCAGTGGTGGCTGGACGAGTAGCACCGGCTGTTTGAAAGTAAATCTGGCTACGGACTATTTGGTCCGTAGCCAGCATAAAAATTTTCCCGGGCCACGGAGTCACGGGATAAAGACTGGAAGGAGGGTGTAGAAGCGCCAATGTTTCAATTCGCTCGTTTTGCAGCTACGCGCGCTGGTCTGGCTATTATCACCCTGATCATGGTGTCGTTCATCGTTTTCAGTTTGATGGAATTGGTGCCCGGCGACTGTGCCGAGCGCTATCTCGCTTTTAAAAATACCCAGGGCAGCGGTATTTCAGTCGCCGATATCGAGGCTGAGCGCAATCGCCTTGGTCTGGATAAGCCCTATATCGTGCGTTGGGGGAAGTGGATTGTTAACGCCTTCCAGGGAGAGTATGGCGACAGCTGTATCTTACGGCTGAATATCTCGCAACTGTTGGGAGAAAAGTTCTGGATCAGCCTGGCCATCTGTCTGACCTCGCTACTGCTTGCTTATCTGATCGCGATTCCGGTAGGGATCATTTCGGCTACGTCAAAAAACCCCCTGCTCAACAATAGCCTGCGTTTCGTTAGTTACCTGGGTCTGGCGATGCCGAATTTTCTGCTGGCACTGATGATTATGCTGTTTTCCACAATAGTTTTTGGCGACAGCCTGACCGGGTTATTTTCCAAGGAATTTCGCGATGCCGCCTGGTCTTACGAACGGGTTGTGGATTTCCTGTCACGCGCCTGGTTACCCGTTTTTATCCTCGGTTGGTCGGCAACCGCGTTTGCGATTCAAACCGTGCGCGCGCTGATGTCCGACGAGGTCGGTAAACTCTATGTGCTGGCGGCATCGGCGCGCGGCGTTAGCGGGCGTCGCCTGTTGTGGCGCTATCCCGCGCGGCACTCGCTTGGGCCCATCATCAACTCGCTCGGCTTCGATCTGAACCGAATTTTCAATGAATTGCCGATAGTCGCGCTGATTTTGACGCTCACCGAAGCGGGTTCGCTGTTAATTGAAGCGCTCGCCCGCTCCAACGATCAGCAATTAGCCGGGGCGATTATATTTCTACTGACCGCAAGTATCGTCGGCATTAACTTTATTACCGATATCATTTTGGCGCTGACCGACCCCCGGGTTCGACGCAGTATTTTGGGATAAACCAAATGACAGATGCAGCGACAATCGAAGAAACCGATGTAAATGTGGATCAGCGACGCAAGGAAGCCTATTTTACTGCTGGTCAGGGCCAGCTAATCTGGGCCCGATTTAAAAAGCAGCGCGCCGCGATGGTCGGTGCGGCGGTTCTGATGATCCTCGTCCTTTCGGGATTGTTTGCTCCCTTCCTGACGCCTTATGACCCGACCATCGAGGGTCGTAATCCGGACTACCAGAACGGCGCTCCGAATATACCGAAGTTCTGGGATGAGAACGGCTTTTCGT
Organism: Gammaproteobacteria bacterium; assembly: GCA_024232855.1. Lineage (GTDB taxonomy): Bacteria > Pseudomonadota > Gammaproteobacteria. The sequence continues at coordinate 14,121 of JAAEPH010000483.1, forward strand.
TCCGCCCGTTTATTTATTCCTATAATAGATCGCGTTCGATCGAAACCAATTTCCGCTGGGTGACCAAGGTCGACCGCGACCAGCGCCGCTATGTGGTCTATTTCCCGGAAGGGGACAAGTACACGCTGCTCGGTATGACTTTCAGAACTCATTTGTTCGGCGTCGATGAGGGCAAGATTCACCTGTTCGGCACCGACAGTACCGGAAAAGATATCTATTCCAGAACCTTTCATTCGATCAATACCTCGCTGGGGGTAGGCACCATTGGCGTCCTCATCGCCTTTGTGCTGGCTTTAATCATCGGTGGGATATCCGGATATTACGGTGGCTGGACCGATTCCGTATTACAGATGATTACCGATGCCGTCAGAACCGTGCCCGCAATCCCGCTTTTCATGGCGATTGCGGCGTTCATTCCCGATACCGTGAGTTCCGAGGGCCGGTTTTTCATCATTTCACTAATCCTCGGCTTCATAGGTTGGCCAACCCTGGCAAGGCGGGTTCGAACGCACTTGTTAACCGAGCGTAATCAGGAGTATGTGCTCGCGGCACAGCTCTGCGGTGCGTCGGCGGGCCATATCATTCGGCGTCACCTACTGCCGAGTTTTACCAGTTATATTATCGTCGACCTGATCATTTCGTTTCCCTACATGGTGCTCTCGGAAACGGCGCTCAGCTTTATCGGCCTGGGTCTGAAAGAACCGGTAAACTCGCTCGGCGTCATGCTACAGAACGTCACCAAGGCGGATGTACTACTCAATTATCAGTGGAATTTTATTCCGGTTATATTTTTCGTCACACTGGTGCTCGCCTTCGTATTTGTCGGTGATGGTCTACGTGATGCCGCCGATCCTTACGCGGATACCAAGAAATGACGGCCCCGCTGATTTCCGTAAAAGACCTGACGCTGCGCTTCAAGACCGATGAAGGCCTGGTGACGGCCGTCAACACGGTGTCTTTCGATATCGCTTCGGGTGAAGTGCTGGGGTTGGTGGGTGAAAGCGGCTCCGGTAAATCGGTTACCGCCAAATCGTTAATGATGCTGAATGCGGATAACTCGGTTTACGACGAAGGCAGCAAAATCATCCTGAACATCGATGACCGGGAACACGATGTATTGTCGCTGAAACGACCGGCTGAGCAGATGATCATCCGCGGCGGCGCGATCTCGATGATTTTCCAGGAACCAATGGCGAGTTTTGCCCCGGCGATTACCATTGGCGATCAAATGGTTGAGCAGTTGATGATTCACTCGACCATGACCCGGGCCGAGGCACGCGAAATTTCCATCGAAATGCTGACCCGCGTCGGTATTCCGGAACCGGCGCAACGCTTCGGCCAGTACGCCTTCGAATTTTCCGGTGGCATGCGCCAGCGCGCCATGGTCGCGATGGCATTGTCGACCAAGCCGCGCCTGTTGATCGCCGATGAACCGACGACTGCACTCGACGTAACCATCCAGGCCCAGGTCATCGAGCTGATGAAAGACCTGGTCAAAGAATTTCACATGTCGATCCTGTTCATTACCCACGATCTCGGCGTCATCGCGCAGACCGCCGACCGCGTCGCGGTCATGTATCTCGGCAATATTGTCGAAACCGGCACCGTGCGCCAGGTTATCAATTCGCCGGCGCATCCCTATACGCGCGGATTGTTGAACTCCCTGCCCAAGCTCGACGATCTCGATTCACCGCTGACCCCGGTGCCAGGCGATATTCCTTCACCGCTGGATCGCCCCTCGGGTTGTATTTTTCACACGCGTTGCGTTGAATCGGGCGACATCGCCGAAAAATGCCGTACCGAAATACCGGTCGATAGTATCGATAACGCCAGTCACCAGGTTGCCTGCCACCTGGCGAGGCAAGGAGATCAGGCATGAGTGATGTATTGATCCGGGCCAACAACCTCTCGGTGCATTTCCCGCTGAGCCGAGTGGGCTTTGGCGAGCGTCCGGTGGTGCGCGCCTGCGAGGGCATCAATATCGAGATCGAAAAGGGCAGTTTTTTCGGTCTGGTCGGCGAATCGGGCTCGGGTAAGACGACGCTGGGTCGCGCCATGTTGAAGGCGGCGCCGATCAGCAATGGAGAGGTTATTTATACCGATGACGATATCACTTATGATCTCGGAACTCTCAAGGGGCCGGAACTCAAGGAATACCGTAAACGCGCGCAATTGATTTTCCAGGACCCTTACGCGGCGCTCAGCCCGCGCATGACGGTGCGCGATATCATCGCCGAACCACTGGAAGTCATGGGCCTGACCTCGAGCCGTGAGGAAACCGATACGCGGGTGCGTGAAATTGCGGACCTGTGTCGGCTCAATCTCGAGCATCTGCGCCGCTTCCCGCACGCCTTCTCCGGCGGTCAGCGTCAGCGCATCTCGATTGCGCGTGCACTGGTGTCGGGTCCGAAATTCATCGTCGCCGATGAAAGCGTCGCCGCGCTTGACGTGTCGATCCAGGCCGACGTGCTCAACCTGCTTAACAAGATCCAGCGCGATAGCGGTATAACCTTTCTGTTCATCAGCCACGACCTCAGCGTCATCGCGCACACCTGTGACTTTGTCGCCGTCATGTATCTCGGTCAGATCGTCGAGGCGGCGCCCACACGCAAGCTTTTTTCCGAAACCTCGCACCCCTACACCAAGGCGCTGCTGTCGGCGATTCCCTCGCTCGACCCGGACGTGCGCGGTCACGCACAACGTCTCGAAGGCGAAATTCCAAGCCCGATCAATCCGCCCCCGGGATGTCGCTTCAATACGCGCTGCCCGCAGGCACAGGAGCGCTGCCGCAGCGAGGTGCCCGAATGGCGTGAAATGAGCAGTGGTCACCATGTTGCCTGTCACTTTTCTGAAGAACTCGCCTGAATCGCCTGGGCCTGATTCCATAACGGATATTCCCTGTTGTCTGTAGAGCCGTATGAAAATCGATCCCATCCATGCGGAGTTTGGCGCCCGTATTTCGGGTGTCGATCTGTTACAGGCATTAGACGATTCTACCTTTGGCGCATACTAAGTTCACATTAACTATTCCCGGGAGGAGTAGCCATGCCCAAAAATAAAGTACTGATTCCGCTGAATCAATCCGAGCTTAGTCAGAAAATAGTGCCTTATGTGGAAAAATTTATTTCTGCTGACGAGAACGATTTAATCCTGTTTTTTGTAACCAGGCCGCCCAGTAGTGCTGGCTTTGGCGGACCCGACCTGGGGGCTGGTTATGTTCCCCGGCCTGGCGATCAATCGGTAATGCCGACTCTGCACCCCATTTATGCCAGCCAGCAGCAAGATAATATAAAAGCCCATGTTGTAAAGGAGCTGATGGCAGTCACTAACCGCCTTAAGGAAGCGGGCTATAAAGTCTCGATCGAGGTGGGTTTTGGTAAGGATCCAGTTGATACAATTATAAATGTAATCAACAGGAGCAAGATCAATCTCGTGGCCATGTCTACCCGTGCCCGAGTCGGCGTAACTCGTTTCTTTTTTAGAGGCATAGCCGACGAGATAGCCCAGAAAACAAATATTCCCGTGTTACTCATAAATCCTGCCGAGGAATAAGGCCTGACTTCTGTCAGGCGATAACAGGCGGTAATTATTTCGAGCGAAGCGAAAATATGCGTATCGTCACCTACAACATTCAATTCTCTCGCGGTAAAGATCTGAGCTATGACCTCGAGAGGATCGCTCGGACTGTGGAAGGGGCCGATATTATCGGGCTGCAGGAAGTCGAGCGCAACTGGCCGCATCTCGACATAGTGGACCAGCCGGCCGAACTGGCAGGACTGCTTCCGGATTACTACTGGGTGTATGGCGCGGGCATGGATATCGATGGCAGCAGCAGGCAGTCGGACGGTTCCGTTGTCAATCGCAGGCAGCAGGTCGGCAATATGATACTGAGTAAAACGCCGATAATGGCGACGCGGAACCATCTTTTGCCAAAGATAGCGACGCTCGATTTTCCGAACGATCAACGCGTGGCCGTCGAAGGTATCGTCGAAACTTCCGCTGGCGCCCTGCGCATCTATGTCACCCACCTCAGCCCGCGCTACAATGCCGAGAGGCGAATGCAGATCGAAGCCATATTGGAAATCGTTCGTGATGCTCCTTCATCCGGCGGTGTGACCTCGGGGCCGAATACGCGTCTGCACCAGGCGAGTGCCCCCAATCCGCCAATGCCGCACGAAGCGATTTTGCTTGGCGACTTTAACCTGGAACCCCACGAGGCTGAGTACGACCTTCTCTGCGGACAGATCGATCCGGTTTATGGGCGGATCGCCCGGGTCGACGGCTTTGTCGATGCCTGGGTACAGGGTGGCAATGACATCGCCAGTGGCGTCACCTGCCCGACGGATCCGAGTAACGACACCTTTCACGACAGCCGCCTGGATTATGGTTTTGTAAGTGGCAACATCGCTGCACAGGTGCGTGCCGCCTGGATCGACAATGAAGCCCAGGGATCGGATCATCAGCCGCTCTGGTTTGAGCTGGACTTGTGATCTAACCGGTTTCTCATTCCCCTGGATTCGGCTGAGCTGTCAGGTTTACAGGCTCCAGTTCAAAACAACTTTGCCGGCATTTCCTGCACGCATTTCTTCAAAACCCTTGCGAAAATCCGTATAGGGAAGTCGATGGGTAATGATCGAACCGATGTCCAGGCCGGATTCGATCATCACCGACATCCGATACCAGGTTTCATACATTTCCCTGCCATAGATGCCCTTGATTGTCAGCATGTTGAAGATAACGCTATTCCAGTCGATCGACGTGTCCCCCGTGGGGATGCCGAGCAGGGCAATCTTGCCGCCATGACACATGTTGGAAATCATATCGTTGAATGCCAGCGGACTGCCGGACATCTCCAGGCCAACGTCGAAGCCTTCCGGCATGCCCAGCGCCTTCTGCACGTCCCCGAGCTTTTCACTGCGAGCATCGACGCAGCGTGTTGCGCCCAGTTGCCGCGCCACTTCCAACCGCGACGGGTTCAGGTCCGTGACGACAATGTGACGGGCGCCGGCTTGCTTGCACACCGCTGCCGCCATGCAGCCGATCGGGCCGGCCCCGGTAATCAGAACATCTTCATTAAACAGATCGAACTGTAATGCCGTATGCACCGCATTGCCGAAGGGGTCAAACAGGGAGGCTACATCCAGATCGATGCCGGGGCGGTGTACCCAGACGTTAGACATGGGCAAGTTCACATACTCGGCGAAAGCCCCTTGCCGGTTAACCCCGACACCGCTGGTATTGGCGCACAGGTGCCGCCTGCCGGCCATGCAATTGCGGCAACGGCCACAGACCACGTGGCCTTCCCCCGACACGATTTCACCGGGATGGAAGTCATTCACGTTTTCGCCGACTGAAACCACTTCACCGACAAATTCGTGGCCGATGACCATGGGCACCGGAATAGTTTTCCGAGCCCAGGCATCCCAATTGTAAATATGCAAGTCGGTGCCGCAAATGGCGGTACGCATGACTTTTATGAATACGTCATTGATGCCGACCTCGGGTATGGGCGCGTCTTCCAGCCACAGTCCTTCCGCGTCTTCTCTTTTGACCAGCGCCTTCATCGTGCTCATGCCTGTTTCCCTCTTCGAGTTTTGCTATGGTGGATTTTGGTCGGGTATTGTAGAATTAAAAATTCCTTCTTACAGGACTTAACTCCATTATAAAGGAACTCAAATTTTGACTCGAAAAAAACCAGAAACGCTCGCCGTTGATTTATTGTCACAGTTGTTGAGCCAAAGGGTAAAATCCCTGCGCAAAAATCATGGCTGGACGCTAGAGAAACTTTCAGCGCTTTCCGGAGTCAGCCGTTCAATGTTGAGTCAGATCGAACGTGGTAAAGCCAATCCGACGCTGGAAGTGACTTGCCGAATCGCCAGGGCATTCAGAATTTCCATTGGCGAGCTTGTTGAAGAACCCTGGCTGGGATCGTCTATCAAGATAATTCACTATAATGACCCCACCTATCTGTATCGCTCCGATAGCCTGTGTACGATCCGTACTCTTTCACCGTTGAATACAGAGAAAGCGGTCGAGTTTTACGAGCTGACCATCAGTCCGAAGGCTGAACTGCGCAGTGCAGCTCACTTTGACGGCACGCATGAGCTTCTGACCGTGGTAAAGGGCGGTGTCCGTGTCCTGTCAGGTACAGAAAGCAGTAAGCTCGGAAAGGGAGATTCCGCTCATTATCGAGCGGACCGGGATCATGTGATAAGCAATCCAGGCAAAGGAGAGGCTGTCTGCTTCCTCGTGGTAATTTACATTTAGGCTTCGAGGAGTTTGAAAATGTATCTCACAGTAGTCTCTACACGGCTGAATGGTCCAGCCTCGTGGGAGACCTCAGCCGTCAGTCGGCTGGTAGCTGGCGCGGCCGACCATCGACTCCGAGCGCGACAAACTTGAATTTGGCTTCGGTTACCTTGACCGTGTTACGCGAGCGGTCGCGTTGCACCCAGGCCTCGACGTGAATGTCGAGCGAAGTATTGCCCACGGCCTGAATTTCGGTATAGACGCAGAGTATGTCGCCCACCTTGACCGGGCGGATGAAGTTCATGCCGTCGAGCGCGACGGTGACCGTGCGGCACTGCGCGCGTTCGCTGGAGCAGATGCCGGCGGCGATATCCATTTGCGACAGCACCCAGCCGCCGAAGATGTCGCCCGCCGGATTCTGGTCGGCGGGCATGGCGAGGGTACGGGTGGTGAGTTCGCCGTGGGGTTTATCGGGCATCTTCAAGCCATAGTGCAGTGAGGAAGGAAACCATCATAGAAAGACTGGTCGGCGCAGTCAAAGTGTTTGCGTTGGCGATCATGAGAGCAGGCGGATACATGCCGCCGTTCTCAACGGGACCGTATGCGCCGGGATTACTCGATGGCGTCACGAATTCTGATTAAGTCACCATCGAGTGCCGGTTGACCGTGCCACCATTGATAATCGGGTGATTGATGGCCTACGCCATAGAGAACATTCCTGCGATGGTAAATCAGGCTTTGCCGTAATTTTGATAGCTCCTTGGTTTGACTATTAGCAGCGGAGGCGATCAGTTGTTTCCCTTCCGTCAGCTTGAGATCGGCAATATCCAGCTGGCGTCTACCATTGGCAAACTGTTCGCGAACATAACGGGGACTATGGCAGCCGACACAGATCCATTGGCGTACTTCGGGACCGCGATCAGCCGACATGGTGTCGTCATGATCGCCGTCATGTAGATGACAGTAAGCGGAACCGGGGGCGCGATAATTACCGCTCTTCAAGGGTTTTCGCCAATCCTGTTCGTGCGCTTCGATGCGGTTGAGGACACCGTGTTTCGATTTCGAGTAACTGTGACTGGCGGGGCCTTCGTGGCAATTCGTACAGCCCTGGTTTTTTCTTGCTTTTACGTTCGCATCCGCATGGAGACTACCGTGACAGCTGCTACAACCAACCCCGGAGGCAGGGTCATGCGGACCGTTACGCCATTGTCTGATCAGCTCAGGATTCCGATCTGAATGACAGCTGACGCACTCGCTATCCGTAAATGGACCCTGTGCGGGAATCTCGTTGGCCAGGGCAGTGTGAACAGCCAGGCTGAGCATGCTCAACAGGCAGACTATATACCTGATCCGATAAATGACGGCTGCCGCCATCAGTTGTGCTCCCGATTGTAGTCGGTGTACGCACCCGTCTGCCAGAGCCCGGAAGGTTCAGGTTCGATACCCGCTTTGCGCTCTGTTTCGGAAATATCTCGTATCTCGCGGGCTTTGTTGCCGATACTTTCCAGTGCGGCCTCCATTTTGCGGTGTCCTTGCTCAACCCCTTCCAGGTTTCCGTGCGCGGCTGATTTATATGCCCCCAGGTTATCGAAATACCACATCTCGAAATAATCCCGCTCTATCGCAGAGACGTTATAGAAGGCTGACGCCTGGCCTTCGTAAAAACCAATGCGCTCTATTGGCCACAGACTAGTCATCGGATAGGGCGGTCGTTCGTAGGCGGATGGTTGAAGCAGGTCGTCACTGCGCAGGCCCCTTCGCAAAGACGGTGCCGGGGACAAATCGTTCCACAAACCTCGGGCAGCGGTGAGGTGGCATGAACCAGGTCTCCGGCGTGTTGCCAGTCTCCACGGGCGGCGGCTTCCAGCCAGTCGGGGATGAAGTTACCGAGGGGGCAGGCATTGCGACAACCGGGAACGCCGCAATCGAGACAGCGTTCGGCCTGAAGCCGCAGGCTCTCTGTAGAGAGGGGCTGTTCTGCCTCGCGCCAATCGCTCAAACGGACGACAGGTGGACGCGGCGGCGGTGTTACCCGGGGTCTGGAAGCCATTGGCTTGCGCTTTAGTAAATGGCTGGCATCCTGGCGCAGCTGGGGTCGAAACAGATTACGTGCATCGCGAATCTCGAGCGCATCGGTGGGGCAGGAGGTAATGCAGCGGGCGCAGCCCATGCAGTCCTCGAGACCGGTGATCTTGCCGGTCGCCTTGCCCTGCCGCCATACCGGGATACCCATGTCACAGACCTGTTCGCAACGCTGGCAATCGACGCAAAGCCGGGTGTCCATCTCGATGTCATAGAAACCGGCATGATTGAGCAGGCCGAATGTGGCGCCATAGGGGCAGAGGTAGCGACAGTAGAAACGGTTGCCGACGATGGGAACGATGAAAAAACTGCCGAAGTAGGTGAGGCCCACCACCAGTGCGAACATGTCGACCAGGGTAGTTGTCCATGTATTGGGCGGAAATTGGGTCGCCACCATTACACCCACATACCAGACCAGAAAAAACCACTTGGTATGACGCAGCCGCCAGGCCCAGTCGCCGCGTAAAGAGAAGCGGCGGAACGGAAACCCCACAGTTTCACGGATACCGACACAGGGGCAGCCGAAACCACAGATGATGCGACGCCCAAACAGGAACACCAGCAGCAAGGTGAAAAAGAAGCTAAGGGTTCCCGGGGTATGCAGGGCAGGAAAAACCGGTTGGCTCCAGACGAAACCCATGTAGGGCTCGAACATCGGCCTGAGCAAGGGGATCAGCCACCAGAATCCGGTGACAACCGATACCAGAATGATCAGGCGCTTGCGCGTATAGGGGTTTCGTTCCGCACGGATACGCCAAAGCCCAAATGCAAGAATAATCGCATATTCGGTATAGCGATTGAGCCAGGCGGGATTGTCGTACAGATAGAACCACGATTCATTCAGCCAACCGAGAAAGGCCAGGGTAAAAGCCGCCATGGACAGCGCCATGACCCAGCCCCGATAGCGTCCCGGCAGGAGATCCTGATAGGTCGCGCCATTCGAGCGGGCACTGTAGGCCAAAAGTGTCTTATTCCGGCTTGTCGCATTCACGGCTAGTGCTGTTTCAATTTCATAATTGCGAGTTCAGTTAGCTCGTCAACGCAGCGAAGTCCTCTGGAAACGGTAAGCGTCCGACGGGGTGAAAGGATTGCTCATAGCGCCATGAGCGCGAATATGCCGAAAGAAAAGCCTGGCCGAACAGGGAGCGCATTGCCTAGAATCCAGTCGTTCCAGCGCATCCTTTACTTTCCTCGAGTTCAGTGTTTGTAATAATTCCCAAATTAATCGTTAATTCAATAGATTAATTGAATAATTGAAATACAAAGGGCCAATATTTCAATGGGCAATTTCAAGCACGACCTTTTCAGCCAGTTTGCACGTGTTGCGAAGGCGATGAGTAATGGTTACCGGCTGGAACTACTGGAGTTTCTCGCGCAGGGTGAGCGCAGCGTGGAAGCCTTGTCGCGGATTTCCGGCCTGACCGTGGCCAATACCTCCCAGCATCTGCAACAGCTTAGACAGGCTGGCCTGGTGGCTAATCGCAAACAGGGGCACAAGGTCTACTATCGATTGAGTGGCCTGGATGTCGTGGCGCTACTCGGGTCATTGCGGGACGTGGCGGAGCGGCGCGTGGCCGATGTGGATCGTCTTGTGGATGATTACCTGACCGTCAAGGATAGCCTGGAACCGGTTCCGGCCAGCGAATTGCTTGACCGAGCCAGAGAGGGGCTTGTTACCGTGCTCGATGTACGCCCGGCGGAGGAGTACGCGGCGGGGCACCTGCCCGGCGCCATCAATATCCCTCTGAATGAACTGGAAAAGCATCTCAATCAATAGAATCCAGAACATGAGATTGTCGCCTACTGCCGTGGACCACATTGCGTGCTTGCCTTCGATGCGGTGGCCAGGTTGCGCGACAAGGGCATGACTGCGCGGCGCCTGGATGGCGGCCTTCCCGAGTGGAAACTGGAAGGGTTTCCTGTCGAGTCCTGAAGAATCAGGGTGACGCCCATTAGCCGGCCCCAGTCAATAATCAAGGTGGTAATCCGCTGAAAACAGCATAAAGTATATTTCCCCCACCGCTGCATACGAATTCGCACCCGTTATCCTAGAAAACGCCGTAGGGCGCGAAAAAGATGTGCACCAAAAGTAGGCGCCATGAGGCGAGCGATTGATTTAGGTAGCATATAGCTAGATGAATCAATCGCTCGCCTAAAGCGCCTACTTTTGGTGTGCAGACTTTCGTGATCCTACTGCGTTTTCTAGGGTTATATCTATGTTTTTCTTCGGGCGTAAAACGACGCAGACAAACTGCTGGCGTTTCGGCATCGATGCGCTAATAATCCGCTGAACGTGCCGGGGTGGTGCATTCGCGCAAGCTGTCCCCGGTCCGGTCATTCAATTTGGGTGCCATGTCCAGCAAAGCAGAGCTTCTGATCACGCCGCGCCCCGGCGTTGTCGTTTCCAACCTCACCTGTTTTTCGGCGATGGTGATGTGGTCATTTGCGTTTCCGGTCGCGGAATTAATGCTGCAGAGCTGGGGTACCGTCGCGCTGGTGCTGGTGCGCCAGCTCATCGCGGTCGGCGCCCTGTTCCTGTTCTGGCTTTACCTCGACGGGCCTGCACGAATTCGCTCGGCCGACTGGCTGGGTGGGGTCCGTGTAGGTGGCGTTGGTTTTGGTCTCGGCTCGATCATGTTCCTGGTCGGTCAGAGCATGTCCGATGCGGTGACCCCGGCGATCGCCGCATCGATGATGCCGATCGTCGGTGCGCTGCTGGAAGTGACTCTCGACGGGCGGCGTCTGCGTCCGCGGCTTGTCAGCGGCATCGTGTTTGCGCTGCTGGGCGGTTTGCTCGCCACAGGAGCGCGAATGGGCGAGGGAAACTTCGGCTGGGGCAGCCTGCTGTGCCTGTTCTCGGTTGTTCTGTTTGCCTGGGCGACACGCGCCACGACGCGGGGTTTTCGTTCGCTCTCCTTTGTCGGGCAGACCACGATCACGCTCTGCGGTAGCCTCCTTGTGGTACTGGCCGTGTACCTGCTCATGCTGTTGATCGATATTCCCGGAACGGCAATCGGAATACACGACTCGCGTCATGTCCTGTTGCTGTTGTTTACTTCGATCGCCTCGCTTGCGCTGGCCCAGTTCATGTGGATCAGGGGCGCCGCCGGCCTGGGAATCCTGCTCGCGTCGCTGCACGTGAATGCAGTGCCGTTTTACGTCATGGTTGCCGTCGTGCTGTTTCTCGGTGAATCCTGGAACTGGGGGCAGGCGGCGGGCGCCGCGCTGGTTGCGATCGGGGTGCTGCTGGCGCAATCGGCATCACGTTAACCCGCATCGCTCACCAGGATGACGGGCCCTCGCTTGTTCTTTGAATTCACAAGGAATTTTCTTCAGGCGGGTTACGCACTGTTATTCCGCTCCTTCAGAAATTCCCTTGTGAATCCAAAGCCCTGCGCGATGATGTGCAAGGAAGCACGAATGCGGTGGAGGCAGGAGCCGAGAACCGCCATCCCGCCCCCTGGTGAGCGATGCGGGCTAGAACGGGCGTTTTTCCACCCTCGGGTATAGACTCTTGATCGAGGGAACACTCGAATCTTGTCCTTCCCAGTCAGAGGTTCAATTACCGATCTTGAAATGACCGTCACGAAACGCCTGTTCATCGGTAGGGATGCGGCTGAAGGTATTGGTTTCGTGAGCGATTTCAGTGGTAAGAATTCGAAAGCTCATTGCTCCATCCTGACGCCAGGCTTGTCTGGATTTTTCCCTGTTACTCGTCTTCGGCCAGCATCGCTAAATCGTTGGCAGCCTTACGCAACAATGGCAGGTAGCGTTCACTTTGATTGATGGAGATACGCGACGCCGGAGCCTGGATCGCGAGCGAACTATAAAATCTGCCTCGCTTGTCCTTGATAGGTACCGCGATGGCGACAACATCATCATAAAATTCCTGGTTGTCGATAGAGAACTGTTGCCGTTCGATATTATCGATTTCGGCGAGCAGCATGTCGGGATCGGTAATCGTGTTTTTTGCGCGAGCCTCAAGCTTTAGCTTATTGATTACCGCCTTGCGCCGGGATTTTGGCAGCGTACTCAGGTAAAGTTTGCCGCTCGCGGTGCAGTAAAGTGGAACCCGCATCCCGATTGAAAACTGCAGCCGCAATGGTGCCTGGGTTTCAACGCGATCAGAGTAGGCCATGTACAGACCATCGGGGTAGGCGATATTGCAGGTTTCACCGACCTTCTCTGACAGTTCGGTCAGTATTGCGTGGCGTGTGGCACCGAAACGAGAGTTGGCCAGGACTCCGACAGCAACATCAAAAAGGCGATTGCCGGCCTGATAACTTTTACCATCGATTCTCTTGAGCAGGTATCCCCGCGCTTCGAGCTTGGCGCAGAGCCGGTGCGCGGTTGCCTTGGGCAGGTTCAGCACCTCGTTGATCTCGGTTGCGCTAAGCGGCTTCGTCGATGCGGCGACGGTGTCGAGAATATCGAGCACCCGCTCGATCGTGGAACCGCGTTCGCGTTTCATACGTGTCGGCCTTTGTCAGGATAGATATCAGCATGCCGGGCGCTTGCCCATGAAAAGGTAGATCTAAGGAGATGCACCATGATTTACCCACCAGACATTACTTTGGGTAGCCAAAGCACCAGTTGCGGGAAGGCAAACAGCAGGATGAGACCGAAGAGTTGAATCAGCATGAACTGCATCATGCCCAGGTAAATGTCCCTGAGATCCCAATCCGGCACGACCCCCTTCAGAAAGTAGGCTGACAAGGCCACAGGTGGGGATAGCCAGGCTGTCTGCAGGTTCACCGCGACCAGAATGCCAAACCAGACCATCAGGTCGTAGCGATCCAGCCCGTGGATGTCCAATCCTGCGACCGTCGGCAGCAAAATTGGCACAACGATCAGAACGATGGGTACCCACTCCAGTGGCCATCCGAGCAGGAAGATCAATGCCATGACCAATAACAGTATCAAGTAAGGCGACATGTCGAGGCCAAGTAGCAACTCAGTCATCATCTTTGGCGTGCCCAAGAAACTGAATTCGGCGCCAAAGAAGTTCGATGCGGCAACCAGGAACATAATCAAAACCGTGATCTCCAGGGCTTTGGTCAGACTGTCAAAGAAACTCGGAATGGTGAACTTGCCGTAAACGACAGATAACAAGATGGCACCAAAGGCGCCCATCGCTGCGGCTTCAGCCGGTGTTGCCAGGCCAAGGAGAATCGACCCCAAAGCAAAAGAAATCAGGATTGTCGGAGGCATGAGCCCCGCAAAGAACTCATCCCAGAGATCCGAAAAATGGAACTCACTGTCAGCCGAAGCGCTATAAATCGGCGGTCCCAGATACGCCAAAAGCACGGTAAATGCAGCAAAGGTGATCGACCAGATCGGCAGGCTACCATCCTCACCCATATTCGCAGAGATCATATAGAGGTGGAAGATCACCGTGATCGGAAGCACGATCCTGAGTACATTCAAACGACGGTATGCGGTATAGGCGACGGCACAGGTAATGGCCAAAACGATCAAGCCGCCAAATGGCATCACACCGCCAAAAGCACCGCCCATGGCCAGGCCAAAGACTCGGCAAACAGTTAAAACGCCCAGGCAGATCAGCGCTACCTCAGCGCCATAAAATGCGGACGTTTTGGGTTGATCCTCTTCTGACAAAATTGGCCCGAGGTCCGGATTCAGCCAGCAGCGTCCAAGCGTGTAGAGCAGGTAAAGGGTAGCCAGCAGGGCGCCGGGAATAAAGGCTCCACGGAAGAGGTCAAGCGTTGAAACTTCCAGAACAGGCCCCATGACGATCAGCATAATCGAGGGAGGTATCAGAATGCCCAGTGTGCCGCCGGCGGTGATGGTTCCGGCCGCAAGCTTGACATCATAGCCGGATCTGGTCATGGTCGCGCCAGCCATGATCCCCAGCAGGGTCACTGAAGCGCCCACGATGCCAGTGGCTGCTGCAAAAATTGTGGATACGATCAGCACGGCGATGAACAGCGCACCGCGGACGCGCGACATGATCATCTGGATCGACGCAAACAACCGGTCCATCAAGCCCGCCGCTTCCATTACGATCCCCATCAGGACAAAGAGAGGCACCGCCATGAGCTGATCGTTCAACATGGTGGAGTTTGTGTTCAGGGTCATCAACAGCGTGGTCAACTTGAAGTTGGCGCCCCAAATACCGAAGACAAATGCGAGGAAGATCAACGTGAACGCAATTGGAAAGCCGATAAAGATCACTAAGAGCATGGCTGTTAGCATGATCAATCCGATGGTAGCCTTGTCCATGTTCGGTCGGGCCGACATGAGGTCGGAAAACGATTCGCCACCGGGGACCATGCCCGGTTGGAACACCGCCAGAACGAGCCAGATCAGTGCGATCAAATAGACAGGCAAGGCCCGTACGAACCAGCGTTCTCGCTCTTTACCCATCTTGTGAAATGCGCGGAAAATTTCAGGGAGGCCTTGCAGCATCAAGAGGAAGGCACCGACTGGCATCGCTATGCGCGCGGGCCACAAAAGTGGTCCCCAGGCACTGTCGACCTGCATGGTTTCACCCCTTGAAAAGGCGAGCCACCAGAACTCTGAGGCGATAATGGTAAAGAAGATCATCGAAGGCATAAAGAACAGGAGGTACAGTGATGCGTCCACTGTCGCTTGTGTCTTTGCCGACCAATTTCGGTAGAGGAAGTCGGCGCGGATATGAACCCCGCGCATCAGACCATAGCCCGCGGCCGCCATGAAGAGTACCCCGGCTATCATACGACTGGTGTCATACACCCAGAGCGTGGGGCCAAGTCCAAGGGTTCGGGCGAGATTTTCGAACCCGGCATCTTGCAAGATCGCAAAGGAGTTTCGTGAAATGACTTCGAGCACCACTACGACAATGAGCGGCACCATGAGCAGGGCAATAATTTGACCCGCCCGGTAATTAATGACGTCAATCGCCGCGGTTATCGGGCGTTGCCAGGATGTCATATCCTCTGGCGTTTCACCCGGGGACTCGGCACGACGCTCCGCAATCAGTTCGTCCGCAATCTCGAGATCTTCTGGATTTACCTCTTCTTCAGCCATGCCCATTCTCCCCTTTTATGTTTGTGCCTATTTCGGGCTCTCATTATTCAAGCAGGGCTAAGGCCCTTACAGAAACTTCGAAGCGAGGCCCCGATGGGCCTCGCAACGAAGTCTTTTTTATTTGAGAGTTGCTGCGTGTGCGCGACCCAAACTTGCGTTTGAGGTCTGTGCACCCGCCCAGAATGGTACCACGGTGTCGGCGAAATCCTTTTGCGACTGCCACACTTCTGCGAAGAACTTGTTTTCTGCCGCAGCGGCTTCGAGCGACTTTTTAGCTGCCGCCATGTACTCCGTGAAGTAATCCGCTGGCGTATCTTCCAGGATAACACCGTGATTATCCGTCAGATCTTTCAGCGCTTTACCGTTCTCATAGATTCGGTAGGACAGGGATTTTGACAGAGACGCGTTTGCCGCCACTTCCAGTGCTTTCTGCTCAATCGGGCTCAGTGACTTGTAGAAATCGCCGTTCACATACATGTCCGCGTTCACGGTCACCTGGTGCAGACCCTGGAGGTAGTAGTGCTTTAGCACTTTCTGGAAACCAAAGACGGAGTCTGGCTTGGGGCAGCACCACTCGGCTGCGTCGATCGTGCCTTTCTCAAGCGCTGGCAGGATGTCGCCGCCGCCCATAGCAACCGCTGGAACACCGATTTCAGCGTATGCGGCACCAACCATGCCCGGAGGTGCACGGAAGCGTAATTTACGGAAGTCATCCATCGACTTGATCGGCTTTGGGAACCAACCGAGTGCCTCAGGGCCCACTGGCTGCAGCATGAAACCTTTGACGTTCACGCCCATTTCATCCCACAGGCGGTCATACAGCTCCTTGCCACCGCCGTACTGGAACCAGCTCAGGAACGCGATGTTATCGAGACCAACACCGGCGCCCGCAACAGGCGCGCCGAACAAGTTAGCCGCAACGTGCTTGCCACCCCAATAGTGTGTCCAGGCAAAGCCACCTTCAACGAGCCCCGCGTCAACGGCATCAATGATGTCTCGTGGTCCGACAACAGCGCCTGCCGGCAGTACTTCGACGGTGAGCGACCCATTGGTCAGCGCTGCGACGTCTTTACCGAACTCCTTCAACATAACGACTTCGTCAGCTGAGGTGGGTAGCACCGACTGGATACGCAAGACCTTGTCAGCCGCCATGGCAGACGATGCCATGAGGGTCAAGGCTGCTGCACTGGCAGCAATATATTTAAGCTTGATCATATCTACTCCTCATAATTAAAAAGCCTTCGCCATGTTTATGCGTCGCGAGGCTGAAGGCAGCGCCCCGGAGCTTGTTGGGCCGGCGATCCGGCTTCAATCGAATAAGGGAAATCGAAAAATTTAGTTTAAATGAGACTCCCGGTCCCGATCTTACAGTTTTTTGTGGTTTAGTAACAGAACTAAATACACAGTATGTTTCGTCTAGGCTTGGTACCCAAAAACCCCAATTTGGTGGAGCTATTCAGAATAGAACCAACTAATAGACTTGCAAAAGGGGCTTAAACGAGAAAATTTGTTCCTTTTTAGCCTTACTTATTGTATCGTCGAATCGAAACGTATAACGACAAGGGGCTCGTGGATCAATTCGATTATATCGTCGTTGGTGCCGGATCGGCTGGCTGCGTGCTCGCCAATCGGCTGTCGGCAAATTCGGCGCACAAGGTGCTGTTACTCGAGGCCGGCGGTAAGGACTTAAGCCCGTGGCTGCACATTCCGGTCGGTTATTTCAAGACCATGCACAACCCGGCTTTCGACTGGTGTTACATGACCGAACCCGATCCCGGCATTGCCAACCGCCAGCTGCAGTGGCCGCGCGGCAAGGTGCTCGGCGGTTCCAGCGCGCTCAACGGTTTACTTTACGTGCGCGGCCAGCCCGAGGACTACGATCGCTGGGTCGAGCTCGGCAACCCGGGATGGGCTTACGACGAGGTGCTGGCGTACTTCAAAAAATCGGAAGACAATTCGCGCGGTGCCGATGCATTTCACGCCATCGGCGGGCCGCAAAAGGTTTCCGACCTGCGCCTGCGGCGCCCGATCGCCGAACATTTCATCCAGGCGGCCACCGAAATCGGCATTCCGCTGAACGAAGACTACAACGGCAGCCAGCAGGAGGGCGTCGGTTATTTCCAGCAAACCGCGTATAACGGGTTCCGCTGGAGTACCGCGAAAAGTTTCCTGCGCCCCGCCAGGGGCCGCGCCAACCTCAGCGTGGTGACCCGCGCCCAGGTCACCAGCCTCGCCTTCGACGGCAAGCGCGTCACCGGGGTCAACTACCGGCGCGGGCACGAACGCAACACCGCGAACGCCAGCGCGGAGGTCATTCTCAGCGCCGGCGCGATCAATTCACCGCAAATCCTGCAGAATTCCGGCGTCGGCGATCCGGCGTGGCTGCAGCAGGCCGGCATCGATACTCGCCACGCGTTGCCCGGCGTCGGCAAGAACCTGCAGGACCATTTGCAGATACGCCTGGTTTTCAAGACCAATAAGCGCACCCTCAACGATGAATTGAACAACCCGTTAAAACGCATGATGGTTGGCATGCAGTACATGCTGACGCGCAGCGGTCCATTGACGCTGGCGGCGAGCCAGGTTGCGATCTTCACGCGCTCCAGCGAAGACGTCGAGCGTCCCGACATCCAGTTCCACATGCAGCCGCTTTCGGCCGACAAGCCCGGCGACGGCGTGCACCCGTTTTCGGCATTTACGTCGTCGGTATGCCAGCTGCGTCCTTTCAGCCGCGGCGAAGTCGTGGTCGAAACCAGCGATCCGATGGCCTACCCGAAAATTTACCCGAATTATTTATCCGACGAGCGCGACTGTGCGGTTGCGATCGGCGGCATCAAGGTCGCGCGCCGCATCGCCGAGGCCCCCGCCCTGCGTAATTGCGTCATCGACGAATACGTGCCGGGGCGCGAATTCCAGAGCGACGAGGAATTGCTCGATGCGGCACGCCGCCACAGCCAGACGATTTATCACCCGGCGTCTACCTGCAAGATGGGAAACGACGATGCGGCCGTGGTCGATCATCAACTGCGCGTGCACGGAATCGAAGGTTTACGCGTCGCCGATGCGTCGATCATGCCGGAAATAGTGTCCGGCAATACCAACGCGCCGACAATCATGATTGCGGAGAAGGCAGCCGACATGATTCTGGGCAAAAAGTAGTAATCTGGTTGCAATACCGTCGGCATCGAAGCCACCACGGCCACTTACTGCTCCGCCTGTTACAAGCTGACACTTAGCACTACTCGCCAAGCGTCAGAAGACGACCCTCAACAGTCATTGCGGCCCACGAGCCGCAATGACGGATAGTGGCCGGAGACTGCCTCTCGGCGGGATTTATGGGAGTCCGCTTATCGAGAGAGCAGACACAGAAATCGACTGCAGCAGAGGTCGAGAGCGATCCAAAACAGTTGCGCAGCCTACTGTCAGCGAATCCCCGTCATGACAGAGTTTCGATAAGCTCAGGCAGTAAATCACTCGCCTTTTCCAACTTTATCTTCTGCTGGTCAGAGTTTACTCCGCGGCTTTGCCGTAGTTTCCCTTACCATTAATTTGGTCTCTATCTCAGCGGGTGGTTCAAGCGGTTGCTGCCTGATTTGCGCCACCAGATACTCAGCCGCATTTTCACCCATCTCGGCTGATGGCACGTGTATGGTAGTCAGCGTCGGGTTTATTTGCGAACTCATATCGAGATCATCGAAACCGGCAATCGAAATCTCGTCGGGAATCTTTATTCCGTTT
Source organism: Gammaproteobacteria bacterium (assembly GCA_024232855.1). Classification (GTDB taxonomy): domain Bacteria; phylum Pseudomonadota; class Gammaproteobacteria. Next base: position 33,219 of record JAAEPH010000483.1, read on the forward strand.
GACTGGCATTCCGCCACTGCCCCCATCGCCAGAATATCGTTGCCGCATAAAACAGCTGTCGGCAATCTGTCCATCTGCAACAGTTGCCGCATGGCATCGCGACCCTGCTCAACGGAATAGCTTCGTTCAATTATGTTTTCGGTCGCCAGCTTCAGGTTACGTGCTTCTATCGCGTCCCTGATTCCCAGCACGCGATCTCTTGCCCGGTCATTGTTGGCAGTTCGTCCAGCGATAATGGCCAGATTGACATGACCCAGTTCGAGCAGATAGTCGGCCATTTTTCTGGCGGCCTTTCTGTTATCGAAACCAATATAAGGCTGCGATGAGTCGGAGTCCCAGGCCCAGCAATTAACGTAGGGAACGCGCTTTTCATCGAGCAACTGCAGCAATGCCGGATCGTGTTGCGACCCCACCATCAACAGTGCATCTACGCCCTGGCGTAATAACATCTTGACCTCGTTCAGCTCCTCGACAAGGTCGTATTCGTGACTGGCGACAATCAATGTGTAGTCATGCTGCCTAAGCCTGCGCTGTAAGCTTTGTATACCCGCCGCGAATAGCGCGTTGTCCAGGGTCGGTACAACGGCACCGATAATTCCGGAGTGGCGCGATGCCAGTGCCCTGGCCGCGCCATCGGGGATGTAACCAAGCTCTTCGATCGACGCATTTACCGCAATCCGGCTCTTGGCGGCGACTTTTTCGGGGTTGTTTATCACCCTGGAAACGGTGGCCGTGGAAACACCGGAATGTTGCGCGACATCGCCCAGGGAAACGCTTTTTGCAGTGAGGATTCTTTGACGGCTCGATCCGGCGTTGCTGTTTTTTGCTTTTAGTCTTTTCGGCATTTGTTTAATTACGATCTGGGTTTTCTAACAATTTGGCAATTTGATAGCGAAACCTTCAGGCAAATACTTGCGATATTGTCCACCAATAGCCTGATTTCGTTTGACTGATAGACCGAATTCACCCTAAAATGTAAGCGCTTACATTTTAGGGTGAGGATACCAATGGCAATCGAATATATCAAGAAGGCTGTGAAGACGTCTGCTACCGGTGAAGACAATACCCGCGAGGTTGTCGTCAAAATGCTGAACGAAATTGAGGCGGGTGGAGAAGAAAAAGCGCTGGAATACGCCAAGCAGTTGGACGGCTGGGATGGTGGCAACCCGGTTATGACCCGCGAGCAAATCGATGCCGCAATAGCAAAAGTTTCACAACAGGAAAAAGACGACATCAAGTTTTCCTACGATCGCGTCAGCAGATTTGCCCAGCACCAGCGCGATAGCATGGTCGAATTTGAAACCGAACTGAGCCCGGGGCTGTTTGCCGGTCAGAAGTTGATTCCGATGACCACCGCGGGTTGTTACGTACCCGGCGGACGCTACGCTCATATTGCGTCGGCAATCATGAGTGTCGCTACCGCCAAGGTTGCGGGCGTTAAAAATGTTATCGCCTGTTCGGTACCCCATGGCGATAAAGGCATCCATCCGGCCATTGTTTACGCGATGGATCTGGCTGGTGCCGATACCATTCTGGCGATGGGTGGCGTGCAAGGTGTCGCGGCCATGGCATTCGGACTGTTTACCGGAAACCCGGCCGATATCCTGGTTGGACCCGGAAACCGATTTGTTGCTGAAGCCAAGCGTCTGTTGTTCGGTCGCGTCGGTATCGACGTGTTTGCCGGACCGACTGAAATCGCGATCATTGCCGATGAAACCGCAGACCCCGAAATCGTCGCCAGCGACCTGGCTGGCCAGGCAGAACACGGCCCGGATTCTCCCGCCTGGCTGTTTACCGAGTCCCGCGAACTGGCGCAAAAGGTTATCGATATCATGCCGAAGCACGTCGATTCGCTACCCCAGGTTCAACGCGAGGCAGCTACCGCCGCCTGGCGCGACTACGGTGAGGTCATCCTCTGTGATTCTCGCGAGGAAGTCGCCAGGATCAGTGATCAATATGCAGGCGAACACCTCGAAGTCCAGGCCAAAGACCTGGATTGGTGGCTCGGTCGACTGAAGAACTACGGTTCCCTGTTCGTTGGTGAAGAGGCCACGGTTTCTTTCGGTGACAAGTGTTCGGGCACCAATCATATTCTGCCGACCAAGGGTGCAGGGCGCTACACCGGCGGCCTGAGTGCTGCCAAATTCATCAAGGTGGTTACCTATCAACGCCAGACCCGGGAAGCAACCCGCGAGGTGGGAGCGGCCTGTGCCCGGATTTCGCGAAGCGAGGGCATGGAAGGCCACGCCCGTGCCGGCGATATTCGTCTGGCGAAATACTTCCCCGATGAAGCTTTCAACCTGGGCGAACTGGGCTAGGCACGGATATTTCGGCAGCCGAATCGAGTAGACAGGTGCGGGACAACATCCGACAACTGTTCGATCTAAGCGGCAGGGTTGCATTGTGCACCGGTGGCAGCTCCGGGATCGGCCGGCGCATGGCGCTGGCGCTTTCGCAAGCCGGTGCCGAGGTTGTGTTGGTGGGTCGAAACGAGGCCGCACTGGCCGAGGCAATGGAGCAGATAAAAGCCGAGGGTGGCGGCCGCGGTGCCTCAATTGCGGCTGATCTGCTCGATCGTTCTACGCTCGGCGATGTCGTTGCCGAGGCTTCGGAGGCGTTCGGTGCGCCGGATATACTGATCAATGCGGCCGGTATCAACCTGCGTGAACCCTGGGATGAAATCAGCGAAGCCAGTTGGCAGCAGACACTGGATATCAATTTATCGACACCGTTCTTTCTGGCGCGGCATTGTATTCCTGGAATGAAAAGCAAAGGTCGGGGCAACATCATTAACGTCGCCTCGCTGCAATCTTTTCGCGCCTTCGCCAATAGCATTGCCTACGGCGCGTCCAAGGGCGGGATTGCGCAATTGACGCGTGCCATGGCGGAAGCATGGTCGTCGTTCGGCATTGTCAGTAATGCCGTCGCGCCGGGCTTTTTCCCGACCGAGCTGACCCGCAAGGTCTACGAAAATTCGGAGCTACTGGCGCACAACGCGAGCATGACCGCAATGGGTCGGAATGGTGAGTTATCCGATCTGGACGGCGTCACCGTTTTTCTGGCGTCGGCCGCCGCCAACTACATCACCGGGCAGATTATCGCTGTCGATGGTGGATTTACCGCAAAGTAGAGGTAAATCCGGATATGTCACCTGTCGGACTCGAGCCTATTCACAACAGATTGATTAGTTTTTTAAATGCTGTATTCAAAACCAAAACTCAGAGTACATTTAGTAATCGGCTCGAGTCCTATCCCGGCGCTGACTTGTCCAGATGCGCCTGAACTTGGCCTTCGCCGCTCCCGGCACGGTTCGAGCCATAGCTACGGCTATGGCCCTCAGTCCAGCCCGGCGTCCAGACGCATCTGTCCTGCGCCGGTACGCCGTATCGCATCGCTCGGGATACTGGTAAAATACCCGGATTAGATATGAAGGCACTGGTTTATACCTCACCCATGGAGCTCGAGTATCGGGACGAACCCGATCCGAAGCCGGAAGCCGGCGAAGCGCTCATCCGAGTTGAAGCCAGCGGTATCTGCGGTTCCGATATGCACGCCTATTACGGCCATGACGAACGGCGTTCGGCGCCGCTTATCCTCGGTCACGAAGTGAGTGGCGAAGTCGTCAGCGGCAGCCGCAAGGGCCAGCGAGTGGTGGTTAACCCGCTCGTCACCTGCGGTCAGTGCGACGACTGTCTTAGCGGTCGGACCAATCTGTGTCGCTCGCGCCAGATTATCAGCATGCAACCGCGGCAGGGAGCGTTTTCCGAGCTGCTCAGGATGCCTGAACGTAACCTGGTCAGCATTCCCGGTGACATGAGCTATGCCCACGCCGCGCTGACCGAACCGGTCGCTACGGCGATGCACGCCGTACTGGAAGGCGAGAGACTGGGTCGGAAACCAATGGCGGATTCTCGAGTACTGGTCCTCGGCGGCGGAGCAATCGGTATTTCGGTGGCGTTGATCCTCTACAGTCACGGCTGTCGTAATATTCGTCTCGGCGAAACCAATCAACTCCGCCGCCAGACGGTCGAACGAACCGGCTCCTGTGAAGTCTATGATCCGCGGAGCGATGCGGCGCCCGAGGCCGATAGCTGGGACGTCGTCATCGATGCGGTGGGTGGCGCCGCCACGCGCGAAGCGGCATCGAAGGCAGTCAAACCCGGCGGAGTCGTGGTGCATATCGGCTTGATGGATAACAACGGCGGGCTCGACGTGCGTAAGTTCACCTTGCAGGAAGTCACATTCATCGGTTGTTACACCTACACCATGGTGGATGTCAGGGCCACGGTAAACGCGTTGTACTCGGGCGCGTTGGGTTCACTGGACTGGATAGAGCAGCGTCCGCTCAGCGAAGGCGCAGCGGCGTTTTCCGATCTAGCTGCGGGTAATACGCCTGCTGCCAAGATTGTATTGATACCGAACCGAAGTTGACACGCAACCACCTCTAGCGAACAAGCGAAAGATAATCCATGGAATCAAGTAAAGTTGCTTGCTTCCTCGCTCGCAAGCGCCTGCCATGGATTATTTTCGATTACTCTCACGGTGCTGCAGGCTAAGGCTGGAGAGAAAAGCACAATCGAATCACGAATCTATTGATTCACTCGATCGATTTACATAGAAATCGGTCGTGTGCCTGGCGAATTAGCAACTATAAAGAAAGGCGCGTTGCCGCCTGCGCCCGAATTGCTTCCAGCTGCGCGGGCCTCGCCAGGCTCGGACTGGTTTACATAGACCCGGGATTTCAGATCGACAATCCCAACAT